>JAPULH010000072.1 GCA_027295155.1 Gemmatimonadota bacterium
AGCCCGGGCCGGGAGCAAGAGAAGCGGGAGGAAGAGGATAAGGAAACCGAAAGGAAGCCGCCGGAGAAGTACGCGCCGGCGGGCCGAGCACCAGGAACACGGACCCTCAGTGCGCATGGTGAGCCTCGCTCTTGCTGGTGACGAAGACCCTCGCTGCAGGGAGCCCCGCTCCGGCCGGGCCGGGCGGACTCGCAAACCTAAGCAGAAAGAGAGGGTTCCGGCAACGATACGGGCCGCTTCAGCTGGAAACGAGCGATTGGAACCCGTAGACGGGACGGGTGAGTGGGGGAACGAGAAAGCCCGGCGACGCCGGGCTTTCTTTTGATCAATCCGTACGCTACGGCCCCCGACCACGGCGGGGCTCGGCCGCCGTCACGAAGCGGCGCGGGCCGCAGCCTCCTGTTCGTGCAGCGCGTCGATCATCTTCTGCGCGCTCTCCTCCATGTCGATCACGAGCCTGTCCACTCGCGTCACGAAGTAGTTGTGCGCGATGTTGATCGGGATGGCGATCGCCAGACCGGTCGCCGTCGTGATCAGGGCCACCTTGATCCCGCCCGCCACGAGCGTGGCCTCCACCTCGCCCGCGATCTCGATCGCCTGGAACGCCTGGATCATCCCGATCACGGTTCCAAGGAAGCCGAGCAGCGGCGCGACATTCGCCAGCGTGGCCAGCCAGACGAGGCCTTTCTCCAGCTCGGCGATCTGGATCGCGCCGGCGTTCTCGATCGCCTGAATGACTCTCTCGGTGCCCTCTTCGTGTCGCTTAAGACCTGCCTCCAGGATCGCGGCGGCTGGCGCCTGGGAGTCCTCGCAGCGAGAGAGGGCCTCGCGTAGGCGCCCGTGAGCTACCAGCTCGTCCACATCGGAGAGAAGGGCACGTGTGCGGGTCGACTTCACCTGGAGGTCGATGAACTTCCAGAAGATGATCAGGAAGCCGACGGCCATGCAGAAGCCGAGCGGCCACATCATGAAGCCCCCGGACTCCCAGATCTCGCCCAGGTGCAACTCCTGTCCCCCACCGAGCGTGGGTGACGCCTCCTGTACGAGCCAGAACGCTGTCGCTAGAAAGCTGTTCAAGGTCACCTCCGACTGCCTTGGCTACCCGCAGGCGATGCTGGCCGGGCGTGCCGCCCGGCGAGGCGATAGGCGGCGCAAGCTAAGAGCGGCCTTCGGAGGCTGTCAAGTCGCTCCACCGACCCCTGGGCGGGCTGCTGAGGCCGCCCGCAAGCGCTCCGTCGAGACCCTCCCGCGGGCGCCTCACGCTTTGACGCAGCGCACCCAACGTCCGGCCCTGCGCTCCTCCAGCGCCGGAAGCGCGGCGACGCACTCCCCATCCTTGGCCGGACTTGGACAACGCGGATAGAAGGGACAGCCGAAGGAAGGGGCGTCCACGACCTCTCCTTCCGGCAGCGACGGATCCGCGTTCCTGCGCCGCGCCTCGGGGGGGCGCAGGCTTGGTACCGCCGCGAGGAGAGCCTTGGTGTAGGGGTGAAGGGGGCGGGCGAACAGCTCGTCAGCCCGTGCGAGCTCCACGATTCGTCCGCCGTACATCACGGCCACGCGATCGGCGACCTGCCGGACGACGGCCAGGTCGTGAGCGATGAAGAGATAGGAGAGCCCGAGCCGCGCCTGGAGGTCTGCCAGCAGGTTCAGCACCTGCGCCTGGATCGAGACGTCGAGCGCCGACACGGGCTCGTCCGCGACGATCAGCTCGGGCTCGACGGCGAGGGCCCGCGCGACCCCTATCCGCTGCCGCTGACCGCCGGAGAACTCGTGCGGGTACCGGTTCGCCGCGTCCGCGTCGAGCCCCACCAGCTTCAGCAGCTCCGCAATGCGCTCCGGCCGCTTGGCGCGGGGCACGAGCTCGTGTACCGCCAGCACCTCCGCCAGCATGCTGCCGACGGTGAGCCTCGGGTTCAGGGAAGCGAAAGGATCCTGAAAGACCAGCTGGACCGAGCGCCGGAAAACCCGCATCTCCGCCGCCGACAGTGCCCCCAGCTCGCGGCCGCGATAGCGTACCTCCCCAGCCGACGGCGGCTCGAGCCCGAGCAGGAGACGCGCCGTGGTGCTCTTGCCGCACCCCGACTCGCCGACCAGGGCGAGGGTTTCCCTCTCCCGGATCCGGAGTGAGACGCCCTCCACCGCCCGCACGCTCCCGGTTGTCTCGGCCTGACGCCCAGCCGGATAGCGCCGCGTGAGCCCCCTGGCCTCGAGAATGACGTTCCCTCCGGAGCTCACGGGCTACCTGCGGGCCTCACGGCCACCCCGAAGCCGGCGCCCGCCCGTCGCTTCGGCTCCTCCTCGAGCCAGCAGCGATCCTGGCGGGCCGGACCCTCGGCGCTGCCGGCCACGAGCGGAGGCGGCTCGAAGCAACGCTCCCAGGCGTACGGGCAGCGGGGCCGGAAACGGCATCCCTCCGGCCAGGCCGCGGCGTGCGGCACGCTCCCCGGGATTTCAGCCAGCCGGGCCCGCCGCCGGTACAGGTCGGGGACGGCGTGAAGGAGGCCCTCGGTGTACGGATGCCGCGGTTCGCGGAACAGCGGGGCGACCGGGGCCTCTTCCACGATCTGTCCGCCGTACATGACCAGCACCCGGTCGGCGGTCTGCGCGACAACTCCCAGGTCGTGAGTGATGAGCAGGATCGCGGTTCCCAACTCCTCCTGCAGCGAGGCCAGAAGGCGGAGGATCTGCGCCTGGACGGTGACATCGAGCGCCGTCGTCGGCTCGTCCGCGATCAACACGGCCGGGCGCGCCGAGAGCGCCATGGCGATCATCACGCGCTGCCGCATGCCGCCGGAGAGCTGGTGGGGGTAGTAGCCGTGGCGCAGCTCGGGCTCGGAGATCCCCACGCGACCGAGCCACTCGATCGTCGTCCGCCGGATCGCGGCCGAGCGGCTCTCCCCCGGGCGCCGGGCGAACGACTGGTGCTCCCGGATCGCCTCGGACACCTGGTTACCGACCGTGAACACCGGGTTCAGGCTGGTCATCGGCTCCTGGAAGATCATGCCGATCTCGCCTCCCCGGATCTCGCGGAGCCTCGTCTCGCTCGCGCCGACCAACTCCTCTCCTCGCAGCCGCACACTCGAACCAGGAAGGACGCGGCCCGGCGGCTCGGGAACCAGACCCAGGATGGAGAGCGCCGTGACGGACTTTCCGCAGCCCGATTCCCCGACGAGCGCCAGCGTCTCGCCTTCACGCACCTCGAACGAGACGCCATCCACGGCGCGCGCGTCCCCCTGCTCGGTCGCGAAGTACGTGCGCAGGCTCCGCACCTCCAGGAGCGGCTCGCCCGTCACGACACGGGCCTATCCGTCACACGACGTGTCTCGGGTCGAGGGCATCGCGCAGCCCGTCGCCCACGAGGTTAAAGCTCATGACGGTGAGCACGATCGCCAGCCCCGGGAACGTCGTGATCCACCAGGCGTTCAGCATCGTGTCCCGGCCGGACGCGACCATGTTGCCCCAGCTGGCGGTCGGCGGCTGAACCCCGAGGCCGAGGAAGCTGAGCGCCGCTTCGGCGAGGATCGTGTTGCCTATCCCTAGAGTGGCGGCGACGATGACCGGTGTCAGGACGTTCGGGAGGATGTGGCGGACGAGGATGCGGGCCTGTCCGAACCCCAGTACGCGCGCCGCCGTCACGTACTCCATCTCGCGCACGGTGAGCACCTGTCCGCGGACGATTCGGGAGGTTCCCATCCAGCCGGTCAGCCCGAGCACCAGCGTAATCAGCGCGATCGACGGCTCGAAGAGCGCCACTAGCGTGATCAGCAGCACGAGCCGGGGAAAGCTCAACAGGAGATCCACGCCCCTCATGAGCGTCGTATCGAGCCACCCGCCCAGAAAGCCGGCGATCGCGCCCACGGCCGTTCCGATGCTGATCGCGATCGCAACCGCGAGGAATCCTATCATCAGGCTGATCCGCGCCCCGTAGACGACCCGGCTGAAGACGTCGCGCCCGAACCGATCCGTGCCCATCGGGTGCTCGACCGACGGCGGCTGATAGCGCGTCGCCACGATATCCGTCTGTTCGTCCGGGTCATGCGGGGCCACCAGCGGCGCCATCAGAGCCGTGAGCGCGAGCAAGACCGTGAGAAGGAGGCCAAGAACCGCCTGGCGGTGCCGCATGAACCTTCGCCACGCCTCCCGCCGGACCGAGCGGCGACTTCCCGTCATCGGAGCGCTCATCGGAGCACTCTCCGGGCGGCTCATGCTCTCCGGATTCGCGGGTCGACCGCCGCGTACAGCAAGTCCACAACCAGGTTCGCCGCCAGCACCAGGACGCCGAAGAAGAAGCTGGCCGCCATCACCACCGGGTAGTCACGCCCGAGGATCGCGTTGTACAGGGCCCGGCCCATGCCCGGCCACGAGAAAACGACCTCGATCACCACGGAGCCGCCGAACAGGAGCGGCACGTAGAGACCGAGCAGGCTCACGATCGGAACGAGGGCGTTTCGAAGCGCGTGCTTCAGTATCACCTGCCGCTCTGGAAGACCCTTTGCTCGAGCCGTCCGGATGTAATCCTGGCCGATCACCTCGAGCATCGAGCCGCGCATGTAGCGGGCGACCCCGGCGGCGGAGGCGATCCCGAGCGCGACGGAGGGGAGCACGAGGTGCCTGGCTCGGTCGAGCAGCTTGCCCAGCGGCCCCATGAACTCGTAGCCGATGGAGGTGACCCCCGATATCGGCAGCCGCAGCGCGTCCGGAAGAGCCGGCGACGAGAACGCGAGGATCAGCATGAGGCCCAGCCAGAAGCCCGGCATCGAGTACACGAACAGCGAGGTGAACGTGAGCACGTTGTCGAGCTTCGAGTACTGCCGGACCGCCTGAACGGCGCCCACCGCGCAACCGACCACGAAGATCAGCACGAGTGACACCCCGCTCAGCACCAGGGTGTTCGGAAGCGCGTCGGCCAGGACCGCGGAAACCGGTCGGTGCTGGCCGAAGCTGTAGCCGAAGTCGCCGGTGAAGAAGGCCCGCAGCCACCGGAAATACTGCTCATGGATCGGCCGGTCGAGCCCGAGGTTCTCGCGCATGCGGTCGATGATCTCGGGGCTGACGTTCGGGTTGAAGTAGGCGGTGGCCGCATCGCCCGGCGCCAGGTGGAGGAGAAGAAAGATCAGGGTGACGATGCCGACGAGAATCGGCACCGCCTGGAGGAGCCGCCGAAGGGCGAAACGGATCAGGGCGCACCCTCCAGAAGCCACCAGGAACCGACGTCGGCGAGCTCTCCCCGGAAGTCGGGCGCTACGCCCTGAAGGCTCCGCCGCAGAGCGTCCGCTCGCCTCTCCACATAGAGGAACGTGAACGGTTGGTCGTTCGCCAACAGCTCGTTGTACCGGCGGAGCAGCCGCCCCTGGTCGGAGCGATCGGTGGATTGTGAGATCGAGTCCATCACGGCGTCGAGCACCGGATTGCAGTAGCTCGTGAACTGCAGGGGCCGGCCGATCCGGTCGCAAGCCCACTGATCGCGCTCATCCAGCACGAACCCCTGCTGCCAGCTCAGCAGGAACGCATCGAACCTCCGCTCGGGGCTGGTGACGTCGGCCACCAGCGACTGGTGCTCCCGCACCCGCGGCCGGGCTTCCACACCTACGTTCGCAAGGTAGCGCTGCACGAGCTCCGCGATCGACCTCCGCTCCCGGCTCTCGTTCGTGGCCAGTTCGAAGCTGAACCGGACCCCGTCCTTCTCCCGGACGTCGTCGCCGTCCGAGTCGACCCAGCCCGCTCGCTCCAGAAGGACCGCCGCGGAGTCCGGGAGGTGCGGCAGGGGGCGCCGGGCCGAGTCGTACGCCCAGTGCCAGGGACCGACCGGGCCGGCGGCGGGAGTCGCCAGGCCGTGCCGCACGGCCTCCACGATCTCCTCCCGGTCGATCGCCATCGTGAGGGCTCGCCGGACGGCCGCATGCTCGAAGAACGGCCGCCGCGAGTTCCATGCGATGAACGAATAGTTCGGAAACGGGAACGCCACGAGGCGAAGTTCCGGATCCTCGATCACCTGCTCCACAAGCTCCGGCGCGACCCGCACGTACATGTGCACCCCTCCGCTTCGCAGCTCGGCGAAGAGCGTGGTCTCGTTCGGGATGACTCGATAGACGAGACGATCGAGATACGGGCGGCCGCCCAGCTCCTCCGGAAAATCGGGGTTCGCCTCGAACGTCCATCGGTCCCCTGGACGGTGCTCCACGAAGCGAAACGGTCCGTTTCCGATCGGTTCGCTCGTGCCGAACGGGTGCGTCGCCAGCTCAGCCGGCGGCACGTCCTTCAGGATGTGTCGCGGCATGATCGGCAGAGCCGTCCAGCCGTTCAGGAAGTCCGCATGCGGCCGAAGCGTGAAGCGGATGCGGTGGGGACCGAGCACCTCGGCCGTCTCCCAGTTGTCGAAGCTGGAGCGGCTGGGGTACGGGACATCCGGGTCCTTCACCCGGTCGAAGGTGAAGGCGACGTCGTACGCAGTGGTAGGCGTTCCGTCGTGCCAGCGCACGTCAGTTCGGAGCTCGAACACGACCTCGTTGCCGTCCGGGCTCACCTCCCAGCCGCGGGCCAGGTACGGCGCCGGGTCGAGACGCTCGTCGTAGCGGAGCAACGTCATGAAGAGGACGTACGCCTGCACCTGGTCCGTCATGTAGTCCGACGACACGAAGGCGTTCATCGTCTGGATCTCGCCCAGCCCGCCGACGACCACCGTGCCCCCGTAGCGCTCCGCCTCGGGCACATCGGCGGGATCGACGGCCGACGGTGCGGCCCCGCGCTCTCCGCCGCAGCCGGCGGCCATCAGGGCCAGCGCCACGGCTGCAGTGCGCGTCACCTCAGCTGCAGTGCGCGTCACCTTGGTTTCCCCCCATCGGCCGAGCCCCACCGCCAGCGGGGCAGCGTCACCAGCTCTCCCCGTGCGTCCATCCGGACATCCTCCAGGCCGTCGCGCACCCCGGCCAACTCGTCGTTCCAGAAGAGGAACGTGATCGGCTGGTCCCGCTGCAGGACCCTGGTGAACCGCGCCCACACTCGCCGCGCCTCCGTCTCGTCGGTGAGCGTAACGCCGAGGTCCATCAGGCTGTCCGCCACGGCGCTGGCGTACGAGCTTCGGTTCGCACTCCCCTCCGTGGCCGCCTGCGACCCGTGGAAGAGCGGCCGGGGGTCCACACGGAAGTTGTCCAGGACCCAGTTGGTCAGGACGGCGTCGAAGTCCCGCGCCCTGTGTTGGCTGAGAACGGTCTGCCACTCCAGCAGCTGCGGCTCCACCTGTACGCCCACCCTGGCCAGCTGCGCCTGTACGATCTGGGCCACATCGCTGAGGACGGGACTGCTGGCGACCGTAAGGAGCGTGAACTTCAGACGCTGACCATCCCGCTCACGAAACCCGTCGCCATCCGTATCACGCCAGCCGAGCCGTTCCAGGATCGCGACCGCCGAATCCGGCGCATAGGGCAGCGGCGCGAGCTCCGGCGCGTACGGGTGCCAAGGTGGAATCGGCCCAACGGCCGGCGACCCGCGACCGCCCAGCACCGCCGTCAGCAACTCCTGGCGATCGATCGCCATCGCCATCGCCCGGCGAGCCTCCGCCCGCTCGAACGGTTCCCGCCGGGTGTTCCAGCCCACGTACGTGAACATCCGCCACGGAAACGCGATCAGCCGCACACCGGGCGCCTCCTCCACACGGCCCGTCTCCGTGGGCCCCAGGGTCCCGTAAACGTCCACATCGCCCCGCAGGAACTCCGCGAGGAGCGTGGTCCGCTCCGGCACGATGCGATAGAGGACCCGGGGGATCCGTGGCGGGCCACCCAGCGAGGGGGCAAAGTCCGGGTTCGCCTCGAAAACCAGCTGCTCGCCCGCCTGCCAGCGTACGAGCCGGTAGGGGCCGCTCCCCACGGGCGAGCGTCCGAAGGCGTGCCGGCTCAGCTCCTCGGGAGGGACGCCCTCCAGGACGTGACGCGGAACGGGCGGCCAGAAGAAGCTCTCGAGCGGCTGAGATAGCTGGCTCGCGAAGCGGAATCGGATGCGGTGATCGTCCATGACCTCCGCCTCCGACACGTCGGCCAGGTACACGGCTCCGAGCGGCGAGCCAACAGACGGATCCGTGGCGAGGTCGAACGTGAACTTCACGTCGTGCGCGGTCAGCGGCTCGCCGTCCTGCCACCGCACATCCTCGCGCAGCTTGAACACGACCTCGCGCTCCCCAAGCTCCCAGGACTCCGCAAGCCAGGGGCGCACGCTATACGTCGAATCGTACACGACGAGCGGCGTGTAGAGGAGGTGGTAGATGACGTCGTTCGCGTTCTGGTCCGTGCTGATCAGCGGGTTCAGCGTCTGGAGCTCGGCCGAGTACCCGAGGATGAGAGGACGCTCGGAATCATCCTGGCCGCCCCCGGTGCAGGAGGCGAGCGGGAGCGAGACGAGCCAGAGCAGCGAGAGGGCAGCGGACCTCAGCACGCCGGGAAAGTAGGTCGCGGCCCGCGCCGCCGGAACCCGGCGGCCGCACTCCTTTACCTGCGCCACGTCCACTCGGGGTCCTCGTACCGCGCCACGAGGCGCTGTGCCTCCCGCATCTCGCGCGATGTCCACTCGTCGGGCTCCGAGGCGAGGTCGATCTCCTCCTCGAACCCGCGCCTGAGCGCCGCGATGACGGCCTGCTCGGAGGGGAGTTCGCC
>JAPULH010000073.1 GCA_027295155.1 Gemmatimonadota bacterium
AGGAGCACTCCGGCGATGAGGTTCGAGAGCGTGTCCTTCGCGGCGAGCGAGATCGCGAGGCCGGCGATGCCGGCGCCGGCGAGCAGCGGCGTCACGCGGATGCCGAGGTACTCCAGGGCGACCAGCACAGCACCCACGACAAGAAGGATCCGGACGATCGTGTGAATGAGCGGAAACGCGGTGTCGTCGAAAGAGGTCGCGGTGCGTAGCGCGATGCGCTGAGTCACGATCCGGAGCATGTCCACCAGGAAACCGCTCAATGGAAACGCCAGGGTCACGATCCACACCGCCACCACCATCGAGGCCGCCCTCTCCAACTCCCACGTATGGGCAAGCTGCCAGAGGAGCCAGAACACGACCGAGATGCTGAGAAGACGGCGTAGCAACCGAACCAGGTCGTCGTCCAGCGTGGTCGCCGTCCTCGCGACGACAACCCGTTCCACGCGGCGCAACACCCACCGGCTTACCCAATAGATCGTCGCGGCGAGGGCGATCCATCCCAGGCTCTGCAGAAGGCGAGGCAGCGCGAAGTCGCGCACGGCCCGCAGCCACGCCTGCCAGTCAAGTCCACCAAAATCGATGCCGAAGGATTCCATGCCCGGCAGATTAGCCGATCATGCCCCGATCGCGCCACAAGCGGCGGCAGCGCCGGCTCTGAGCCGGCAAAATGCGATGCGCGTGGTCTTTCGCACCCTGGCCCGTGCGACGCGCGAAGGGCGGCCTAGCCACGCCGTCGCCTAGGGCTGTCCCGCACGCCGGAGGATCGCCCTTGATAGCGGGCCTTCAGGGCCTTCATTCCCCACCCTCCTGTCCCTGCCGCACGCCCGGACGCTGCGGCACGCGCGGTGCTCCTACCACCCGGGTTGACGCTCTCGGGCCAAATCGAGCCGCGGAACCCGAGGCGCTCTCGTAACCGCCGGGAGATACGGGCATTAGGGGCCAATCGACAATGCATGAGACGGCGCGCATCCTGATCGTCGACGACGAGCCCGCCAACGTCGAGTTGCTCAAGCACGTCCTCGAGCCCGCGGGCTTCACCAACCTCGTCACGACGACCGACCCGCGGCGGGTCGCCGAGCTTTGCGCCGCCACACCTCCCGACATGGTGCTCCTCGACCTGAAGATGCCCCATATCGACGGCTTTCAGCTTCTGGAGATGCTCCCCAACCTCGTACAGGACTTCGAGTACCTCCCGGTGGTGATTCTGACCTCGGACACGAGTCGCGAGTCGAAGGCGCGGGCTCTCTCGAGCGGCGCGAAGGATTTCTTGAACAAGCCGCTGAGCCCGACGGAGGTGCGGCTCCGGGTCTCGAACCTCCTCCAGACCCGGTTCCTGCAGCTCGCCTTGCGGGATCAGAACCAGATCCTGGAGCGCAGGGTCCGTGAGCGCACGGCAGATCTGGAGGAGGCTCGGTTCGAGGTCCTCGACCGCCTCGCGCTCGCCGCCGAATACCACGATGACGAGACCGGCAAGCACACCAAGCGCGTCGGCACCCTCACGGCGCGCCTCGCGCGGGAGCTCGGCTGGCCCCTGGAGGAGGTGGAGCTGATCCGTCGGGCCGCTCCGCTGCACGACCTGGGGAAGATCGGCATCGACTCGGCGATCCTCCTCAAGCCCGCTAAGCTCACGACCGAAGAGTTCGAGCACATCAAGGAGCACGTGACCATCGGGCACGGGATCCTCTCGGGAAGCCGCTTTCCGCTTCTCCAGTTGGCTGCCGAGATCGCCCTCTATCACCACGAGAACTGGGACGGCACCGGATACAGGGCCAGCCTCAAGGGAGAGGCGATCCCGCCGGGCGCCCGCATCGTCACGGTCATCGACGTCTTCGATTCCCTCACCCACAAGAGACCCTACAAGGAGGCGTGGCCGGTCGAGAAGGCGCTGAAGGAGATCGCTGACCTGCGGGGGACCAAGTTCGATCCTCGCGTCGTCGACGCGTTCTTCAGCATGCGGAAGGACGGAGCGACCGAAGAGGTGGAATCGAAAGACACGGCGCCATCGATCTCGGCGAACGCTCCTAAAGAGCGATCGGTCTCGGCCGCTGGAGCTGGACGATGAGCGCGACTCACCGGCGGGGGTTGCTCTTTCGTCTTCGCATGGCCTGGGTCGCCGGCGCGCTGACCGGGGCCGCCGCCTGCGCATCGACGCCTCCGCCGCAGCCGCCCATCCCCGAGCCGAAGCGGGTCGTCCAGCCACCTCCTCCACCGCCTCCGCCGGAAGCCGAGGCGCCGGGGAAGCTGGAGCTTGCCGTGGCCGCGCTCGACGAGCGTAACTACGATGCCGCACACGCCCGGCTCCTGGAGGTCGTCGATCTGTGCGGGAGCGCGCCGCTCGGACAACAGGCCCTCCTCCTCATGGCCGTCGCCGAGCTGGATCCTCGGAACCCGGATCCGCGACGGGACCTGGCGGCCGAATCGACGGCGCTGCTTTGGGAGGAAACGTATGGTCGGGGGTGGGCGCACACGCTCACGGAGTCCCTCTACCTGATCGCCCTGAGGCTCGGGGCGAGGAACGCCGGACCGGCCGACGCGGAGGCTGCGGAACTGGAGTGGCGGGTTCGCGCCGCGCCCGCCGGTGCCGCTACGTCCTACTGCGGGCCTGCCTGGCCCACGAGGCTGCCCCCTCCGACTGCCTCCGCCCCCGAGGACGCTCTGCCCTCGCTGAACGGGTCCTCGTATCCGGCACAGGTGGCGGAGCTCAGACGCCGCCTCCGCGAGCTCGAAGAGGAGCTGGAGCGGGTCCGGCGAATCGTTGGACAGTAGCGCGAGATCGCCCATGAAGCTCATCAAGCGTCTGGAGCTCCGCGTAGTCAGGGAGATGACGCTGCGCCGACGCCTCGTGATCACGCTCGGCTGCATGGCACTCATCCTCGTTCTGCCCTCCTTGTACGCGATCGAGCGGATCGACGAGATCCGGGACATCGCGTTCGAGCTCAAGGGACGGCATAGCGTTGCCGACGTGGCCCTCAGCCGGCTCCAGACGAACCTGGCCGAAGTAGATGCCGCACTCCGAAGCTACATCGCCGATCCCGATCCGGAGAGCCGTGCCACGCTGTTCGAGTCGCTCGGAAAGAGCCACACCGAGCTGGCCGAGTTGGCGGATGCCGGCTACGCGGAGGAAGCTGCGGAGACCGCCGCGACTCTCGAGCGACTGGAAGACGTTACGCTGCAGCTCGAGAGACTCGTCTACGACGGCCGAGTCGCCGAGGCGACCGACTTTTTCTTCGAGGAGATCCAGCCCGTTTTCGCCGAGGCCGAGGCCGCCGTCCTGCCGGTCGTCGAGGCCGTGGGCCGCTCGAGCGAGGCCGCCACCGAGCGCGCCGCCGACCTCAGCAGCTCCACGGCCACGACCATCCCTCTCGCCGTGCTGTTCTCACTCGGCTTCGCCATGGTGATCGGCATGCTCATCATTGGCCAGCTCGTTACGCCGCTTCAGCAGCTCCGCGCCGCGATGTCCCGGGTGGCGCAGGGGGACTTCGAGGCTCCCCCAGAGCTAGCCACAGACCGGCCTGACGAGCTCGGCGACCTGAACCGATCCTTCGTGTCGATGACCGAGCAGCTGGCCGAGCTGAACCGGCTCAGGGCCGAGTTCGTCAGCATCGTGACGCACGACCTCAAAACGCCGATTAACGTCCTGGGCGGCTACGCGGAGATGTTGCAAGAAGGGACCTATGGCGGCCTGAGCGAGGAGCAGCGTGGCGTGCTCGGCGCGATGGAGGAGCAGGTGGGCGTGCTGCTCGAGCAGGTGAACCAGCTGGTCGACCTGAGCCGCTACGAGGCGGGGGCCTATCGGATCCAGCTCGAGGAGCTTCACGTGGTGGATCTCTGCACGAGCCTCAAGCGTGCTTTCGAAGCGCTCGCCAGGCAGAAGGGCATTCGGCTCTCGTTCGAGCTCGACCCGAAGGCTCCCCGGACCATCTACGCGGACATCGACAGGCTTCGCAACGAGGTGCTGAGCAACCTCCTGGCAAACTCCTTCAAGTTCACGGAAGCCGGCGGCCGGATCTCCGTGAGGATCCGCCCCGACCATGCGGTGGAAAGACCCGGTCAGCCGGTGCGCGGCGAGAGGGTCGTGATCGAGGTCTCCGACTCGGGCGTCGGCATCCCGGCAGACGAGTTGCCCCACGTGTTCGACATGTACTACCAGGGCGAGAACGGCGTGCGCGCCAAGGGCAGCGGGATCGGCCTGGCGATCGCCAAAGAGATCGTCGAGGCACACAGCGGGGAGATCACCGTCGAGAGCGAAGGCGGCCGCGGCGCCACCTTCCGGATCCGCCTTCCTGCCACGGCGCACGGACGCACGGCTCATCCTGACGGGCGCGCGGCTCACCGGGACGAGCGGACCCTCGTGGGATCAGCGGAAAGGAACGGCGTTGCGGCGGAGCCGGCTGAGCCACCCGGACCGCCCGATCCGGTCCATGCTGCCGAGAAGCCGCCTACCGATGCTCCGGAGAAGCTGGCGGCCGCTGTCAGCGAGTGAGACCTGTCAGCTCGGATCGGCGGAGGTCGCCTGACCCTCCTCCGGACGATCGGCGAACTGGAACTCGAAGCGAATCTGCTGCGCGGCCCACACGCCCACCGGCCGATTCTGATTGTAAGCCGGCCGGAACCTCATCTGATCGGCGACGTCCTGCGCGATCCGGTCCAGCGACCGGAACCCGCTGGATCGTCGAAGCTGTAGCTTGACCGGCCTCCCCGTCTCGTCGACGAACAGCCACAGAAGCACGACGCCCTCAACGCCCTCGACGCCCTCCTCCTTGAGCTCGGTCAGGTACTCCACCTCCAGCAGGCGCACGAGCTCGCCGGCGTTCATCAGCTTCGGCGGCGTGTCGTGCGGGATGAACGGGGGGACCCACTCGGGCTCCTCGACCGGCGCCACCGTCGGCATGGCGGGACGAAGGATCAGTGGTGGAAGCTCCGGCAGCTCCACCACGGGAGGCACAATCTCGTAGGCATCCTCCGCAGGTGGCAGGCGGACGAGCTCGGTCGGCGTTTGCACGCTCGCCGAGATGCGAGCCGAGAAGCGCGGAAGAACAACGAGAAGCACGACGAGGTGCAGCGCGATGGAGACGGCCACCCCCGCGGCGAGCGCACGGCGATAGGCCGTGTGCTCCTTGGCGACCGCGCGCTCCAGCTCCTGCAGTCCCTCCAGATCCAGCAACCCCTCCAGCTCTGGCGGCACACCCGACTCGATGTCTCTCCCATCCTCCATCTTCGGCCTCCCCGAAAGGGCGACGAGAACCAAGAGATACGCTATTATCCCAGCGCATAAATGTAAACGAGCGTGGAACACGAGGCTTCATCCAGCTAGCGAGCAGGGCGTGAGGGTATCCGTGCAGCGATCCGCAGAGGCACCCATCAGCCGGCTGTTGCCCGCCGCCCTCAGCATCCTCTTCGTCGCGGGACCGGCCGTCGCCCCGTCGGTCCAGGAAGGGGACGCGTTCCGCGAGGCCCGGGAGCGGATGGTGCGCGAGCAGATCGCCTCCCCCGCCCTCGGTGAGTACGCCGTGGAGGACGGGCGCGTCCTCGGCGCGATGCGAACGGTTCCGCGACACCTCTTCGTCCCTCCCGATCTGCTCAAGCTGGCCTACGCCGACCGGCCGCTGCCGATCGGACACGGCCAGACCATCTCTCAGCCCTTCATCGTCGCGGCCATGACCGAGCTCCTTCAGGTCGGGCCGGGCGACAGGATCCTGGAGATCGGGGCCGGATCCGGCTACCAGGCAGCTGTGTTGGCCGAGATCGTCGGAAGAGTCTTCACGATCGAGATCGTCGAGCCCCTCGCCGAGGACGCGGAGGAGCGGCTGCGGCGCTTGGGCTACGACAACGTCGAGGTGCGGTGGGGCGACGGGTACTACGGCTGGGAGGAGAAGGCACCTTTCCAGGGGATCGTCGTCACGGCCGCGGCCAGCCACATCCCGCCGCCACTTCTCGAGCAACTCCAGCCGGGGGGGCGGATGGTGATCCCGGTCGGTCCGCCTCTGCAGGTACAGACGCTGATGCTGGTCGAGAAGCGCCCGGATGGCAGCATCGTCCAGCGCAGCCTGATGCCCGTCCGCTTCGTCCCGTTCACGCGAAACGAGTGAAGCCCGGACGGGAACGTCTGGCGCTCCACCTGGCGATCCTGCTCCTCAGCGCGGTGGGCATCGCCTACGAGATCGCCCTGATGCGGGTGCTTTCGGTCGCGCAGTGGCACCACTTCGCCTACATGATCATCAGCATCGCCATGCTCGGCTTCGCCGCGAGCGGAACGGCTGTCGCCCTCCTGCGCGATCGGCTCGAGGGGAAGGAGAGGCAGCTCCTCGCGGCGGGTGCCCTTCTCCTCACGGCGAGCCTCGTGGCATGCTACGCGCTCAGCCAGCGGGTGCCGTTCGAGACGTTCCGGCTCGCGACGGAGCCGGCGCAGCTGCGCTATCTGCTCGCCCTGTACCTCATCCTCGCGGTCCCCTTCTTCCTCGTCTCGTGGTGCATCATGCTCGGCTTCCTGATCGAGCCTCGCCGCATCGGCCGCATCTACTTCCTCAACATGCTGGGCTCGGGGCTCGGAGCCGCCGGTATCGTGGCACTTCTGTTTCGCGTCGATCCGGCCGACGTCCCCTACGTCCTTACCCTGCCGGCGGCACTGGCTTTCGTGCTGGCCGCGCTGGGCCGGCCACGCCTCTGGCTCGCCGGGCTCGCCCTGCCCGCAGGCCTCCTCCTGCTGACAGGCCGGCAGCCGGTGCGCCTCTCCGAGTACAAGGGGCTCTCCTATGCCCTGCAGCTTCCGGACGCGCGGGTCGTGGCCGTGGAGACGAGCCCCCTGGCGGTCGTGACCGCGGTCGCGTCGAGCGCGATCCGCGAGACGCCCGGCCAGCTCTCGGGATACCCGATGCGGGAGCTGGGCGCTCTTCCCGAGCAGGTCGGGCTCTACTTCGACGGAGGAGCGGTCTCGGTGGTCAGCCGCTTCGACGGGTCGCTGGAGCGGTTCGCTTTCCTCGATTTCGTCACCGGAGCCCTCCCGTACCGCCTCGTCGAGCGACCGAAGGTGGCGGTCGTCGGGGCCGGTGGCGGCATCGAGGTGCTGAGCGCGCTCCGTCACGGGGCGGAGCACGTCACGGCCATCGAGGTCGATCCGAGCGTGTTCCATCTGATGAGGACAGAGCTACGGGAGTTCTCGGGAGCACTCTACGAGCGAGGCGACGTCACGCCGGTCCACGCCGAGGGACGCCGTTTTCTGGAGGAGCAGGAGGACGGGGCCTTCGATCTGATCCAGGTGGCACTCCTCGACTCCTTCAACGCCTCCGCCGCGGGCGTCCACGCGCTGAGTGAGAGCTACCTGTACACGACCGAGGCGCTGCAGCTCTACCTCCGGAAGCTCTCGCCGGCCGGGGTGCTCTCAATCACCCGGTGGCTCAAGACGCCGCCACGCGACGCGATCAAGCTCTTCGCGACGATGGTCGAGGCGGCCGAGCGCTCCGGAATCGACGAGCCGGGGCGGCACCTGGCTTTCATCCGTTCCTGGAACACGGGCACGCTGATCCTCGCACGCTCGCCTCTCACCGATGGCCAGCTGGCCGCGGTGCGGAGCTTCGGGGAGGAGCGCGGATTCGACGTGTCCTATTTGCCGGGCATCGGGTCGGAGGAGGCGAACCGCTTCACCGTTCTGGAGCAGCCGCTCTACTACGAGGCGGCACAAAGACTCCTCTCGAAGGAGCGCTCCGATCTCTTCAGCGAGTACGCCTTCAACGTCCGGCCGGCGACCGATGATCGCCCCTACTTCTCCCGCTTCTTCCTCTGGCGCTCCCTGCCTCGCTTCATCGCGGCGTCGCGGGGCGGATGGTTCAACTTCGTCGAATGGGGATACGTGGCTCTGGTTGCCACGATAACCCAGGCCGCCCTCGCGGGCCTGTTCGTCGTGCTGCTCCCGCTGCTGATCTTCTCCCGTGGCAAGCACGGGACCCAGAGAGGCGGCGTGATGCTCTATTTCTCGGCGCTCGGCTTCGCCTACATGTTCCTGGAGATCGCGTTCATCCAGCGCTTCATGCTCTTTCTGGCGTATCCGGTCTACGCCGTCTCGGTCGTGCTGACCGCGTTCCTGGTCTTCTCGGGCGTCGGCAGCTACGTGGCGGATCGCCGGCTGCGCGCCGCCCCGTCGGCGGACGCGCGCCGGCTGGTCCGGGGCGCCGTTTTGCTCATTGCGGCGCTCGGCGTTCTGTACATCCTTCTGCTCCCTCCGGCGTTCCGGGCCGCCGCGGACTGGTCGGACGCCGCGCGCGTGGCCTCCAGCCTGCTCCTCCTCGCCCCGCTCGCCTTTCTGATGGGGATTCCCTTCCCGGTCGGGCTGCAGCTGACCTCGAACGCCCGGCCGTCACTGGTGCCGTGGGCGTGGGGCCTGAACGGCGCCGCCTCCGTTCTGGGCGCGACCCTCGCCACGCTCACCGCGATCCACATCGGCTTTCGCGCCGTCGTGCTCTTCGCCCTCGGCTTCTATGCCACGGCCGCTCTGGTGCTCGCCAGGCTGACGCCAGCGACGACGTCGGCGCGAGAACGCGCCGACGGGGTTTACGCGCCGTAGGCGAGCCCGGGGGGGGAGCGCGATGCTGGAACGGTACTTCAAGCTGGCCGAGCACGGGACAGACGTCCGTACGGAGCTGCTCGCCGGGATCACGACCTTCCTCACGATGGCTTACATCCTCTTCGTCAACCCCGCGATTCTGGCCGAAACGGGCATGGACCAAGGCGCCGTCTTCGTGGCCACGTGCGGAGCCGCGATCGTGGGCACGCTGATCATGGGAGTGTACGCCAACTACCCTATCGCGCTCGCGCCAGGCATGGGCCTCAACGCCTACTTCTCCTACACGGTGGTTCTCACCCTCGGCTACCGGTGGCAGGCCGCGCTCGGAGCGGTCTTCGTGTCGGGCGTCCTGTTCATCCTCCTCAGCCTGCTACGGATCCGGCAGTACGTGATCAACTCGGTGCCGGGCACGTAAAAGCTGGCTATCTCGGCCGGGATCGGCCTCTTTCTCGGGGTCATCGCCCTGCAGAACGCCGGGATCGTCGTCGGCCATCCCAGGACGCTGGTGACCCTGGGCGACATGAGTCGCGCCGAGCCCGCCCTCGCCATCCTGGCTTCGCGCTGATCGCTGCGCTGGTGCGGCGGAAGGTGCCTGGCGCCGTCATCATCGGTATCTTGGTCGTAACGGCGCTGGGGCTGCCGCTGGGGCTGACGAGCTTCCAGGGCATCGTAGCGCCCCCGCCGGATCCTCGGCCGACGTTTCTGGCTCTCGACGTCGGCGCGACCCTCGAGATCGGTTTCGTGACCGTGATCTTCACGTTCTTCTTCGTGGACCTGTTCGATACGGCGGGCACGCTGATCGGGGTCGTGCACCGCGCCGGACTGCTGGATCGGGAGGGCAACCTCCCAAGGCTGAACCGGGCGCTCCTAGCGGACAGCTCGGCGACCGTCGTGGGGTCGGTGCTCGGCACGTCGACCGTTACGAGCTACATCGAGAGCGCGGCGGGAACGAACGTAGGCGGGCGCACGGGACTCACCGCCGGGGTCGTCGCGGCGCTTTTCGGCCTGGCACTCGTCTTCGGCCCGCTCGCGGCCATGATCCCCGCTTACGCGACGGCCGGCGCGCTGCTCTTCGTGGCCGCCCTGATGGCCCGCGGCTTCGCGGACATCGACTGGGAGGACGTGACCGAGTACGGCCCGGCAGTCATCGCGGCGATCGCGATGCCGCTCACGTTCTCGATCGCCACCGGCATCGGACTCGGGTTCATCGCGTACACGGCGAGCAAGCTGCTGAGCGGCAGGCTACGCGAGATCAGTCCCGCGGTGGTGGTGATCTCGCTGCTGTTCGCCCTGAAGTTCGCCATCTCATGATCTTGCTGACAGCCGGCGCCACTGGAGCGCCGATGGAGAGATTAATGACGGACGACCCAAGGAGGGCTTCGGCGGAGACGCCGAAGGGCATGGACATCCTTCACGACCCCATTCTCAACAAGGGCACGGCCTTCACCGAGGAGGAGCGCGATGCGCTCGAGATCCGCGGCCTGCTCCCCCCTCGCGTCTCGAACATCGAGAAGCAGGTGAGGCGCGTGCTGGAGAACTACCGCCGCAAAGCATCCGACCTGGAGCGGTACATCTTTCTGATCGCGCTGGAAGATCGGAACGAGACGCTGTTCTACCGGCTCCTCGTAGACCACATCGAGGAGCTGATGCCGATCGTCTACACGCCCACGGTCGGAGCGGCGTGCAAGATGTTCGGCCACATCTACCGCCGGCCGCGCGGCCTCTACATATCCGCCAGAGACCGGGGGCGCGTGCTGGAGGTCATGGCGAATTGGCCGTACGACGCGGAGATCATTGTCGTCACGGACGGTGAACGGATCCTCGGCCTCGGCGACCTCGGGGCGAACGGAATGGGGATTCCGATCGGCAAGCTGTCGCTCTACTCTGCCTGCGCCGGCATCCACCCGGCCGGGAGCCTGCCGATCATGCTCGACGTCGGCACGGAGAATGAGGAGCTGCTGAACGATCCTCTGTACCTCGGTATTCGTCAGCGGCGGCTGCGCGGAACGGAGTATGACGAGTTCGTGGAGGAGTTCGTCCAAGCGGTCGATGCTTGCGTCCCCTCGGTGCTCCTGCAGTTCGAGGACTTTGCCACGAAGAACGCTTTCGGACTGCTCGAGCGCTACAGGGACCGCATCTGCGCGTTCAACGACGACATCCAGGGCACGGCCGCCGTGGTGCTGGCCGGGTTGCTCTCCGCCGGACGCATCACGGGCCGCAGCCTCGAAGAAGAGAAGCTCCTCTTCCTCGGGGCCGGCGCGGCCGCGACCGGGATCGGGGAGCTCATCGTCTCGGCGTTGGCGCGAAGGGGCATCCCGGATGCGGAGGCACGGGGGCGCTGCTGGTTCGTGGATTCGAAGGGGCTCGTCGTGCAGGAGCGCGAGGACCTGGCGCCGCACAAGCAGCCGTTCGCGCACGAGCACCCGTTCCTGAGAGAGCTGGGCAGCGCCATCGAGGCGCTGCGCCCGACCGCGCTCATCGGCGTCTCGGGCCAGGCCGGCGCGTTCACGGAGCCGATCGTGCGCTCGATGGCCGAGCTGAACGAGCGTCCCGTGATATTCGCGCTCTCCAACCCGACGGCAAACTCGGAGTGCACGGCCGAGCAAGCGTACGGGTGGACCGAGGGGCGGGCCGTGTTCGCCAGCGGAAGCCCGTTCGATCGGGTCGAGCTCGACGGGCAAACGCATGTGCCCGGGCAGGCCAACCACGCCTACGTCTTCCCGGGGATCGGGCTCGGCATCATCTGCGCGCGGGCGAGCCGGGTCACGGACGCGATGTTCTACGTCGCAGCCGAGGCCCTCGCGTCGTGTCTGGACGAGGGCACGCTGCGCAGCGGCTCGGTCTTCCCTCCCCTCTCCCGGATACGGGACGTGTCGGCTTGCATCGCGGCTGAGGTGGCCCGGCTGGCGTACGAGGAGGATCTCGCCGGCAGACCCATACCAGCCGGCGTGGACCTCGAGGAGTTCGTGAGGTCAAGAATGTACGAGCCTCGCTACGCCACCTACGCATAGTGGTTTGCAAGCGATCGAATGAGGTCCGCGAAGCGATGGCCCTTTTCCCTCCCATGAAGCTGGCGAGCGACGAGATCCATCTCTGGCTTGGCTCCCGGGAGGTCCCGGGCGAACGGTGGCGGCGGCTGGACTCCGTGCTCTCGCCGGACGAGCGCGATCGAGGGGGACGACTCCGTCGTTCCGAAGACCGCCGACGCTTCGTCGCCGCCAGGGGGCTGCTCCGGCACGTCCTGGCCGCGTACGCAGGCGCCGCTCCCGAGCGGCTCCGTTTCACGTACGGACCGATGGGCCGGCCCCAGCTCGCCAGGCCGCATGGCGCGGATGACCTCAGCTTTAACGTGTCGCACAGCAGGCACGTGTTGCTGGTGGGCGTGGCGCGAGGCCGTCGGCTGGGCGTCGATCTGGAACCGATCCGACCGCTCTCACACCTCGGAGCGATCCAGCGGCGAGTGTTCTCCGTGGGGGAGCGCGAGACGATCGACCGGCTACCCGCGGGAGAGCGGCTGACGGCTTTCTTCAGCGGCTGGACCCGGAAGGAAGCGTTCGCGAAGGCAGTGGGCGACGGCGTGTGGGCTTCGCTCGGCCGGGTCGAGGTAAGCGTGACGCCCGGAGAGCCCGCCCGGCTTCTGAAGCTCGACGGCAGCTCCGACGCGGCGGCCGGCTGGTCCCTGTTTCACCTGGAGCCGGCACCAGGCTTCATCGGCGCCGTAGCGGCGGAGGGACGGGGCCTTCGGCTGTCCGTTCTGCGGCTAGACGCCAGGTGACGGTTCTCCGGAGCGCGGTTCGAAGGGGTGCGTACCGCGACTCGATCGTTTTGATGCAGCTCCAGGCCGCCCTGGCCGAGTTTCCCGGCGTGGAGGACGCCGGCGCGGTGATGGGGGCGCCCGAGAACCTCGCGCTGCTCGAGGCGAGGGGCCTGTTTTCGGACGCCGTTCCGGACGTGGGACCCACGGACCTCCTGGTCGTGGTTCGCGCCAAGACAGCTTCGGCCGCGGATGAGGCTCTCGAGCGAATCGACGACCTGCTGCGCAGGGAGGCCACGGATGCATCGGCGTCGTTCCGGCCGCGGAGCCTGGAGGCCGCCACCCGTGTTCTGCCCGACGCCCGCTGGGTGCTCGTGTCCGTGCCGGGTCGTTTCGCCGCGGACGTCGCCCGGCAGGCCATCGCGCTGGACCGACACGTGTTCCTGTACAGCGACAATGTGCCGCTGGCCGATGAGGCGGAGCTGAAGCGCACCGCGCGAGAGAAGGCCCTCCTGGTTCTGGGGCCGGACTGCGGCACCGCCCTCATCGGCGGCATCGGCCTCGGTTTCGCGAATCGCGTTCGGCGTGGCGACGTCGGAATCGTGGCGGCATCGGGCACGGGCCTTCAGGCCGTTGCCTGCTCGATCCACGCCCTCGGCGCCGGCATCTCCCACGCGATCGGCACGGGAGGCCGCGACCTCGACACCGACGTAGGGGCGATCACCTCCCTCCAGGCGCTCGACCTGCTCCGCAGAGACGCAGGCACTCGGGTGATCGTCCTTCTCTCGAAGCCGCCCGCACCGGAGGTGGCCGACCGAGTCCTCGAAGCCGCCCGCCGGACGAGCAAGCCGGTCGTCGTCGCGTTCCAGGGATACGAGGCGGCCGGCAGCGGATACGAGGCAAGCGGCGACGGCAGCCTGTACTTCGCCTCGAGCCTGGCCGACGCCGCCCGGCTCGCCGTCGCCCTCACGGGCCGTGAGCCGGCCGAGCCCGCAACGACAAGCACCCGCCAGCCGACCGGGGCGGGGCTCGCTCCTCATCTTCGGGGGCTCTTCTCCGGAGGAAGCCTCGCCCTCGAGGCGGTGCTGGCCCTCCGCGACCGGGTGAAGCCCCTCTTCTCCAACGTGAAAGCGGACGGCGCAGCCGCACTGCCGGATCCCTGGCGCAGCCAGGGGCACACGGTAGTCGACCTCGGAGCCGACGAGTTCACCGTCGGCCGGCCACACCCGATGATCGACAACGACCTGAGAGTGCAGCGGCTGCGCCAGGAGGCAGCGGACCGAGACGTCGGCCTCATCCTGCTGGACGTCGTGCTCGGCTACGCTGCCCACCCGGATCCGGCCGCAGAGCTAGCCCCGGCGATCGCCGATGCTCTCCGGCCCGACCTGGCCTTCGTCACGATCGTGATCGGAACGGAAGAGGATCCGCAGAGGGTGGAAGCACAGATCGAGCGCCTGGAAGACGCCGGGGCGGCCGTGCTCCGGGACGTCGGCGAAGCGGTCGGGTACTCCCTGAACCGGCTGGGTCTGGCCGGTGCGACGGCAGAGAGGCCCGAGACGGGCGGTGCGATACCCGGCCCGGCCACCGGTGACTCCGGCGACCCGGCCACGGATTCCGCCGCTGCCGGCCCGACCATCGACCACGCCGAGGCTCCTGGCGTAGCGCTAGCGGACCTCGAGGCTCCGGGCGTCATCAACGTCGGTCTCGAGTCCTTCCGGGACGCTCTGGCCTTGCAAGGCGCGGACGTCGTTCAGGTGGACTGGCGGCCTCCGGCAGGCGGCGACCGACGACTCATCGAGATTCTGGAGAAGCTGAGGAGGTAGCAAAGTGGACGTTGCGCGCGCAAACCGAACGGCCGTGGAACGAATGATGTCCGCCCGGCCGATGCTGCGAACGGTGGCCACGGCCGGTGAGGTGATCCCAGGCATGCACGACCGGCTCCTCCTGCACGCCGGACCGCCGATCGAGTGGGAGCGGATGTCGGGCCCCCTGCGGGGAGCGGTGATCGGCGCTGTGTTGTTCGAGGGATGGGCCGAGGATGAGGAGGAAGCGGCCCGGCTCGCCGAGAGCGGTGAGGTCGAATTCGCACCGTGTCACCACCACGGTGCCGTGGGGCCGATGGCGGGAGTGATCTCGCCTTCGATGGCCGTCTACGTGGTCGAGAACGTCACGCACGGGAACCGGTCCTTCTCGACCCTGAACGAGGGGTACGGGAAGGTGCTCCGCTACGGCGCGTACAGCTCGGAAGTCCTCGATCGCCTGCGGTGGCTGAACGACGTGATGGCACCGGTGCTCCGCGAGGCTCTGTCGGATTCCGAGGGTCTGGACATTCGAGCGCTCCTCGCCGAGGCGCTCCACATGGGGGATGAGGGGCACAACCGAAACAAGGCGGGCTCCCTTCTCTTGCTCAAGCTCTTGGCGCCGCTCGTCGCGCGCGTGGCGCCCGACCCGAAGGTGGCGGCGGCGGTGCTCGGCTTCATCGGGGAGAACGCGCTCAGCGTCCTCAACCCAGTGATGGCCGCGTGCAAGGCCATGGCCGATGCCGCCCACGGCGTCGAGGGCAGCACCATCGTTACGGCGATGGCCCGCAACGGCACCGATTTCGGTATTCGCGTAAGCGGCATCGGCGACCGTTGGTTCACTGCCCCGGCGGGGACGCCCAAAGGCCTCTACTTCAGCGGTTTCTCGAGCGCGGACGCCAACCCCGACATCGGCGACAGCACGATCACCGAGACGGCCGGAATCGGGGGATTCGCGATGGCAGCGGCCCCCGCGATCGTGGCCTTCGTGAGCGGCGTCCCGTCTGACGCGACGAACGCGACCCTCGAGATGTACGAGATCACGGTAGCCGAGCACGAGCACTTTACGATCCCAGCGCTCGACTTCCGGGGAACGCCGACGGGCATCGACATCCGGGCGGTGGTCGAGCTCGGCATCACGCCCCGAATCAACACGGGGATCGCCCACAGGGAGGCCGGTATCGGACAGGTGGGCGCCGGGCTCGTTCGCCCACCGGCGGAGATCTTCGAGGAGGCGCTGCTGGCGTTCGCTGAGAATCGCGGGATCTAAGAACGCCGCAAGAAGTGCGGCGGTGTGGCCCGCCGTACTTCTTGCGGCCTTCTAGCCGATGAGGATCCGGAGGAATCGAACGATCGGGCGACCGAACCCTCCGAGAATGAGCATCAGCCACACGAACATCCCCCCGCCCACGCCAATCCAGCCCGCGCGGCTGGTCGGCGTCTCGGCCCCGAGCCAGAAGAGCAACCCACCGCCGATCGCGGTGATGAGCAGAAGAAGGGCGAGCCTGGAAAGCCTGTCTCTCAACTCGTCCCTACCAGCGAGAGAGCGATCAACCTCCGGGCCGGCAGCTGCGTTCCCTTCCGCTTCCGGGTTCTCCACTTCCACTTCTTCCACTGCCATAACCGTTCCCGTTTCCGCGTCCGTATCCGTAGCCTCGTCCGGTCTCCCAACCGCGCGGCGTGCCCCTGGAGGCGTCGCTGCCGGTGGACGTCGTGACAGCGAGGCAGTCTCCCGCCCCTCCATACGCCCCGTTGACGCTCCTGGACCAGACCATCATGCCGGCTGCAAGAGCGAGAGCGAGCAGGATAATGACGAGCACGTACTCAGTGGTGTCCTGCCCATCTTCGGCACGGCCGGCTCTCCGGCCCATCAAGCTTAGGTGTTCCACGGTCACGCGGCCAGGCGGCTCCTGTCCCTCCAGATGACGGCGGTGCGCTCGGGTACGGTCAGGACACCGTCCCTACGCAAAGTCCATGCTCGGCCTGCACTTAGTAAACGCACCTGTCCGCCCATCAAGGCAGGTTGGGGGATTGGGCGCAGCGGCTAGGCTCCGGAGGTGGGCGCTGAGGTTCCGTGGTGCGTCGTCTCAGCCACACCCCGGTGGGCCGCTCAACGGGTGACCCAGTCGATCAGCCCCGTAAGCCGGGCCATCAAAGCATGGACCTTGCCGGACGCCAGCAGTCCTCCCGCGGTGACCAGGGCGAACAGCAGGACGATCATCCCGAGATCTCGGAAGCTTTCCTTCCTCACGGCACCAGCGGAAGTCCCAGGAATGGGTAGGCGGACCCCTTAATGGCATATAGAAAGAACCAGAGCACGGCCAAGGTCGGGCCCAACAGCAAGAACAACAGCCTCTTGTTCCACCAATTCATAACAGCAGTCGCCCTCGCAGCACTCGTCTCTGGAACTCACGATTACGAGAGGAAACAGGGAAGATTCGTGCCGCCTGGGCGCCGGCGGCGGATGGGTTCCTACGTATCTACAATCGTCATCACCAGATGAGGCGCTTCGGCTCACATTTATTCGATGGGGCATCGGAGGTACA
>JAPULH010000074.1 GCA_027295155.1 Gemmatimonadota bacterium
GTGTGTCGGGAGTACGCCTGCGACCGGCCGGTCACGGATCCGGATGCCCTGGAGGAGAGCTTACGTGAAGAAGAGCGCGGAGGAGAGCAAGATGAAAACGAGTAACCTGTTTCGGGGCGGCCGAGCGCCAGCCCGGATCGCCGGCCCACGCCTGGCCGTACGCCTGATTCTGGCCGGTCTGCTGGTCCCGGCCGGTCTGGCTGGCGTCGCGTTCCCGCTGACCGCGCAGGAGCGGGCTTATCCCGAGACGCGGAAGGGGGACGTCGTGGACGACTACCACGGCACGATGGTAGCCGACCCGTACCGTTGGCTGGAGGACACGGACTCCGAGGAGACCAAGGAGTGGGTGGAGGCGGAGAACGCCATCACGTTCGCGTACCTCGAAGCGATCCCCCAGCACGAGCGGATTCGAAGGCGTCTCACGGAGCTTTGGGATTACGAGCGATACGGGGTCCCGTTCCGGGAGGCGGACCTCTACTTCTACTTCAAGAACGACGGTCTCCAGAACCAGTCCGTCCTGTACGTTCGGGAGGGCCTGGCAGGCGAGGCCCGCGTGCTCCTCGATCCCAACACGCTGTCGGAGGATGGCACGGTCGCGCTCACGACCCTCTCCGTGACCGAAGACGGCGAATACCTCGGTTACGGCACCGCGGCCGGCGGCTCGGATTGGCGCGAGTTTCACGTGCGGCGCGTGTCCGACGGGCGGGAGCTTGCCGACCGGATTCGCTGGGTGAAGTTCTCGGGGCTCAGCTGGACCAGGGACGGCGAAGGCTTCTTCTATTCACGGTACCCGGCCGCGAGCACCGCGGACAGCCTCCTGGGACAGAACCGGGACCAGAAGGTGTACTACCACCGCGTCGGCATGGCCCAGGAGGAGGACGCCCTTATCTACGAGCGTCCCGACCAGCCCGAATGGGGCTTCGGCGTGCGGGTGACCGAGGACGGGCGCTACGCCGTAATGAACGTTTCGCACGGCACGGACGAGCGGAACCGCGTCTACTACCAGGACCTGGGGCAGAGCGGCGAACCTCGCCTCGGCGGGGAGGTCGTTCGCCTGCTCGACGACTTCGACGCGTCGTACGACTTCGTCGGCAGCGACGGCAGCACCTTCTTCTTCGTGACCAACCTCGAAGCGCCCCGGCAGCGGCTGATCGCCATCGACATCGAGCGGCCGGATCGCGCGAACTGGCGGGAGGTGGTGGCGGAGCAAGACGACGTTCTCCAGAGCGCTCGGATCATCGCCGGACGCCTCGTCATGCGATACCTGCATGATGCTCACAGCCGCGTTCGAATCCACCGGATGGACGGTACGCTGGAGACGGAACTGGAGCTCCCGGCTCTCGGCACCGTAAGCGGCCTCAGCGGGAAGGCGGACGGAACGGAGATGTTCTACGCCTTTACCTCCTACCTGTATCCGACCACCGTTTTCCGGCACGATTTCGAGACCGGTGAAACCGCGGTGTTCCGGGCGCCGGAGGTGGACTTCGACCCGAGCCGCTACATCACCAGGCAGGTCTTCTTCACGTCGAAGGATGGCACGCGGGTGCCGATGTTCATCACCCACCGCCGAGGCGTGGAGCGTACGGGCGGGAACCCCACGCTTCTCTATGCCTACGGCGGTTTCAACATCTCCCTGACGCCGAGTTTCTCGATCTCCAACCTCGTCTGGCTGGAGATGGGCGGCATCTACGCGGTGGCCAACCTGCGGGGTGGCGGCGAGTACGGTGAGGAGTGGCACGCGGCGGGGATGAAGGGGAGCAAGCAGAACGTGTTCGACGACTTCGTCTCGGCCGCGAAGTACCTGATCGACGAGGGTTACACGTCTAAAGAGAAGCTGGCGATCGCCGGGGGTTCCAACGGTGGGCTCCTGGTGGGGGCGGCGATCACCCAGCGGCCGGATCTGTTCGGGGCGGCCCTACCGGCGGTGGGCGTGATGGACATGCTGCGCTTCCAGAGGTTCACCATCGGCTGGGCCTGGGTCTCTGACTACGGTTCCTCCGACGAGCCCGAGGGATTCGACTACCTCTACGCCTACTCACCGTATCACAACCTGGAGCCGGGCACGTGCTACCCGCCGACGCTGGTGACGACGGCGGATCATGACGACCGCGTCGTGCCCGGGCACTCCTTTAAGTTCGCCGCCCGCCTGCAGGAGGTTCAGGCGTGCGACCATCCGGTGCTCATCAGGATCGAGACGAAGGCGGGGCACGGCGCTGGCAAGCCGACGAGCAAGCGGATCGCCGAGGCGGCTGACCGGTGGGCCTTTCTGGTGAAGACGCTGGGTATCGGGATGTAGGAGCCCAGCAGGTCGCTGAAGAACCCATGCGCGCGACCCGCCGGGGTTATTCAGCGACCTGCTACATCGTGCCGGACTCCCCTACGTAGTAGATGCGCCAGATCCGGCCGCCCTTGTCATCGGCGATGTACAGCGATCCGTCCGGTCCCTGGGCGAGTCCCGAGGGCCTGTGCGCGGCGTCGCGGGGGCTCTTCTCTCCCCCGGCGAACCCGTCGGCAAAGAGCTCGAAGCTGCCGGTCGGTCGGCCGTCAGCGAACGGGAGAAACACCACGTTGTAGCCGTCCTGGGGCAACGGTGCCCGGTTCCAGGAGCCGTGGAACGCGATGAACGCGCCGCCGCGGTAGCGCTCGGGGAAGCCTGATCCGGTGTAGAACAGGAGCGCATTCGGCGCCCAGTGCGCCGGAAACGTGAAGACGGGCTCCGTCTTGTCCGCGCACCGTCCGACCTCCTCGCCATCGCCCCCGTACTCCGGCGCCAGCACCAGGTGGCCCACCTCGGGGTCGTGATAGCAGTAGGGCCATCCAAAGTCGGCGCCGCGCTCGATCCTCACCAGCTCCTCCGACGGCTTGTGCGCGCCTGCCTCCTCGGTGAAGAGGGCCGGCCAGTTCTGGTGGAGCTGATCGCGGCCATGCTGCACCCCGTAGAGGTCGCCGGACGGATGGATCGCGAGGGCGAACGTGTTGCGAAGGCCGGTCGCGTAACGCTCGCCGTCAGCCTGTGTCTGTCCCGTCACCTGTACGTCGAAGCGCCAGATCCCGCCCCGGTTCTCCAGCTGGGGGCACGGATCCTGGCCGGGCGAGCCCTCGACGCGGTCCTCCTCCTGGCACGTGTTGGAGGGCGCGCCGATGTTGACGAACAGGTGGCCCTCATCGTCGATCAGGGCCGTCTTGGCCGTGTGCGACCGTTCCGACGGCAGCCCGGACACGATCGTGTCCGGCGGGCTGGCCGGCTGGAGACTTCCCGGCTCGTACGGATAGCGGAGCACGGCGTCGTTCGGCGCGAAGTAGAGGTGCTCGCCCCACAGGGAGATGCCCGTCCCGCCCGTGTCGCCGAACCGCTCCTCCCGGTCCGCCCGGCCGTCGCCATCCGTGTCACGGAGCGCGAGGACGCCTCCCGCAGCAGCGCTGTCGCGGCTCGTTCGCGTGGCCACGAAGATATCGCCGTTCGGCGCCACGACGAGGTGGCGGGCCTGTCCGACCGAGTCGGCCACCACATGGGCGCAGAAGCCCGGCGGCAGCGTGAGGCCGCCGTTGTCGGGGTCGCACGGGGGGCCGTCCTGTGCGAAGACGTCGCCGGGGCACGGCGACAGGAGAGCGATAGTGGCCAGCACGGCCAGCGAGAAATGATGCACGCGCATGTTCAACTCCTTCGTGGCAGTCGGGTCGCGTAATATCGAGGCGGCCCTCCGGCCGGTCCAGTGCCTGCTATCGCGGAGGGGGTTCGGCGGTCTCACGACCGCTGGACGGCTGGCTGAGGGTGAACCCACAAATTACGTTGCGCGACGAGATGGCCAAGCACGACGAGTTGTCAAACGCGACGAGATAGCAGACCGGTGAGAATGGCAGGCGAAACGAAACGAAGCACAGCGATGAGTCGCTGGATCCTGCTCGCGGCCGTCCTGCTGCTCTTCCTGCCCAGAGGCCGCGCGGCCGCGCAGGTGCCCACGCCCGAATCGGTGATCGGATGGAAGCCGGGCGCCGATTACAAGCTCGCGGACTACGGACAGATTCGCGCCTACTTCGAGGCGCTCGACGCGGCTTCCGACCGCATCAGGGTGGTGACCATCGGAGAGTCAGCGGAGGGTAGGCCGCTGCTTCTCGCGATCATCTCCAGTGAGGCCAACATGCTGGCGCTGGACCGCTACCGGGAGATCTCCCGGCGGCTGGCGGCTGGCACTCCGAGCGCTGTGGAGGCCCGCGTCCTCGCCCAGGAGGGCAGGGTCGTCGTGTGGATCGACGGCGGGCTGCACGCTACGGAGGTGGCCGGATCGCAATTCTCCCCGGCCTTCGCCTACAGGATGGTCGCCGGCGAGGAACCGGAGATCCGTCGCATCCGCGAGGAGGTAATCCTTCTGCTGATGCCGGTCATGAACCCGGACGGCCTCGAGGTGGTGACCGAGTGGTATCGACGGAACGTCGGCACCCCGTTCGAGACCGTCCAACTGCCGGTTCTCTACCACAAGTACGCCGGGCACGACAACAATCGCGACTGGTTCATGATGCTGCAGCCGGAAACCCGCGCCGTGGCCCGTCAGCTGTGGGAGGAGTGGTATCCGCAGATCGTCCTCAACCATCATCAGACGAGCAGCTCGGTCTTCCCGGCTCGCCTGTTCATTCCGCCCTTCGCCGATCCGGTCAACCCGCGTATCCCGCCGCTGGTCATCTCGGGAGTCAACGTGATCGGCACGGCGATGCAGCACCGCTTCGCCCGGGAGCGCAAGCCCGGCGTCGTCTCGCGCATGCAGTTCACGCAATGGTGGAACGGCGGCATGCGCACGGCGCCGTACTTCCACAACCAGATCGGCATACTCACCGAGGGAGCCCTCTACCGGTATGCCACTCCGAAGTATCACGAGCCGGACTCGCTACCGAAGGCTTTCCGAAACGGTCTGGCCGCGGATCGTCCGAGCGTGTGGTATCCGGACCCTTGGCGCGGTGGGTGGTGGAGGCTGGGCGACACCGTCGAGTATTTCGTCACCGCTTCGCTCGGCCTGCTCGAGGCAGCCGCCGACATGCGCGAGGCGTGGCTTTACGACGCCTTTCTTCTGGGGAGCAGGGCGATCGAGGCGGGCCGGGCGGAGCCGTTCGCCTATCTCGTGCCGCTGGATCGCCAGCACGATCCCGGCGAAGCGCTCGAGATGCTTCGTGCTCTCCGGCTCGGAGGGATTCAGATCCACCGGGCGACGAGGGGTTTCGCTGCCGGCGATGAGGAGTACTCCGAGGGCACGTACGTGCTCTTCGCCGCTCAGCCGTATCGCGCTCACCTGCTGGACCTCATGGAGCCGCAGGTCTATCCGGACCGGTGGCGCTATCCAGGCGGTCCGCCCGCCACGCCGTACGACCTGACAGGGTGGACGCTTCCGCTCCAGATGGGAATCGACATCGCCCGCCTGGATGATCCGGTGGACCTCCCCGTCGAAGAGGTGAGAGGCCTGCCCGCGCCGCCGGGCGAGGTCGTGGGGGAGAGCGAGGCGTACCTCCTGTCGCCCGAGGCGAACCAGGCCTATCGGGCGGTGAACCGGCTGTTGTCGGAGGGGCACCGGGTCGGCCGTCTCACCGGAGAACGGATGGAGCGCGGACGTGTGCTCCCGCCGGGGACCTTCGTCATCTGGTCGGACGCGGCGAGCGTCCGGTCCATGGCCGACGAGCTGGGCCTCACGTTCGTGGCTGCGACCGGGGAGATCGACGCCGCCGTGATCCGCGAGCCATCGGTCGGCCTCTACAGGAGCTGGGTGCCCAGCATGGACGAGGGTTGGACTCGCTGGGTCCTGGAGCGGTACGGCTTCTCGTACACCAGCCTCCGCGACCAGGAGATCCGCGGGACCGATCTAAAGGCGTTTGACGTGATCGTCATTCCCCATCAAGCGCCCGAGGACGTGCTGCACGGGCATCTGTCCGGGACGATGCCGGATGGGTACACGGGCGGAATGGGGCTGGAGGGAGCGTACCGGCTGAAACGGTGGGTCGAGGACGGCGGCACGCTGGTCGCGCTGGACGGCGCAGCGGACTTCGCGATCGAGCAATTCGGGCTTCCCCTCCGCGACCCCGTGAAAGACCTGCCGAGCGACTCGCTCTTCGTGCCTGGTAGCCTGATCCGCCTGGAGACGGATCCGCTGGATCCGATCGCGTACGGACTTCCCGAGGAGACGGCGGCTTTCTTCGTGCGAAGCCGGGCGTTCGAGATCGTGCCGCTGGCTGGCCGGGACGGGGAGGGAGAGCGGGCCGGGGAAGTAGAGCGTGAGGAGGTGGACGTGGTGGCCCGCTACGCGCCCTCGGATCTGCTGCTCAGCGGCTGGGAACTGGGAGCGGATCGCCACTTGGGAGGCCGGGCTGCGGTGGTGCGCATCGCTCTCGGAGAGGGCCGGATCGTGCTGATAGGCTTTCGCAGCCACTTCCGCGGGCAGCCCCGGGCGACGTTCAAGCTTCTCTTCAACTCGCTCCTGGCGTCCACGATGAAGGACCTGCCGGGCGGTAGCATGGTCGGGACGGAGTAGCCGCTGCCCGAGCTTCTCGGCGTGCGATTCATGGCAATCGAGCCGCCCAGTTGACCGGTCCAACACCGTCCTTTATTCTCACAGGCTGAATAATATCGGGTCGGACTCGAGCATAACGGGTCCTGGGCCCGACCGGGCCGGGCGTCAGCACACAAACAGGGAGCATGTCGGAACTTTCGGCTACGGAGAATCCGCTCATGCTGCTCTCGGGTACGGCAAACCCGGAGCTCGCTGAGCGGATCGCGGCGCATCTGGATCGGCCGCTGTGCGATGTGACGATCGATCGGTTCGCGGATGGGGAGATCTTCGTCCGGATCAACGACAACGTGCGCGGACGCGACGTCTTTCTGATCCAGCCGACGAACGCGCCCGCCGCCAACATCGTGGAGTTGCTGATCCTGATCGACGCGGCGAAGCGAGCCTCTGCGGCCCGAGTGACGGCGGTCATACCGTACTACGGCTACGGCCGGCAGGATCGCAAGGACCAGCCGCGCGTCTCGATCGCGGCGAAACTGATGGCGAATCTCATCACGTCCGCCGGCGCCGACCGAGTGTTGAGCATCGACTTTCACCAGCACCAGATTCAGGGGTTCTTCGATATCCCGGTTGATCACCTTTACGCCGCGCCCGTGTTCATGGAGCGATACCAAGAGCTGGAGGGCGATGTGGTGGTCGTCGCCACCGATGTGGGGGCGGCAAAGATGACACGCGGGTACGCCAAGCGGCTCGGCGTCGACATGGCGATCATTGACAAGAGACGTTCCGGCCCCAACGTCGCGGAGGTCGTGAACGTCGTCGGCGAGGTCGCCGGCAAGCGGTGCCTGATCACCGACGACATGATCGACACCGCGGGAACGATGGTCGGTGCCGTGAGGGCCCTATGGGAGCGTGGGGCGAAAGAGGTCTACTGCCTGGCGACGCACGCGCTCTTGTCGGGTCCGGCGATCGAAGGCCTCAACTCGGTGGACATCGCGGAGATCACGGTCACGGATACGATTCGGGTGTCCGGCAAGGCTCGGGAAGGCTTGCCGAACCTGAAGGTCCTGTCTGTGGCCAACCTGTTGGCCCAGGCGATCGAGAATACGCACTACAACCGGTCGGTCAGCTCGCTGTTCGTTTGAGCGCGCCATGGGGAATAGAGGATCAAGATGACGCAGCAGGTGCAGACGAGCCTGAAGGCTCGAACGAGAGACGATAACGGAAAGAGCTCCGCTCGAGGGTTTCGCCGCCAGGGCTTGATTCCGGCGGTCATGTACGGCCGAGGGTTCGATTCGGAGAGCTTGCTGGTGGAGGAGCACGAGCTGTCGCTCCTCCTCGGCAGGATCAGTGCGGAGAACACCCTGATCGACCTCGCTGTGGAAGGTGGTCCAGCCAGGAAGGTGCTGATCCGCGCGCTCCAGCGGCATCCGTGGAAGTCGTCCATCCTTCATGTCGACTTCTTCCGCATCAACGTCGACGAGGAGATCAAGGTCTCCGTCCCCGTGTATGCGGAGGGCGAGGCCGTGGGGGTCAAGATCGATGGGGGCATCCTCCAGCAGCACCGCCACGAGATCCAGGTCTCGTGCCTGCCGACGGAGATCCCCGGGCACTTCGTTGTGGACGTCTCGGATCTCCGGATCGGCGACTCTGTCTACGTTGCCGACATCGACGTGGGCGAGACCACGATGATCGATGATCCGGAGGCCATCGTCTGTACGGTCATCCCGCCGACCGTCCTGGTGGTCGAAGAGGCAGAAGAGGAGGAGGAAGAAGAGGGACTCGAGCCGGAGGTCATCGGAGAGGCCGAGGCCACCGGCGAGGAGGGAGCCGAATCCGCGGCCGAAGGCTCCTAGCTCGCCCGCTCCTCACCGAATCCCCGCTTGAAGACCCTTCTCGCTCTGGGCAACCCCGGGGCCCGCTACCGGGACACACGACACAACGTCGGTTGGTGGCTGGCCGACCGGCTCTGCGTCGCCTGGTCTCTTCCCGCCTTTCGGGCCGCGCGGCTCGCGGCGGCCACCGCGGGCCGCGTCGGCGACTCGCCGGTTCGCGTCGTAAAGCCGTTGACCTACGTGAACCGTAGCGGACGGGTCGTGGAGAAGCTCCGGTCGGAAGGCCTCCATTTCCCCCATCTCCTGGTGTTGGTGGACGACGTGTCTCTTCCGCCGGGCACCTTCCGGCTACGCGCGCGGGGCTCGGCCGGAGGACACAACGGGCTGCTCTCCATAGAGGGAACGCTCGGAACGCGCGAGTACGCACGGCTACGGATCGGTGTCGGCCGGCCGCACGATTCACGAATCGACCTCGCCGAGTGGGTGCTCGCGCCGATGAGCGATGCGGAGGAGGAGCAGCTGCTTCTCGCCTTCGGCGACATGGTGTCGGCGGTCGAATGCTGGATGGCCGAGGGAATCGAGACGGCCATGAATCGGTTCAACCGGATCGCGGCCCCGGTCGGATAGGTCGCAGGATGGTGACACGGTTGCCGACGTTCGAAAGGAGAACGCTACGTGGTTGAATACAGCGACTGGGCGCTCGGATTGGGGCTGATCGGCCTGTTCTTCGCGTGGGCTCTCTTTGCCTACGTCCGTCAGCAGCCAGCCGGTACGGAGAAGATGCGCGAGCTGGCCGATCTGATCTCTTCGGGAGCGATGGCGTTCCTGAAGCGCGAGTACTCCGTGCTCATCCCCTTCGTGATGCTGGTGGGCACGCTTCTCTACGTGGTGATCGGACCGCGGACGGCGGCGGCCTACGTTTTCGGCGCGGCCTGTTCGCTCCTTGGGGGCTTTTTCGGCATGTGGGCGGCAACCCGTGCGAACGTCCGCACCGCGGAGGCGGCCCGCACCGAAGGTCGGGGGAAGGCTCTTCGCGTGGCGTTCAGCGGTGGTGCGGTGATGGGTCTATCGGTGGCGAGCCTCGGCCTGGTCGGTCTCGGGGCGGTGTTCCTCATCTTCCCGCCAGCGGCGACCGGCTTCGCGTCGTTCGCGGAGGTCATCAGCGGCTTCGCCATGGGCGCTTCGTCGGTGGCTCTGTTTGCGCGTGTGGGCGGCGGCATCTACACGAAGGCGGCCGACGTGGGGGCCGACCTGGTCGGGAAGGTCGAGGCGGGGATCCCGGAAGACGATCCGCGGAACCCGGCGACGATCGCGGACAACGTGGGCGACAACGTGGGCGACGTGGCCGGCATGGGCGCGGACATCTTCGAGTCGTACGTGGGGTCGGTGGTCGCGACGGTCGTGATCGGTGCCACGAGCCCCCTCATCCTTGGCAGCCAGCGTCTCGCCTCCGTCTCCCTCCCGGTTCTCCTCGTCATGTCGGGCCTGCTGGCCAGCGTCGTCGGCGTGCTGGCGATGCGCATGCTCGAGCGCACCAACCCGGCGGCGGCCCTGCGAAACACCACGTTCATCGCGGCCGCAATCTTCTGGGTGCTGGCCTGGTTCGTCACGGTGAGCCTGGATGTGTTCGCGGGCTCGGAAGGCACGTACTGGACCCTGCTGGACGGGCGGGCGGGCCCGTTCTGGGCGATGCTGTTCGGCTCGCTGGTGGGGATCCTCATTGGCATTTCGACCGAGTTCTACACGGCAGGCCCTCCAATGCGGGCGATCTCCGACGCCTCCCAGACCGGATCCGCCACCAACATCATCCGGGGTCTGGCAGTAGGGATGGAGTCCACTGCGATCCCGCTTCTCCTCATCTGTGCTGCGATCTATCTGGCGTTTCAGTTCGCCGGCCTGTACGGCATCGGCATCGCGGCCGTCGGCATGCTGGCCACCGTCGGCGTCACGATGGCGGTCGACGCGTACGGGCCTGTTGCCGACAACGCGGGCGGCATCAGCGAGATGGCTGGCCTCGGGCCGGAGGTGCGTGCGATCACCGACGAGCTGGACGCCCTCGGCAACACGACGGCGGCGATCGGCAAGGGCTTCGCGATCGGCTCGGCCGCGCTCACGGCACTGGCGCTGTACTCCGCGTACGCCAACACCGTCGGCCTCCAGGCGACAGGGATCAACCTGCTCAAGCCGCTCGTTGTAATCGGCCTGTTGATCGGAGGTGGGACGCCGTTCTTCATCGCTGCCCTCACGCTGACGGCCGTCGGCAGGGCCGCGGCGGGGATGGTCGAGGAGGTACGCAGACAATTCCGCGAGATCCCCGGCCTCATGGAGGGCACCGCAAAGCCGGATTCGGCCCGCTGCGTGGATATCTCGACTCGTGCCGCGCTCCGGGAGATGATCCTGCCCGGCCTCACCGCGATCTTCGTGCCGATCGTCGTGGGGTACTTCCTCGGTCCCGAGGCGCTGGGCGGCCTCCTGGCCGGCGCCACGGTCACCGGTGTCCTGTTAGCCCTCTTCATGGCGAACGCGGGTGGTGCGTGGGACAACGCGAAGAAGTACATCGAGGCGGGCGCGCATGGCGGAAAGGGGTCCGAGCCGCACAAGGCGGCCGTCGTCGGTGACACCGTCGGAGATCCGTTCAAGGACACGGCGGGCCCGTCCATGAACATCGTGATCAAGTTGATCAGCGTCGTCGCGCTGGTTCTCGCGCCCTGGTTCGCGCGAGTTCACGCTTCGGCGGGCGCCCTTCCGGAGCCGGGTGGCGCGCTCGGTTGGCTGATCGATGCGCTCCACATGCTCGTCTGATCCTGTACCGGGACGGGCTGGTCCGCCTCCCGAACCTTGAAGGAGAGCGGGTATTCGGATAGCTTGCGCCGATCTGTTGGGGGGTCCCGGCGGACCCGACAGCTAGCGAAGAGCCACTCCTCCTGCTCCGGCGAGCGTCCGGAGCCGAACGAGACCGAAGGAGAGACCCATGCACGAATACGAGATCGTCTACATCTTCCGCTCCTCTCTCACCTCCGAAGAGATCGACGGAAAACTCGAGCGCTTCCACGCGCTCCTCACCGAGCAGACGGGCCAGATCTCGGCGGTCGAGCACTGGGGAAAGCGGCAGCTGGCGTATCCGATCGGCAAGGAGCGGAACGGGCACTACGTCGTCGCCCAGTTCGAGGTGGAGCCGGCGTCCCTCCCAGAGTTCGAGCGACTCCTCAAGCTCGACGAAGACCTGCTCCGCTACCTCATTGTGCTTTCCGAGGGCGAGCTGCCTCTGCCGCCCTCCATGCGCACCGACATGCGCACCGAAACAGCAAGAGGGGAGCGTCCGCCTGAGTCCGGGCCCGACGGTGGCGGCGAGCCGGAAGCCGAGGTCAAGTCCGAGCCGGAAACCGAGTCCGAGCCGGAAACCGAGCCCGAGGCGGAAACCGAGCCCGAGGCTGAGTCCGAACCCGAGCCGGAAACGGAGCCCGAGCCGGAGCCTGAAACCGAGCCCGAGCCCGAGGAAGAGAAGGACTGAGATGGCTATGCTGAAGAAGGTCTGCAAGCTCTGTGAGCGCAGTATCCGGCAGGTGAACTACAAGGACGAGCACCTGCTGAGCCGCTTCGTCACCGATAGAGGGAAGATCCTTCCCCGGCGGGCGACGGGCTCCTGCGCTCGGCACCAACGCCAGATTGCGACGGCGATCAAGCGTGCTCGTTACCTGGCGCTATTACCCTACATCCGGGACTATCAGTGAGAGGCTCCTGAAGAAGTACTAGCAGCCTGTTGATCATGGAGCCCGAGGCACCCGGATGACGGATCCGCGCCCGACGGTGTTGAACGGTGAGCCACGTGGCGGGTGGAGGCTCGCCCGCGTGGGAGCGCTGTTGGCGGCGACCCTGCTGCTCTCGCCCGTCAACCCGCTCCTGCTGGTCGCTCTGCCGCTGGCGGTCATCTTGGTGGCGTTTCGGCCCGGCCGTGTCCTCTCCACGCTCCTGGCTGGCGTACTGGTGTGGCTGGCTTTCGCGTCTGACGGGCGATCGACGCCCCTCTGGTATGGAGAGCGGGCCTGGGCTCTTATGGTGGGAGGCGGTTTCGTCCTCTCGACGCTCGTGTGGCCCAAGGTGCGTCTTGCGGTGCGATCGATCGCCGCGGTGGCGGCCGCGTTTGCGGCGTTGGGCCTCTTAGGGCTGCTTCGCCCGGGCTCGGTCGCCGAGCTGGACTGGTGGATGGCCTCGGAGCTCCGCTGGACCTCCCACGTCATCATGGGCTGGCTGACGGGCGCAGAGCCCGACAGCTTTCTCGGGACCATGGCGACGACGCTCGGCGACATGGTCGAGCTTCAGATCGCACTCTATCCAGCCCTTCTGGCGCTCGCGACGCTGGCTGCCCTGGGCGTGGCGTGGTTCATAGCGCTTCGGCTGATGGGCGCCGAAGGAGCCGTTGGGCCGCTTCGCGAGTTCGGCTTCAGCGACTACCTCATATGGGTGCTCATCGGAGGCCTGGCCCTCTTCCTGTTGCCGACCGGTGAGCTCGCATCCCGAATCGGCGGAAACGCCCTGACGTTCATGGGCGGCCTATACGTGCTTCGCGGGGCGGCGATTCTCGCCTGGTTCATTCCCGCGGTGGCGTTCCCCGTGTGGTCCGCGCTCCTCTTGGCGTTAGCCGCTCTTCTCCTCTACCCGGTCACGGTGGGGCTGGCGCTGATCCTGGGCATCAGCGATACATGGCTCGATCTGCGCGCCCGGTTCAGTGGATCGGAACGGACGTAGGATAGTAGGTAGACATCTGAAACGAACGGTGTTGCAATGACGCGCTTGATACTCAGGAAGGACATCGACAACCTCGGTCAAGTCGGCGACGTCGTCGATGTGAAGCCGGGATATGCCCGCAACTACCTGATTCCACAAGGATTTGCCTATAGCGCCTCCGAGAGCAGCGCACGGCGTCTCCAGCAGGAGCGGCAGCAAGCCGTGTTGGGCGTCGAGCGCGAGCGGGAGAAGGCGGAAGAGGCCGCGCTCCGGCTCGGGGGGCGGTCGGTGACGTTCAAGATGCGGGCGGGCGAAGAGGGTCGCCTCTTCGGCTCGGTGACGAACGCGGACATAGCGGAGCAGCTGGCGGCCGAGGGTCTCGAAATCGACCGCCGGGACATCGTGCTGGAGGAGCCGATCAAGGAGCTCGGCGTTTACCGCGTGCCGGTTCGTCTTCATGCTGACGTGCGCCCCGAGCTCACGGTGTGGGTCGTCGCGGAGGACTGACGGTCTCCGCGTCGTCGCCGTTTCTTGACCGGCTCGCCGGATTGGTAGGTCAGGCGGTCGGTGTCCCGGCCGAGCTGGAAGGCGTCGTGGCGGCGGCGTTAGAGCGCAACGCGCGGAACGGTGTGGTTCTCGATCTTCGTGGGCTCTCGGATGCTACCGACTACTTCGTCATTGTTTCCGGCGACTCGGACGTGCACACGAGAGCTATAGCGGACAACGTCCTGGAGAGGACCAGGGAGCGCGGTATCCGTGCGGCCGGCGTCGAGGGCCGCGATACGGGTCGGTGGATCCTGATCGACTTCATCAACGTGGTAGTCCACATCTTCCTCCCGCAGGCCAGGGAGTACTACCGCCTCGGGCGCCTGTGGGGCGACGCGCCCCGGGCGACGTTGGACGACCTCTGAGGGCCGTGGCACAGCGCCGCGGTATGGTCCGGCTGGCGCTGATCCTTGCGGCGCCGCTCTGTTTCCTTGCCGGTTGCGGCCGCTCGGACGATGACTCGGGTGGTGGGTCCGGGCCGTCGCCCGCTCGGCTGGTCGTCGGCAGCTGGCTCGAGGAGACGGGACTGCTCGTGCTCCCCCGCCGCGGCGGGAGGGCCGAGGTGCGGGCCGTGGCGGATCCCGAGCGTGTGGTATGGACAGGCGCCCGGCGGCTCCCCACGCCGGAGAGCGTGCACCCGTTCGACGCTCGCTCGATCGTCGTTCTGACCCCCGGCGGTGAGGCCTATCGCTATGTCCCCTCCGACGACGTCTCGGAGGCTCTCGGCCGCGTCGGGACGGACCTCGAATGGAGCGCGTTCGGCGGCTCCGGGACCTTCTGGAACCGGGACGCCATCGTGGTCGTGCATGAGGGTGGTGTGCGAAGCTACGAGCCGGCCCGGCCCGTCATGTGGGCGTCACCGGCTTCCGAGGGCACCGTCGTCGCGCTCGTGGCCGGCGAGGATGGCCCGTTGCTCTGGCTGTTGGAGTCGGAGGAGGAGCCGATCGCTCTGCGCCCGCTGGCGGTCATGCCGCCGGGCCTCGTGACAGGTTGGGGCCGAAGCGCGCTGTTCCGATCGTCCGACGGTCGGGAGATCATCTCGGTTCAACTTCCAGAGCTCGAGGTCGAGCGACGTTTCGAGTTCAGGAAGCCGGTGACGGCGTTTGCGGTCTCGGCTTCCTCCCATGAGCTGTACGTGGCCCTGGCGGGTGGCCGCGTTCTGGCGGTCGCAAGGGTCGGCAACGGGCGGCGGGAGCTGGCGCGCCTCGAGGCCGATGTGACGGAGCTTCGAGCCGGCGTCTACGGTCAGCAGCTGCTCGCGTTCGACGGGGCGGTTGCATACCGGATCTCGCTCGTCGGCGATTCTCCGGTTCGTCTCGAGGTGGATTGGAGATCCGATCTGCCGTTGGGCCTGCCGAGCGGCGACGTGCTGGCATCTCGTGGGGACACGCTCCTTCTGACGCGGTTCGTCGCAGAGGGGTCGGTGGCTCGAGTGGAGCCGATCGAAGGCCCGCCCGGCGCCTGGTGGCTTGCGGTCCAGTGGGATCCCGCAGCGCCGGTCCGGCTGGCCCGTGGGGACGCCGGGGTCCGCGAGGCGGGGGAGACGGGCGATACGGCAGGCTCCGTTGCCGTCGAATCGAATGAAACCGGACAGGAGGGCGAGTTGGCGGAGGTGGAAGTTCCGGCGGCGGATTCCCTCGGCTTCGCGTTCGCCGCGCCCGCAGCCGGCTACTACGCGGTTGCTGTCGCTTCACGCACGCCGGCTGGCGTGATCGAGCTCGTGGGCACGCTCGCGCGGAGTGGCTATCCGACGGCGATCCAGCGGCGGCGGGACGACGGTGGCCAGATGTGGTACCGGGCGCTCGTTGGACCGTACCCGGCTCGCTTGGGGGCCGATGCGGCGGCGCGGCAGCTCCGGCGCGAGCGCAGTCTGGACGCCTGGGTCACCGAGTTGACGGCCGGAATCGAGGAGGATTTCTAGCGGACCGCTGAAGCTTTTCGGCGATCTGCTAGCCCAGGTGACTCTTCAGGACAGGTGAGTTGAGAGCGATCTCGCGGCTACCACCCGACGCACGTATCGTCGCTCTTGTGGGCGTCGTGGGCGACGTGGGCCTCGTGGGTGATGTGGGCGTCGTGGGCGACGCGGGCCCCGTGGAGCGGACCCTCGAGATCGCTTCCGCGGTTGCCGAGCAGCGCCGTGGCCGGACGCTGCTCGTCGGATGGGGCGAGGCGGGTCGGGCCCTCGATGCGCGTCTGGGAGCCGTCGGAGATGAGGGGCTCACGGACGTCCTGGCGGGCCGGGCCCGGCTCACGGACGTCGCACGACGCACCCCCGATCACCGCTTCCTGTACGTGCCGACCGGACGGTCGGAGGAGCCTCTACCCCCGTCCCGCCTCCGTCAGTTGTTCGAGCGAGTCAGGATGGCCGGCGGGACGCTGCTGCTGCCGGTCGCCGAGGATCGCTCGCAGCTTCCAGCCGAGTGGTTCGATGCCGAGCTTCCGCTGCAATCCTCGAGCGAGCCCGCGCTCGTGCCGGCCCGCTGGCGGCGGCACAGGGTGGTGCAGGGGGTTCCGATCGGGCGGGTGATGCTCGCCTTGGTGATCATCGCGGGCCTCGTCGGCGGATGGTGGGTGCTCGCCCGCCTCGCGACGGACCGAGAAGCCTCGGATGGCGTTGGGGCATACGCGACGGCAACAGCGGAGGGCGAGGCGGCAGCGGAGGGCGCCGCGGGCGCGGTCCCCAGCGATGCGGGCGCGGTCCCCAGCGACGCGGGCACGGTCGGCGCGGACGGGGCGGTCCCCAGCGATGCCGTTGCCCCGGCGCTCGGGTACTCCGTTCTCATCGCCAGCTACACCTCCCTGGAGGAGGCCCGCCGACGAGCCGGACGGTTGGCCGTGCCCGGGCTTCTCCTCTTCGTGTCGCCCACGCCGATCGGTGGAACCCTCTACTATCGCCTGTTTGCCGGCGCGCTTGAGACCCGCCAGGCTGCCAGGGAGCTGATGCACGCGCTCGTGGAGCGCGGGGTGAAGGAGTCGGCGAGCGATTGGGATCTCCGTCCGGCGTCGCTGAGCTTCCGCGTGGCAGTTCACGAAGATTCGGCATCCGCCCGCGCAGCCCAGCGCGAACTGGCGCTCAGCGGAGTCCCGACTTACGTCCTGCCGCTGGCGGCGGCGGGCGATATCACCTATCAGATTTATGCTGGAGCGTATGAGCGCCCCGAGGCGGCTGTCGCCATGGGGTCTTTGCTCCAGCAAGCCGGACGCGACGTGGAACTGGTGTCCAGACGAGGAGGGCCGCGTTGAAGATCAAGACGCTCACACTGCACGGCTTCAAGTCGTTCGCCGATCCGACGAAGCTCGAGTTCCACGAAGGGATCACGGCCATCGTCGGCCCGAACGGTTGCGGCAAGTCGAACATCTCGGACGCGATCCGCTGGGTCCTCGGTGAACAGCGGCCGACGGTCATTCGAGGCAGCCGCATGGACGAGGCGATCTTCAGCGGTACCGAGCAGCGCCGACCGATCCACCGCGCCGAGGTCTCGTTTCTCCTGTCGAACGAGGACGGCAAGCTGCCCGTCCCATACACGGAGGTGGAGATCGGCCGCACCGTCTATCGTGGCGGTGAGAGCGCGTACACGCTCAACGGAGCGCCCTGCCGCCTCAAAGACATCCTGGACCTCTGCCGCGATACGGGCCTGGGCGCTAGCGCCTACTCGATCATCGAGGCCCGCATGATCGACGCGATCCTGAGCGACCGGGCCGAGGAGAGAAGAGCGCTGTTCGAGGAGGCGGCGGAGATCGGCCGGTACAAGGACCGGCGGCGTACGGCGCTCCGCCGGCTCGAGGCGGCCACCGCGGATCTGCAGAGGCTGGACGACCTGATCGACGAGGTGGGGTCCAAGGTGCGCTCGCTGGCCAGACAGCGGGGCCGCGCCGACCGGCACGCGCGCCTCCGGGAGCGATTCCTTCAACTCGAGATCGCCGTCGCGGGCGAACGTCTCTCGGATCTCGATGGGCGCATCACCGACGCGACCCAACAGCTCGACCGCCTCCGAACGGACGCACCTGGCGAGGAGACCCAGCTTCACAAGCAGGAAGCGGAGATCGAGACGCTCCGCCTGCGAATGGTCGAAGAGGGAAGCCGGCGAAGCGGTCTGGCCGATCGGCTCGCTGCCGTGCGTGACCGACTGAACCGGCTCGAGGCGGAGGGCCTGGTGGAGACCGAGCGGGCTTCCTCCAACGTGCGTCGCATCGAGACGATCCGGGAGGAGCTCGCCGAGCTCGCGGGACGAAGCGCCTCCGTAGCTTCTGAGCTCGAGCGCTTCGGCGGCGAGGACGTTAGCGCCCGGAGCCGGCTCGAGGAGGCTCGAGGCCGCGAAACGGAGCTGCTCGAGCCCGTCCAGCTGCTCGAGGCGGCCCGCGATGCCGAGAGCTCCGCCGTGGAGGAGACCCTCGGCCGACACAACGAAGTGGTCCGGCGAATCAGCGCGCTGGAGTCCGAGTGCAACGCTGCGGAGGAGCGACACGAAGAGCGCGGGCGGGAGATGGAAAGGCTCAGGCAGCTGCTTCGATCGCTGGAGGCACGGAGAGAGGAGACGCACGCGCGGCGGGAGGTAGAGGCGGCGGAGGTGGAGGCGGCGGAGCGGAGCCGAGCGGCTCTCGAGGAGAGGCTCGACGCGGCCCGGGCGGAGGCGGCGAAGAGGCGGGACGCCTGGCGTGGCGTTCGTGATCGCGCGGCGGAGGCGGAGGGCGGGCTGTCTGCGGACCGGGCGCGGTTCTCGAACCTTGAGTCGGTGGTCGCCTCCGGGGGCGGCCGACCGGCCTGCGTGACGCGCCTTCTGGAGGCTGACCGGCTGCCGCGGGGTGTCATCGGCCCGCTCATGGACTTCCTCGAGGCGCCTGCGGATCTCGCTCCGGCGATCGAAGCTCACCTGGGCGGCTACCTGAACGCGGTTCTGGTGGAGGACTGGAAGAGCGTCGAGGCTGTCCGGCGCTGGATGGAGCGTCACGACGAGGAGCAGGGCCTCGTCCTCCTGCCGGTTGCCCCGGGTCCGAGGACCCGGCCGGGTGCCGGCGGCCGGTCGGGTTCGCTGTGGGAACAGCTGAAGGTGACGGGGCCGGCCGAGTCCTGGCTCCGCGCCCTGCTGGGCGATGTGGAGAGGCCCGAGGCCTTCGGTCCCGGCGACGGGGCCTGGGTGCTACCGGACGGAAGCGGCCAGGACAGCCTGGGCGCCGTGCGGTTGGGGAAGCCGCTCGCAGGTCGCGGCACGCTCGAGCTTCGGGCGGAGACGACCGCCTTGCAGGAGAAGATCGACGGCTCACAGAAGGATCTGGAGAAGTTGCGCTCCGAGCTGGCCGAGATCGAAACGGATCTCGCGAAGCGAGAAGCGGAGTTGGAGTCGATCGGCGTGGAACTCCACGAGGCCGACCGAGCCTTGCGGGAGGCCGAGGGCCGCCACCAGGCGGCCTCCGGGCTGCTCGAGAGCCTGGACCAGGAGGGCAAAGCGGTCACGGTCCGCATCGACGAGCTTGCCCTGTCCATCCAGGGGTTCGAGGGTGGGGGCGGGGAGCGCGACCGGGAGCTCGCGGCGCTGCGGGAGGAGGACGCCGCGGCCGAGGCAGCGGTGGCGGAGGGCCGGAAGCGGGCCCGGCGCGCCGCCGCCGAGCTGGATGAGGGCCGTGCGACCCTTCACGAGCTTCAGCTCGAGCTCGCGCGCCTTGGGTCGGAGGCGAAGGCAGCGGCCGAACGGACGGCAGGGATGGAAGGGCGACGGGACGAGCTCCAGGGCCAGCGCTCGCGACTCGAGAAGGAAGTGGAGGAGCGGGAGCAGCTCACGGCCTCCCTTGCCCGGAACGCGGAGCAGCGAGAGGAGGGCATGGCCTCGCTCCTTGAGGAACGAGTCGAGATCGAAGAAGTGCTCACGGCTACCGACGCGGAGCTCGCCGGGATGCGCGAGGCGGTGGAGACGGAGGAGGCGAGCGTGCGGGAAAGGCGCCGTGCGGAGCGCGAACACTCCGAGCGCCGGCACGCTCTGGAGCTCGATCTGGCGGAGCGGCGAGCACACCGCTCGAACATTCGTGAGCGGCTCGAGGCGGAGTGGGGGGAGGAGTTCGAGGAGCTTGCCGCCCGCGTGGAACCGCTGGAGGAGGGTTCCCTGGAGGATTGGGCCGAGGAGCTCGAGGAGCTTCGGACTCGCATCCGAAAGCTCGGCCCGGTCAACCCGTTGGCGGCGCAAGAGTACGAGGAGGAGAAGGAACGGCTCACCTTTCTCGAGGAGCAGCAGGCGGATATCGCGAAGGCGACCGAGGATCTCCAGACCTCGATCCGTAGGATCAACCGTGCCGCAGCGGAAGCGTTTCTCGAAACGTTCCAGGAGATCCGGGAGAACTTCACGCGCACGTTCTCCACGCTGTTCGAGGGAGGCGAGTGCGACCTGTGGCTGGACCCTGAGGATCCGCTCGATTCGCCGATTGAGATCTCGGCCAGCCCGCGTGGCAAGCGGACCCAGCGCATACACCTCCTCTCCGGCGGAGAAAGAGCCCTGACCGCTCTCTCACTGCTCTTCGCCATCTACCTCGCCAAGCCCAGTCCGTTCTGCGTGATGGACGAGGTAGACGCGCCGCTTGACGAGGCGAACATCGGGCGCTTCATCCGCATGCTGGAGGAGTTCAAGAGCGACACCCAGTTCGTGGTGATCACGCACAACCCACGGACGATCGAGGCGGCCGACTGGATTTACGGCGTTACCATGCAGGAGCCGGGGGTGTCCTCGATCGTGGGCGTCCAGTTCCGCGATCTGCCTAGCGGTCAGGTCGCCTGACGGGCCTGCGGGGGGGGCCGATGCGGCTTGTCGCGGTGGGAACCGGCACGGTCGTGCCCGAGAGGAATCGAGGGTGTACGTGCTTCTACGTTGAGTCGGCGGGCTCTCGGCTCCTTCTCGACTGCGGGTCGGGTGCCGTTCAGGGGCTCGCCCGCTGTTCGCTGGCGTGGCAGAGCCTGACCGATCTGGTAGTCACGCACTTTCACACGGATCACGTTGGGGCCATCCCCGGCCTTCTCTTCGCACTCAAGCACGGGATGCGGCCGAGGCGCCGGGAGCCGCTGGACGTGTGGGGGCCGCGCGGCACGCGGCGCTTGTTCGCCGCGTTGGCCGAGGCGCTCGGCGAGTTCATCCTGGACCCGGGCTTCCCGCTCCGCATCCACGAGCTGTCCGTCGACGCGCCGGGGCGAACCGCGGGTGGGCTGGAGGTCGCCGTGCACGGAACTCCGCACACGGAGGAGAGTCAGGCCGTGCGGATCCGCGGCCAAGGTGCCACTGTAGCGTACACGGGCGACACCGGCCTGCCGGAAGGCACAGCGGAAGCCCTCGGTGCCTTTCTGCGAGGAGTGGACGTGCTCGTCGCAGAGTGCTCGCTGACGGATGAGGAGGTCGGTGACAACCACCTGTCGCCGGCCCGGCTGGCCGATCTGGCTTTGGAGGCCCGTCCCGGGCTCCTCTGGATCACCCATGTTTATCCGCACGTCCGAACGCGCCACGATGTGGCGGAGCTGGTGCGGTCCGCCGGCTATGAAGGCACGCTCCGCGTCGTCGAGGACGGCGATGAGTGGGGTCGCTCGGACCGGAGCTTGATTCCCGCGTGAGTCGCACGGAGAGGTTTGTGCTCGGAGCCCTGCCAGGTGAAGTTACCGTATGCACGGTGCGGCGCCCGCCGGAGGCGCCGACACCCGGACGGAGTGTCGAGCGATGCTGATCGTGATGAAGCACGGGGCGAGCGATGGGGAGATCGCCGGCGTCGTACGGGCCATCGAGAAGATCGGCTGCCGTGCGGAGCCGATGTCCTGGAATCAGCTGACGGCCATCGGCCTGATAGGGAACGATGGCCGTGTCGATCCCGGCCGTCTGGGCTGCTTGCCGGGCGTCCTCCGTGTGGTCCCCGTCACGCCGCCTTACCGGCGGGTGAGCCGCGAGTGGCGCCCGGACGGGACGGTCATCGATCTGCGAAACGGCGTGCGCATCGGTGCCCGCGACTTGGTCGTCATGGCCGGCCCGTGCGCCGTGGAATCCGAAGAGCAGATCCTGGACACGGCCCGGCGAGTGCGCGCCGCGGGCGCCACGGTTCTGCGTGGTGGGGCATTCAAGCCGCGCACTTCACCGTACGCCTTTCAGGGCCTGGGCGAGGAGGGTCTGCGCTTGCTCTCCCTCGCCAGAGCGGAGACGGGGCTCGCCGTCGTCACGGAAGTGGTCGATCGCGAAAGTGTCGATTCCGTGGCGGAGCACGCGGACATCCTGCAGATCGGCGCCCGCAACATGCAGAACTACTCGCTGCTCAAGGCGGCCGGCCGGGCGGGTCGACCCGTGCTCCTCAAGCGCGGGATGGGTGCGACCGTGGAAGAGCTGCTCCTCGCCGCGGAGTATGTCCTCGTGGAGGGCGAGTCGCGGGTGATCCTGTGCGAGCGCGGCGTTCGTGGCTTCGACTCGCACGCTCGGAACCTCCTGGATCTGGCCGCCATCCCGAGCGTGAAGGAACTGTCCCATTTGCCGATCATCGTGGATCCGAGCCATGGAACGGGAAGCCGGTCCAAGGTGCCAGCGATGGCGCGCGCTGCCGTCGCGGCGGGAGCGGACGGCGTGATGATCGAGGTGCACCCTCGGCCCGCCGAAGCCGTTTCGGACGGTGCCCAATCGCTCACGCCGGGTCAGTTCGAGACGCTCGTCGTCGAGCTGCGCGCGATCGCTCGCGCGGTCGGTCGGGACCTTGCGGATCCAGTGGTCGCCGCCGCGATCGGCGCCTGATCCGCGGTGCCGGACCGGCGCCGCACGGCGGCCGCTGCAGCCCGCCGCCTGGCCATGAGCGGCGAGGAGATCGCCGCCACCTACCTCCGATCTCGAGGCTTCGAGATCCTCGCTCGGAACTGGCGGACGGGCCGGCGGGAGCTGGATATCGTCGCTCGGGAGGGGGACGTGGTGGCGTTCGTGGAGGTGAAGACCCGCGCCGGCGGGCCCCAGGCACCGCTGGAGGCGATCTCTTGGGCCAAGCGACGGCAGGTTCGGCGGGCCGCCGAGTCTTGGATCCACCGCCATCCGGGGATCGGCCGCGAGTTCCGCTTCGACGCAATCGGCGTTCTCGTGAAGGCCGGCGGCACTCCGATCATCGAGCACGTGCGAGCAGCGTTCTATGCCGATGATGCTTGACGTTGGCGTCTGAGATCCGCCGGCCGACGACGCCCCGTGCCGGGCTGGAGTTGTCTCCGAGGTTCGGCGTTTCTACCTTCTCTGCGCCCCAGGCCCGTGGGGCGTGAGCGCGTGAATCCCGTCAGGGCCGCGAAGGCAGCAGCGGTAAGCGCGGGAGCGTCGCCACGGTTCGCCTGGGGTTCGTCGTTTCGTCTCCGGCATGGTCGCGCCGAATCGTGCCTCGGATCGTCTTTCGACGGTCCGACCTCCATCGTAGCTTGGGTTCAATGCACCACACCGCCCTTGCCAGAAAGCACCGACCGCGCCAGTTCGCCGAGCTCGTAGGCCAGCGGCACGTGGGCGCTACGCTCCGCGCCGCCGTAGAGAGCGGGCGTGTCGCACACGCGTACCTGTTCTGCGGGCCGCGTGGCGTGGGGAAGACCACGGCGGCCCGACTGCTCGCCATGGCACTGAACTGCGACGCCACGAGCGGTGGGGAGCCGTGTGGGACGTGTGCGTCGTGCCAGCGCATCTGGGCGGGCCAAGCGTCACTCGATGTTGTCGAGATCGACGCCGCGTCCCACCGCGGGGTCGACGATGCACGCGACCTTCGGGAGCGCGCCATGTACGCACCGTCCGACGAGCACCGCTACAAGGTGTACATCGTCGACGAGGCGCACATGCTCACGCGCGAGGCGTGGAACACGCTGCTGAAGATCCTCGAGGAACCTCCGCCGCGCGTGATCTTCGTGTTCGCCACGACAGAGCCTCACCGGATTCGGCACACGGCCGCTCCGGTGCTTTCTCGCTGCCAGCGGTTCGACTTCCGACGCGTGCCGGTCGCCGAGATCGTCAGCCGACTTCGGGAAATAGTGGGTCGGGAGGAGGTCTCGGCCGAGGAAGCCGCGTTGATGTCGATCGCGCGCCGCGCGGATGGAGGTGTCCGTGATGCGCTCTCTCTTCTGGATCAGGTGCTGTCGCTCGGCGGCAAGGTCGAGGTCGTCGAGGTGCGTCGCATGCTGGGGCTGGTGGACGAGGAACGGTATCTGGAGATCCTCCGGACGATATCGAGCCGCGATCGCACGGCCGTGTTTCCGTTTGTCCGGCGACTGCTCGATGACGGCTACGATGCGTCCGAGTTCCTCCGCGGCCTGGGTGAGACGCTGCGCGCGCTCCTGATCCTACGGGCGGATCCGGAGAGCGAAGTGCTCGAGCTCTTGCCCGAGAGCCGGGCGCGATTCGCGGAGGTGGCCATCCAGTTCGAGGAGATGGACCTCCTTCGGCTTCTCATTGCGGTGACCGATTTTGAGGCTCGCGGCGGGCTCCGGAGAAGTGGGCACGAGCGTGTGCAGCTGGAGGTCCTTCTGCTTCGGCTGGTGGTGATGGATTCGACGGTCCAGCTGGAGGACTTGCTTCGCGCTGCGGGAGCGGGCGATGGGGCGCCCTCTGCGGCGAAGATGGAGTCCTCCGTCGTGCGGCAGGTCGACTCGCCGCCGCCGGACGACCGTGGGGGCCCGAACTTGCGGAAGGTGTGGAGGGAGGCGCTGGAAGGGGCGGGTGAGCTCGGCGGGCAGGCCCTCGCGCTCCGGGGCGTGCGACCCCTCCGTCTCGAGGGCCAGACGCTGTCGCTCGAGGTGCCGGCGGGACTTCGCGAGGACCTTGAGGCTTTCCTTGCCGACAGTCCGCGCTCCGGCTCGCTTCGCGACGCACTGGCCGCGAGTCTGAAGTGTGACCGCGAGGCTTTCTCGATCCGCCTCGAGGAGAGCGGGAGGTCCGGACGGCTCAACGCCCGGACCACGAGGGAACAGCGGGTGAAGGAGATGGTCGTTGTGGATCCCGCGCTCCGCGAAGCGGTAGAAAAACTGGACCTTACGTTGAAGGAGTAGGTTTGGTGGATCACCTTGGAAACTTGCAGCAGCTGTTTCAACTCGGTCAGCAGATGCAGTCGCGGCTCTCCGACTTGAACGATCGATTGGAGAAGGAGACCCTCTCCGCCACGAGCGGCGGGGGCATGGTGGAGGTAAGCGCCGACGGGCGAGGGAACGTGCGCCGCGTCAAGCTCGATCCGGCCGTGGTGGATCCCTCGGACATAGAGATGCTGGAGGATCTGATCCTCGCAGCCGTCTCCGAGGTGCAGCGACGGGCGCGCGAGACGATGGAGAAGGAGATGAAGAACGCGGCTGGCGGTCTTCCGCTCTCTAGCCTCGCGGGCCTCCTGGGCGGTTGATGACGACGCTCCTCGATGGACAAGCCGCGGGCCACGTCGGGCTGAACTCCGATGCCCGCCATTGACGAGCTGATAGCGGAGTTTAGCCGGCTACCCGGCATCGGTCGAAAGACCGCTCAGCGTCTTACGTATCACCTGTTGAAGAGCTCTCCCGCCGAAGCGAGGCGACTGGCGGGGGCGCTCGTCAGGGTGGCGACCGAGGTTCGGGCTTGCGGCCGCTGCGGCAACCTGAGCGATCGGGATCCCTGCGAGTACTGTCAAGATCCGCGGCGGAGCACCGACCAGGTGTGCGTTGTCGAGGAGGCGTCCGATATCGCCGCGATCGAGAAGTCCGGGAAGTATCGCGGTGCGTATCATGTGCTGGGTGGCCGGCTCTCGCCGCTCGATGGCGTTGGGCCGGACCAGCTGAATATCTCGCCTCTCCTGGAGCGCCTGCGGGACGGCGTCCGCGAGTTGATCATCGCGACGAACCCGAGCGTCGAAGGGGAGGCGACCGCGACGTACCTGCATCGGATTGTCGCGCCGATCGAGAGCGTCCGGGTCACGCGGCTGGCGCGAGGCCTTCCCGTCGGCGGTGATCTCGAGTATGCCGATGGCGTGACGATCGCCGAAGCGTTCACCGGGCGGAGGGAGATGTAGAGGGTCCGCACGGCCGATCATGCACCGGGAGGAAGCAGACGTGTTGGTGGTGAAGACGGAGCGGGTGTCCGCGCGCGCCCTCAAGATTGCCGGATTCGTCCTTTTCGGGGCGGTGTCGGCCGCCGTCATCGGAGTCATCCTGGCGCGCGAGCAGATGGTGCGGCATCGTCAGGATCTGTTCAGCCCGCACCCTCTCCGCCGCCTCGCCGCGCTCGGCTATCTTCGGTCCCATCCGAACATCGACAACGTGCTGCTGCTGCGAGACTATCTGGCGTGGGAGCAGCGCCCGATGCTGCGGAAGCGGGCTACCGGCGTCCTCGGGAGCATGGAGAGACACCTCACGGAACCCGAAGCGGCGGAGGGTTCATAGGCATCGTTTCCACCGCACGTTGGCGGGTCGGATCTTGACACCACTCAATCTTCCGAACGCTATCACCTCGGTCCGGGTGGCTCTCACGCCGGTCGTGGCGATTCTTCTGCTCCAGCCCTCGCTGCGCTCCCGCCTGCTGGCCTTTCTCGTCTTCCTGCTCGCGGCCCTGTCGGATCTGTGGGATGGGCAGCTGGCGAGGCGGCGGGACGAGATCACCGACTTCGGGAAGATCGTCGATCCCGTGGCGGACAAGCTGCTGGTTCTCGCCACGCTCCTACCTCTCTACTGGATCGGTATGCAGCAGCCGGAGCTTGTTTCCATCCCGCTGTATGGGGGGCTGCCGCTCTGGGTCGTGGTGGTTCTCTTGGGGCGCGAGATCGTGATCACGACGCTCCGCTTCGCGGCTGCCCGGAAGGGGAGCGTGGTCCCGGCGTCGCTGATCGGCAAACGGAAGGCTCTCGCTCAGAACATCTTCGTCGGGTCGGCGATGCTGCTCGTCGCCCTCAGGACGGGAGCTGTGGCGAACGCCTGGTCGAGCTCGTTCTGGTATGGCTTCCAGCGCGTCAACGAATGGTTCACGACGGGGATCCTCACCGTGGCCCTGCTGCTTACCGTGGTTTCCCTCATCACCTATCTGTTCTCGTTCGGGCGGATCTTCGCTCGAGAGCAGGCGTGACCGGAGCGTGGCGCCGGGCTCCGCGAGCCGCACTCCCCGTACGGTAGTAGCTCGCTCCGTGCGTCTCGTACGACTGGCAGGCGTGTCGCCGGCGCAGACGTTTCGGACTCTCGAGGCGCTTGAGCTGGCCGGGGTCTCACTCGACCTCAGACCGCGTGGGTATCTCCTCGACCTTTCGCTCCGCGCTACCGCGGGGTCCGCGGCGGCTCGGGGAACCGATCCTGAACGCGCTCTGGAGGCGGTGATCACGGCCTTCGGGGACCATGTCTTCGCCGTGGGTAGACGGACGCTGGTCGCAGTGGTCACCGAGCTTCTGCGGCGTCACGATACGACCGTGTCCACTGCGGAGAGCTGTACGGGAGGCAGGTTGGCGACGGCTCTGACCAGCGTGCCCGGGGCTTCGGACGTGTTCTGGGGTGGTGTGGTGGCGTACGATGACGCTGCGAAGCGCGAGCTGGTCGCCGTCAGCGCTCGAACGCTTGCCGAGCACGGAGCGGTGTCGGAAGCGGTGGCCGGCGAGATGGCGCGTGGTGTGCGCCGACGCTCGGGAACAACGTGGGGAGTGGCGGTTACCGGGATCGCCGGGCCTGGCGGCGGCACCCCCGAGAAGCCCGTCGGGACCGTCTGGGTTGCCGTTTCCGGTCCTCGGGCGGTGACGGTGCGCTTCCGCTTCGGCGGGGATCGCCATGAGGTCCGCCGCCGGTCCGCGCAGGCGGCCCTCGATACGCTGCGCAGGTGCTGCCTGCCGGCTTGACCCTGCGAGAATCGGACGGGAAGGGAATGAAGGATACGAGAGACGCCGAAGGGACGCTCGAGGAAGCTGCTGCGGAGGCCGAGATCGCGGCCGAGGAAGCCGCCGCACGGGCTCACGAGCATGAGGGCCTCGTCGTGGCCGAGGAGCCGCCGAAGGCGGAGGATGGCCTCGTGCAGGAGCTGCAGGAGCTTCAGGACCGCCACCTGAGGCTGGCGGCGGAGTTCGAGAACTACCGAAAACGGACGCGGCGCGAGCTCGCGGAGATGAGGCTCCGGGCACAGGCGGAGCTCGTCCAGTGCTTGCTCGAGGTTCTCGATGACCTGGGCCGTGTGGCCGAGGCGACGCCCGACGCGACGGTGGAGTCACTGCAGGAGGGCATCGCTCTCGTCGAGCTGAAGATGCGGAGGGAGCTCGATGACGCGGGCCTGGCCCGCATCGAGGCGGCCGGCAAGCGGTTCGACCCGAACCTCCACGAGGCCATCGTTACCCGCCCCGTCAGCGAACCCGAGGAGGATGATCTCGTGTCCCGCGTTTTCCTCGAGGGGTACACGTTCGGGCCCATCCTCGTCCGGCCAGCCCGCGTAGAGGTGAGCAAGTACGCGTCTGCGCCAGCGGAGGAGCAGCCGGGGACGGCCGAGGGTGACGAGAGCTGATGGCGACGCGGACCAAGGACTACTACGACGTCCTCGGGGTGGATGAGAAGGCCGACGCCGCCGAGATCAAGAAGGCCTACCGCAAGCTCGCCAAGCAGTACCATCCGGACACGCACCCCGATGAACCGCGGGCCGCGGAACGGTTCAAGGAGATCTCCGGGGCCAACCACGTGCTCTCCGACCCGGAGCGGCGGCGGAAATACGACCAGATGCGGCGCTTCGGAGGCCTCGGCTTCGGTGGGCGGGCCGGCCCGCGCGGAGGCGGACCGGCCGGGGGATTTCGCTTCGAGGATCTCACCGACACCGGTGGCCTCGGGGACCTTTTCAGCTCCATCTTCGACTTTGGCCGGCGCGCCACGAAGCGTCCCAGGCGGCCCAGCCGCGGACAGAACGTCGAGTACCTGGTCGAGATTCTTTTCCGGACTGCCGTTCGGGGCGGAAAGGTGGCGGTCACGGTGCCGATCGTGGAAAGCTGCGCGACCTGCGAGGGGGACGGCGTGGCTCCGGGCGGAAAGCTGACGGAGTGCTCGGAGTGCAACGGCACCGGCCGTGTGACGTTCGGTCAGGGCACGTTCTCCGTGAAGCGGCCGTGCCCTGCGTGCATGGCTCGCGGCGCGATTCCGGACCCTCCGTGCCCGACGTGTGACGGCCGCGGAGAGGTGCGTTCGAGGCGCAGAATCAGCGTGGCCGTGCCCTCCGGCGTGGAAACGGGCTCCAAGGTCCGAATACCCGGCCAGGGTGAGCGAGGCCCGGCCGGCGGTGCACCCGGCGATCTCATCATCAAGTTCCGGGTCAAAGAGGACCGATTCTTCAAGCGGGACGGCCTGAACCTGGTGTGCGAGGTGCCGATCAACATCGCGCAGGCCATGCTCGGCTCCAGGCTCCGCGTCCGGACAGTGGACAACAGGAAGATCGTGCTCCGGATTCCTGCCGGAACGCAAAGCGGGACCACCTTCCGCGTTCGTGGCCACGGAGTGGAGAAGGGTGGTGTGCGGGGAGACCAGCTGGTGCGCGTGCGCATCGAGGCACCGTCGGAGCTCTCGGAGCGGGGACGCGAGGCGGCGCGGGACCTCGCCGCCGCAGAAGGGCTCCGCTACTGACCGACCGCCGCCGTGCCGGCCCGGCGTACTTCTTCAAGAGCCTTCTAGACGATCACGCCCCCGCCGAGCACGACGTCGTCACGATACAGAACGGCGCTCTGTCCCGGAGTGATCGCGTTCTGCGGAAGCGCCAGATCTACCACGAAGCGCGCGGCCCCGGTCTCGACCAGGCGGCCCTCGACGATGGGCGCGCCGTGCCGGACCCGTACTCCGACCGTCGTCCCCGTCTCGGGAATCGGAGCCAGCCAATTGGCCCTCGCCGCCTCCACACGGGTTCTGGCGAGAGAGGAGCGCGGTCCCACGACGACCGCTCGCTCCCCGGGCCGGATCTCGATGACGAACATCGGCTCCGCGAAGCCGCCCGGCAGACCACGCCGCTGCCCCACAGTGAACCGGGCATAGCCGTCGTGCTCCCCGACCGTGCGGCCGTTCTCGAGAACGACGGGCCCCGGAGCCAGGGCCGGGTGGTCGTCGCCCAGATAGCGCCGGAGCACGCCCGCGTAATCGTTGTCCGGCACGAAGCAGATCTCATACGACTCCGCCTTGTCGGCGGTGCCCAGGTCCAGCGCTCGCGCCTGTCGCCGGACGTCCGCCTTCTCCATGTCTCCGATCGGGAGCAGGAGTCGCCCGATCACCTCCCGTGGGATTCCCCAGAGGAAGTACGTTTGATCCTTCCGGTCGTCCTCGGCGCGGCACAGCAGCGGCGTGCCGTTCTCGCGAGTCACGCGCGCGTAGTGCCCGGTCGCGAGGAAGTCACACCCGAACGCGTCGGCGCGATGCAGCAGGTCGCGAAATTTCGTGAAGCTGTTGCAGCGCACGCACGGAATGGGAGTCCGGCCGGCCGCGTACTCGGAGACGAAGTCGTCGATCACGTCGCGGGTGAAGCTCTCCTCGACATCGAAGACGGTGTGCACGATGCCGAGGCGCGCCGCTACCGATCTCGCGTCGGCGATCCCCTCGAGCCCGCAGCACGAGCGGCTCGGGCCGGGCACGTCGCCGTAGCAGAACGTCTTCATCGTGAGGCCCACGACCCGGTATCCCGCTTCGTGGAGGAGTGCCGCCGCGAGGCTCGAATCCACACCGCCCGACATGGCGACCAGAACGGAGGCTTCGCGGTGCCCCGGTGCGGTGGCGGTGGGCCCGTACACAGGCAGCAGCCTTCCGTTAGGTGTGGGCCATGATTCGGGAACAAGCCCGGATCGTGGCATCGGCCGCCCGCTCGACATGTTCCCGAGTCGTTGTCGGCCCGAAGCTGTAACGGAGGGTGGCGTACTCGTCCGATCCGGCGATGCCCATCGCCTTGAGCACGTGAGACGCGGCGACGGAACCGCTGCTACACGCCGACCCGGCCGAGACCGCGATCCCGTCCAGATCCAGCGATACGAGAAGGGCGCCCGGATCGCAGTCGGGGATGCCTACGCTGAGGATGTTGGGAAGGCGCTCCGGGGCGTCGCTCGCGTGAACGGTCAGGCCGCGGACTCCCTCTTTCAGGCGCTTCGTGAGTCGCTCCCGCAGCTCGTGCCACCGCGGCACCACCGTCGCGCGTTCCTTGACCGCGAGCCGCGCGGCGCGCGCGAACCCCACCGCGCCCAGCGGATTCTGTGTGCCCGGCCACAACGCGCGCTCCTGCGTGCCGCCGTACGTCAGCGGTGCCAGATCCACTCCCTCTCGACAGTAAAGGAGACCGATGCCCACCAAACCTCCCAGTTTGTGAGCGGTCGCGGAGAGCAGGTCGGTGGGGATCCGTTGGACGGAAACGTCCAGCTTACCGAACGCCTGCACCGCATCGGTGTGGAGAAGAGCTCCGTGCCGGTGGGTCAGGCGCTCCACCTCGGCGATTGGCTGGACGGCGCCGACCTCGTTGTTCGCCCACATGATGGATACGAGCGTCGGCCTGTCACCATCCTGCGCCAGTACGGTCTCGAGAACGTCCAGGCGGAGCGTCGCCGAAGCGTCTACCGGTATGAGTCGCACGTCGGCGCCCTCTTCCGCCGCGTGCCTCGCCGCACCCAGACCCGCCTGGTGCTCGACCTCCGAGAGGAGCACGCGCGGTTGCCGCCCGGCGTTGGCTCGAACGAAGCCCAGGACGGCGAGGTTGCTCGAGCTCGTGCCGCCGCCCGTGAAGTAGACCTCGCGCTTATGACAGCCGATGAGGCCGGCGAGCTCCGCGCGTGCCTCCTCGAGGCTGTGGTGCGCCCTCTGGCCGAAAGAGTGGGAACTGACCGGATTGAAGCAACAATCGAGCGCTTCCTCCATGGCCGTCCACACCTCCGGCCGCAGGGGAGCCGTAGCGGCGTAATCGAGGTAGATCGCCTGGCCTTCGGCGTACACGTTCGTCGTCTCCGCGTTGTCCCGTGGCGCCCGGGGCCCGGGGGTTCCGGACGTACGGCCGCCGTGTCGAGGTGGTATTCGGTCCGCCACCGGGAGTTCCTGATGCGGCGCAGCGCGTCCCGACGGGTCGCGGCGGAGAGGGCCTCATCGGGAAGGTTTCATCCGCGGACCGCTCCCTCTAGCTTGAGCGGCTGCTTCTCATATCGGTCATCGGCAACTCGCGCTCACACGGAGGATCATGATCCCCCTTCCGACTTCACTGCCGCCTCTTCCGCCACAGGCCGCCCGCGTCTTTCGGGCTACCGTGCACGGCCTGGTCTTCGGGGACAGGGCTCGGCATCTCCTCAGCGTACGATCGGGAGAGCCGCTGATGCTCGTCCCGGATCCACCCGGCACGGCCCTCGATCAGGTGTGGGTCCACCTCCACCGTGGCGACGCGATCGGGCATCTCCCGAACGAGATCGCCAGCTGGCTCGGGCCGTGGCTGCGGCGGGGTGGTCGGGCGACGGTTCGTCCGCTTCGTGTGGGAGACGACGGCGTGCCGAGCTGGAAGCGGCTCCTCGTCGAGGTCGCTTGCGATGGAGCCGGTCTCCGCTAACGTGGCCCGGTCCCCGCTAACATGGCCCGCCGTACTTCTTCAGCCGCCTTCTACAGCGACCTCACGGGGAGCTGCACGACGTCGTCCACCCGCACCGTCTCGTCCGTGTAGTACGGTTCCCCGTACGGCGAGCGGATCAGCGATCCGTAGTGCCGTGCCTGAGTCTCGACGAGCTCGTAGAGCGGCTGACCGGTAGGGAAGATCTCGCCCGCGGACTCCGTGGCTTCGAACTGCGAGGCGTAGCAGCGGATCGCCTCCATCTTCCGCCGGAAGTGCTCCTCCTCCAGGCGAACGACGAAGGTGGGCTTTATGGGGTCCTCCCGGTAGCTGAGTGCGTACAGCAGCTTGTGCGGCCTGTGAGCCGGCGCCTCCCGGGAGCCGTAGCGGGCCAAGCCGGCGAGGAAGCAGGCGTCGCGTCCCAGCTCGGCGGCCACCCGGTGGTCCGGGTGTCTTCCGCGGGAGAAGGGAAGGATCACGACCCTGGGGCGCAGGCGCCGGATCATGGTCGCGAGCCGCTCGCGGCTCTCCGGGCCGTTGACCACGCCCGCGTCCGGAAGGCCCGCGTTCCATCGCACCGCCAGCCCGAGCACCTCGGCGGCTCGCTCGGCCTCCTCTGCCCGCACGTCCGCCGAGCCGCGGGTACCCATCTCGCCCTCCGTGAGGTCGATCGCGCCGGTGCGGTATCCCTGCTCCACGCACCGGATGAGCGTCCCACCGCAGGTGAGCTCGACGTCGTCCCGGTGGGCGGCGATCGCCAGAACGTCGACTTTCGGTGGATCACCGGTTGGTGCCAACAGGCTACTCGTACCGGAGCGCCTCGACGGGATCGAGGCGTGCTCCCCGCGCGGCGGGATACAGGCCGAAACCGATTCCGGTGAGAGCGGAAACAGCGAGCGCCGCGGCGATGGCCCAGATAGGCGCCTCGGCGGGAACGGGGGACCAGCGGTTCAGGCCGAACACGATGCCGCCGCCGAGAACGAGTCCGAGCGCGCCGCCGAACAGCGTGAGCGTCGAGGCCTCGACGAGGAACTGCCAGAGGATGTCGCGCCGTCGCGCGCCCATGGATTTCCTGAGTCCGATCTCGCGCGTCCGTTCGGTGACGGAGATCATCATGATCCCGATCACGCCGACGCCGCCCACCATGAGGCCCACGCTGGAGAGCGCCACCA
>JAPULH010000075.1 GCA_027295155.1 Gemmatimonadota bacterium
GCCAGATCGGGGTGACCCTTTACCGACGCGATCACCGAGGTCGCCAGCTCCGGAAGGCTCGTCCCGACCGCCACGACGGAGAGGGCGATCACGGCCGGGCTCACGCCCACCACGTGAGCCAATCTCAGCGCACCATCGACGAATACGTGCCCTCCGAGGGCGAGCGCCCCGATGCCCCCCAGGATCAGAATCACCTGGCGGACGGAGGCCCGAGAGTGGCGAGGCAGAGAGCCCTCAAACTCTCGCTGGATTTCCCGCGTCTCTCGGCGGGCCAGGCGGAAGCCGAACACGGCGTACGCGACCAGGGCGATGATCAGCAGCAAACCCTCCAATCGCCCCAAGCTCCCGTCGGCAAGCAGACCCGCGACGATGAAGGAGCAGACGATCAGGATCGGCACGTCCAGCTTCACCAGCTTGGGCTTCACCTTCACCGGGTGCAGGAGCGCGCTCACCCCGAGGATCAGGGCGAGGTTGGCGATGTTGGAGCCGATGACGTTCCCGACCGCAACGCTGGCCTCGCCGGAGAGCGACGCATCCAGGCTCACGGCAAGCTCGGGGGCGCTCGTGCCGAACGACACGACCGTCAGGCCGACAAAGAGGGGCGTCAGCCCGGAGCGAAGCGCCAGGGCGACCGATCCGCGCACCAGCGCCTCGCCTCCGAAGACGAGCAGGCCGAGGCCTGAAGCGAGCAGGAGCGCCGTCAAGTCGTCATCACCTCTCTTCATCCTCCTGGCTTTCGCCGGAACGGCGGCCGGGAACCTAACGACGATCCAGACCCATCGCACCGGCTATCGACCACCCTCCCGGGCGAGGGCCGCTTGACTGGAGCGGCCCGTTTGTGTAGAGTACTCTGTATTACAAAGTAAGATACCCTAACAGGACTTCCCTATGGCTACGACCGTCGTGAAGCGCCCCGTTGCTTCGGCAACGATAGGACTTCTGCTCATCCTGCCGGTCCTTCTGTTCATCTCAGCATCTGTCCTGAAATACGAGCTCGGGGTGCCTCTTCTGTATGATGCTCTGGGCTTTCTGGCGAGCCCCCCTCGCCTAGCGTTCTACGACGCTATCTCTCCGTTCCTCTTCCTCGGTGGCCCGACGCTGGCGGTGCTGCTGAACCTCCCCGCAATCCTGCACGTGCGGATTCAGCGAGAGGGGGGCAAGCTGACGGGGTCCTTCCAACTGAGGCCCCGGGCGCTGAACGCCGCCGTTGTGGCAACGGGGCTGGTCCTGCTGGGGATCCTGCTGGCCTACCTCGTGCTGGAGAACGTCGGTCACGCCTAACAGGTCGCTGAGAGACCCTGATAGGTCGCGCGGTTTTCAGCCGCCGTCGAGAGCCTCAGCGATCCGGGCCGTCTCCGCCGCCCTGGCCGGGTCGAGCTGCACCTGGTAGTAGCGCATCAGGAGCTCAAATCGCTCGTGAGCGTCGGCGGGGCCGCCGCGGTCTAGGATTCCCGCGGTCTCCCTCTGGAAGTGGCCCCCGAAGTCCGGCTGCCGGCCATCGATGTCACGGAACCCATACTCCTTCGCCAGAGTCCAGCTGGCGAACACCCGGCCGTTGCGGGCGTGTACGTCCGGGTCCGCGGCGAGCGCGGCAACCGCACGACCGACGTAGAAAGGTGTCTCGGACTCAGCGAAGTGGCGGTCCTGCTTGACGGCGTCCTCCCAGTTCGCCTCCGCGACGCCGAAGTGGTCCAGCATCGCCTCGGAACGCAGGTATCCCGGCGTCAGGGCGAGGGCGGTGATCCCGGTGTGGTCGCGAAGGTCCGCGGCCATCGCGTAGGCGAGGCGGATCGCTGCGATCTTGCAGAGATCGTAGAACAGGTTTCCCCGGTAGCCGAGGAAGTCACCATCGGTGATCTCGACGATGAGCCCCGCTGCCCGCTCCAACATGAGACGCACGCCGTGGCGGCTCGTGATGATATGGGAGGTGACGGCACGCTCGAGCATCACCGTGCCCGCGTCCACCGAGAGCTTCCAGAACGGCTTCCCCCACTCGGTGAGCGCGTCGCCGCCCCAGACGTCGTTGACCAGCACGTCCAGGCGCCCCTGCTCCTCCCCGACTCGCGCGAACAGCCCCTGGACCTGCTTCTCGACCGTGTGGTCCACCTGCATCCAGATGCCCGAACCGCCGTGCGCCGTCACCATCTCGGCGGTCTCCTCGATCGTCTCGGGCCGACCCTCGGTGGCAGGTTGGCCGCGCACGCTGCGGCCCGTGCAGTAGACGGTCGCGCCGGCCTCGCCCAGCATGCAGGCGATGCCCCGTCCCGCCCCTCGCGTGGCGCCCGCGACGACGGCGACCTTGCCGTGGAGTGGTCTCACACCGACACACTGCTTCCTGGCGGATGGTGCGGCAGGACTACTGGCGGTCTCCCCGAGGATTCTGTTCGTGCGCCTCGCTGACGCGAATGGTGCGACCGCCAAGTTCCTGTCCATCGCCGCGAGCGATCGCCTCAGTGGCGGCCTCGCTGTCCATCTCGAGAAAGCCGAATCCTCGAGATCGTCCGGTGTCCCTGTCCACGATGATGGCCACGGAGTGGACCTCGCCGAAGGAAGAGAAGAATTCGCGCAACTCGTCTTCGGTCGTATTCCAGGGGAAGTTCCCTACGTAGAGCTTCGTCAAGTCTCGCACCTCGAATTCGCCGTCTCGTGACGGATGAGCGTTTCAGCCGCGGGGCCTACCTCTCCAGTCTCTTAGTGATCGGACCAGACCGCAAGCACGTTGCCGCTTGGATCCGCAAAATGAAACCGTCGGCCGCCAGGAAAGCTGAACGTCTCTGTCACGATAGAGCCGCCTCGCGACCTCACTTGGGTCTCCGCAGCCGAGAGATCCCGGGCGTAGATGACTACGAGGGGCCCGCCAGATTCGACGGAGTCGGCCTTTCTGAGTCCTCCGGAAAGCCGCCCATCCTTGAAGCTGATGTACTCGGGACCCCACTCCTGGAAGCTCCAGCCGAAGACAGCCGAGTAGAAGGCCTTCACACGCTCCAGGTCCGTCGCAGCGAACTCGACGTAGTCGATGCGTAGGTCCTTGTTCCTCCTGGCTCATGAAACCGTCCCTCCGTTCGGGTGCAATGGCGCGGCTGGCCAGGGTGACCGCCGTCATGGCACAGCGCGAGGCGCGCCCAAGCAGGATCTCAGAGCGACTCCGTACGGAAGCGCGCCGCCCTGTCGACGTGGAACAGCATGGCTTCCGGGATCTGCGTCCACTCCTCGTCACCCGTCACCCGCTCCGAGGCGACCACGACGGCCCTGTACGGGCTCGTCCCCCCTTCCTCCACATGCAGCGCCCCATCGCAAGCCTCGCACGGGTGCACCAGATCACGCTCCACGTACCACAGGGAGCGACCGTACCGCAGCCCTACGCTCTCCTCGCCATCGGTCAGGATGATGTTGAGCGCGATCTCCGCGCCCGGGTCCTCCGCCTCGGACCATTCAATGACCTGGCACACTCCGCTCCGAACCACGTCCAGCAACGGCCCATCGGGGTCAGTCTCCCTGATAGACAGCAGCCAGTGGAACACGTGCTCGCTGTCCGTGTCGCCATGGATCGCGGCCCGCTGCCGGGGGTCCATGGCCGCCAGCAGCCTCGGCCGAACAGCGTCGAAGGCACCCAAGTTGCCGTTGTGCGCAAGCAGCCAGCGCCCATGCGTGAACGGATGGGTGTTCGCCAGACGGACACCGCCCACCGTCGCCCGACGTACATGGGCCAGCACGTTGCACGCGTAGGCGCGCGCCGACTCCCACCGAAAGGCGTCGCTGTCGAACGCGGCCTCCGCCTGTCGCACGACGCGCGGTTCCACGAGCTCATACGTCGCCAAGCCCCAGCCATGCGGATTGCTCTGTCCTCGCTCGTCCTCAAGGCTCTGCTCAAGAAGCGAGTTCTGCGAGCGAATGAGCTCGCACTCCACTTTGCGCCGAGTGTTGGACCTGAACCCGTAGAGTCGGCACATGCTTCCGTCACCCAGGCGGTGGGATGACCCGGTATCCCTGCTCTTGCTCCAGCAGTCGGCGAAACGCCGCTGCCAGCCGATCCGCCACACAGCGGCGTACCGCCTCGGCGAGCGAGATCCCAAGCCGACTCGCCCAACGCTTCAGTTGAACGCACTGCTCTTCGGTCAGCTGTATCTGGGTGCGCACCATGGTGGCATTAGTGTGCCACCATCACACGATGTCAAGGTCGCACACCCGCTCGCAGGTATCGCCACATGGGCTTGCCGAACGCGAACAGGCTGGCCCAGCCGGTGAGGACGCCCGGAAGGAAGATGGCGCCGAAGAGCATGGCTTCGCCCACGTAGCTCGCCTCCTTCCACACGAAGTAGCCACCGGCAGGCACGAAGTACACGCAGCAGATGGCGATCAGAAGTACTCCCAGCGTCTTCTGCCGGGCCAGTAGCAGGACCCCGAGAATCAGGCCGAGCAGCAGAGATACCGGGATCAGAATGTGCCACTCGATGCGGTAATCGTAGACGACTACGAAAAGGTAGAAGGCCAGGACGGAAGCGAGGTTGCAGATGATCGTCCACCGGACCAGCGTCATCCGCGGCCCGCTCCAGTCCACGCTCTTCGAACCACCCTCGTAGCGCTCGTACATGCCTCTGCCCGACAGGCTCAGAAGGAGCACCAGCGACGCGCCGAGCGCCAATCGTCACGACCAGCGGCGCCAGCAGCACCCACATGGCCAGGACGAACCTGTCCTGTATCCCGCTCGGTCCTGTCGGGTCGGACGTGACGATGAGCGCGCCCAGCGTCCCCAGGGCGACGAGCGCCATCGTTCTTCGCATCGCAATCATTTCACCGCACCTTGCTTGCTGCCCCTCCCTACGCCAGGGCGTTCCCATACCTGATGTGACGCCCGCCGCGCGGCGCCGTGCACACGGGATATCCGGCGCGGCCGGGTTCTTTGCGATCGCGACACACGGAGAGGCATCGGTGTGTAGAAGGGTGCATGATGAGAGATCACATCCCGTCGATGCGCGCCGGCATGCTCGCCGTGCTGATCGTCGCCCCAACGGCGTGCGGCTCGAACCCGGTCGAGCCGACCGTCGAGGCACGGCTCTTCGGCACATGGGAGTGGGTCGAGGCGGAGGGCGGCATTGCCGGCTCCGTGATCACACCCGAGACGGAAGGCTTCGTGATGCGCCTTGTGATCACGCGGCCCAACCGCGTCGAGCTGTTCAGGGACGGCGTTTCCGAGCGCGTTACGAGCTTCGAGCTCCTGCCGACGCAGGATCTGGTAGACGAGTTCGTTTCGCTTCGTCTCCGCTACTCAGACCCGATCTTCGGCTTCGCGGAGCAGGAGGTGGGCTTCGACCTGGAGGGACGCCTGGTCCTCATCGACCCCTGCTGCGACGGGTTCGCTTACACCTGGACCCGAGTCGACAGCGACGGCTGAGGCCTACGGTTGGGCTCTTAGAAAGCTGAGCACGGCCCGCTCGAGCCCCGGGTCCACCAGCGCGGTTGCGTGATTGCTTCCGGGGAGCAGCACCACCGTTACGTCCGGTCTGATAGCTGCCAGTGCATCGACGGAGGGCCGCGCGAAGTCGTCTTCACCCACGACCGCCAGGATGGGAACCGGGCTATCCCGAAGGGCGGCCTCGGTAACGGAAAGCTCCTCCAAACTCAGCAGAACGGCCGCGAGCGCCCCGGCATCGTTCGCGTCGAGCGCGGCTCGCCACTCGGGCGGGGGTTCTGGCCAACCAGGCTGCCACAGCACCTCGGTCACACTTCCCTCCCCCTCCACGACCGCCTGAAGTCCGGGAATCCACCCACGGATCTCGGCCGGCGGCGGCGTGCCCGGAGGAACCCAACCGGAACCCCCGAGGACGGCGGCGCGAACGCGGTCCGGGTGTTCCGTGAGAAGCTTGAGGGCGATGCGCCCACCCATCGAATAGCCCACCACGTACGCCTGCCGGATTCCAAGGTGGTCCATCAGCCTCAGGACATCGTTCACGAACTCCGGGCCGTACCCGTCGGACTCGCCGGGCTTGTCGCTCTTTCCATGTCCGCGAAGGTCGACAGCGATGAGCCGGAACTCACCGGGCAGTGACTCCAACAGCCCGGTCGGCGCCCAGTTCATCTCGACACCGAGGGCGAAACCGTGCAGCAGTATCACCGGATCTCCCTCTCCGACGTCCACGTAGCGGAGGCGCACGCCGTCCGCGTCGAAGAACTCGTCGGCGAGCATCACCTCCTGCCCGGCAGCCGCATCCGAGCGGTCGGGCTGCTGGGCCGCGGCGGGCTCGGAGAGCACGGAGAGCGCAAGCAGGGCGATGGCCGCAAGCCGGGGGATGGCCCCAGGCAGCGAGATTCGAACCCTCATATCGACACCTCCATCAGAGAGTGAGCGCTTGGCCAAGCTTGTCGAGCCACCTCGAGGCGGCAAGCGTGGGTCAGAGGCCCATCGCTGCCGGGTCATGAAGCCGTCCCGATCGGACTTCCGAGCGAAGATCCCCCAGGCAGCCGGGCTCTATATGAGGCTGGCGGCGGATTCCCGAGGCCAGCATTGGGCGCCCCGAGGAGACCCCGCAGCACAGCGAGGAGGCTCCGAGGATCAGGCGTCCGCCGGCGAGCCGAGGGAACCCGCCGCTGGCCTCACACCAAAAGAGCCCGGCCTTTCGACCGGGCTCCCTCGACCGCCCGAAGGCAGTCGCTTGGAACAGCGTAACGTCCGGGCTTTAGTACATCCCGCCCATGCCGCCGCCCATGTCGGGCATGCCGCCGCCGTTCTTGCTCTCCTCGGGGCGCTCCACCACCACGGCCTCGGTCGTGAGCAGCAGACCCGCGATCGACGCGGCGTTCTGCAGAGCCGTACGCGTGACCTTCGTCGGATCGATGACCCCGGCCTTCACCAGGTTCTCGTACTTGTCGGTCTGCGCGTTGTACCCGTAGTTCAGGTCGTCCTTCTCGCGCACCCGTTCGACGACGATCGCGCCCTCGGCGCCCGCGTTCTGCACGATCTGGCGGATCGGCTCCTCCAGAGCGCGCCGCACGATCCCGACGCCAACGGTCTCCTCGGGGTCACGCCTCTTGACGTCCAGGAGGCCCTTCTGGGCCCAGAGCAGGGCCACTCCGCCACCCGGAACGACCCCCTCCTCGACCGCGGCCCTGGTCGCGTGGAGCGCATCCTCCACACGGGCCTTCCTCTCCTTCATCTCGGTCTCGGTGGCCGCACCGACGTTGATCACCGCGACGCCGCCGGCCAGCTTGGCCAGCCGCTCCTGCAGCTTCTCGGTGTCGTAGTCGGACGTGGACTTATCGATCGCGACCTTGATCTCGTTGATCCGGCCCTTGATCTTATCGGCATCCCCACCACCGTCGACGATCGTCGTGTCGTCCTTGTCGATGACGATCCGCTTCGCCTCGCCCAGGTCGCTGACCACGGCGTTCTCCAGCTTGAAGCCGAGCTCCTCGCTGATCACCTGACCACCGACCAGGATCGAGATGTCCTGGAGCATCTGCTTGCGCCGGTCACCGAAGCCGGGAGCCTTGACGGCCGCCACCTTCAGCGTGCCGCGCAGCTTGTTGACCACGATCGTGGCCAGCGCCTCGCCCTCCAGGTCCTCCGCGATGATGAGCAGGGGCTTGCCCATCTGCGCGACCTTCTCGAGGACCGGCAGGAGGTCTTTCATCGAGGAGATCTTCTTGTCGTGGATCAGGATGAGCGCGTCCTCGAGCACGACCTCCATCTTCTCGGGATCGGTCACGAAGTACGGCGAGAGGTATCCGCGGTCGAACTGCATGCCGTCCACGGTCTCCATCGTCGTGTCGAGGCCCTTCGCCTCCTCGACGGTGATGACGCCGTCCTTGCCGACCTTCTCCATCGCGTCCGCGATGAGGTCCCCGATGACCCGATCGCTGTTCGCCGAGATCGTCGCGACCTGGGCGATCTCCTTCTTGCCCGTGGTGTCCACCGAGATCTCCCGGAGGGTCTCGACGACGTTCTCCACGGCAGCATCGATACCACGCTTGAGCGCCATCGGATTCACCCCCGCGGTGACGCTCTTGAGCCCCTCCTGGAAGATGGACTGCGCCAGGATCGTGGCCGTCGTGGTGCCATCACCCGCGGCGTCGGAGGTCTTCGTCGCGACCTCCTTGACCATCTTCGCACCGAGATCCTCGACCGGATCCTCTAGCTCGACCTCCTTGGCGACCGTGACACCATCCTTGGTGATGGTCGGGCTTCCAAACTTCTTCTCCAGAATCACGTTCCGCCCCTTGGGGCCGAGCGTGATCTTTACCGCCCTGGACAGCTTGTCGACGCCGGCCTTGAGGCGCTGGCGCGCGGCAGTGTCAAATTCGAGATCCTTCGCCATCGCTGTCTACTCCCTTCGAGTGTTTCTCTTCGATGTCTTGCTGGGACGTCCCAAACGTCTCGCTTTCGAATTCGGAAGGCCGGCGCCCGAGCGCCAAGCCCGGCTCGGCGGCGACCGGCTATCCGAGGACCGCCAGGACGTCGCTCTCCTTGATGATGAGCACATCCTGCCCATCGATCGTGACCTCCGTGCCCGAGTACTTGCCATACAGGATCCGCTGACCCGTCTGGAGCTCCACGGGCATGCGCTCGCCCTCGTCCGAGAGCCGGCCCGGGCCGACCGCGACCACGGTGCCCTGCTGCGGCTTCTCCTTGGCGGTGTCAGGGATGTAAAGCCCACCCCGCATCTCCTCACTCTCCTCGAGAGGCTCCACCACTACGCGGTCCGCGAGCGGCTGAACCTTCAGCTTCGTCTTGGTTGCTGTTGCCATGACCTGACCTCCGGTGCTTGAATCGGTTGAGTTCACGGATACCTAAGATTCCCGCGAGCCCGGACCTCTCCTGGCCCGAGACCTTCTCGCGTGACTGCGGCTGTTAGCACTCTAAAGTGGTGAGTGCTAACCCGAACCGCAAGCCTTTGTTTCATTACGGAGCACGGTTACCCTTGAGCCCCGCGAACCGGATGAAACCTCCGCCCTACTCGCCCCGTATGGATCAGGGAGCGGCTTGCCCTGTACGGTGGCCGTGGGACGGAAGCGAAATACAAGGTAGGGAGGACAACATGATACGCTCGCTCCTGGTGCTGTTCGCGCTCGGCGTCGGTGGGATGGTCGCCTTCGGGCTGGTCACCGCGCTGGTGGCCCCGCTGTTCTTTCTGGCCCTCAAGATCGCGTTCGTCCTGATCATCGGATATCTGATCCTGCGAATGCTCAAGCCCGAGAAGGCGGAGGAGATCCGCTCGCGCTTCAGGAGCAGCTAGCGCCTGGAATCTGGCGCCCGGAGCCTAGCGCCCGGAGCCGGAGCCCGCTCTTGCAGGATCCCACGGGCCGCGGCCATCCGAGTGGTCGCCGCAACGAGCCGGGCACGAAACTCCTCCAGTCGGCGGGCGAGCTCCGTCTCATCCTGGTCTCGCAGCGCGAGACGGATGCTCGGGAGGGCCAGCGTGGCGTACCCATCGTCCGGATCGGTCGCATAGAGCAGCCCACGGATCCGGGGGAGACCCGGGATGCCACCCTCGGAGACGAAGGCCATCACCGCGGCTCGCATGTGAAGGTTGGCCCGCTGCAGCGTCTGCGGAGCCACCCCCTGGGCCAGGGCAAAGAAGGACACGGAATCGAGGAGCGCGGCCTCTTCGCTCAGCCGGATCACCTGCCCTCGGAGCTCCTCTAGCGCGCCTTCCTCCTCGACCCCGGCCGCATCGCCGTTCGCCCGCGGGAGCGCTGAAGCCAGCTCGCCCACGCGCTTCTCCAGATCGGCCGCCAGGCTCACGAAGTCGTACGGCAGGAGCTCGGCGTTGGCGAGCCGGGCAGCCATCACGGCGAGAATCGAAGCCGACGCGGCGTGGCGCGCGTATCCGGGGTCTCCGAAGCGCTCCATCCAGTCCGCCGTGTCGTACGCCGAATGATACACGCCGCCGGGGCCGGCGAAGCCGAAGCTCGCGCCCGGTATGCCGGCCGTTTGGACAAACGGCACGTGATCCGATCCGCCGCCCAGGTCCCCCACCCGGGCGGGCGGCCGGCTCATCGAATCCTCGGGCACACGTCGTGTGGTTTGCCGGCCCCAACCCGCGAGCACGGACCCGTCGCCATCCGGGCTCTCCACGGCGGACGCGGCGCTTCGCATCAGCGACTTGAGCTCCGGCGTCGCGGACGCCGAGAAGTTCGGGCCTCCCGCCACCCCGTCCTGGTTCAGGTACGCCACGACGGATGCCCTCACCTCCGCGGCGTGTGCCTCGACCCACTCCGTCGAGCCCACCAGGCCCCACTCCTCGGCATCCCATGTGGCGAAGAGAAGCGTGCGACGCGGACGGAGGCCTGCTTGGGCGGCGAGCGCGAACGCCCGGGCCGCCGCGAGCACGCTCGATGTTCCGCTCACGTTGTCTCGCGCGCCGGGCCCCCAGGCGTCCCGGTGTGCGCCCACCACCACCCACTCGTCGGGAAACTCGACGCCGCGGAGGACAGCGATCGTGTTGAAGATCGGGTGAAGGGCCTCACTTCCCTGCTCCGTTCGCACGGACACCCGCGCCCGGACCGGACCCGGCCCCGTGTGATAGTGAAACGGCAGCGCCCCTTGCCACCCGTCAGGCGCCCCGGCTCCCCCGAGCCCCTTGAGGAGCTCGGCCGCGGAGGCGTGGGAGAGCGGTACGACCGGGATCCGGCCGATGCCGGTCATCTCCGCCTCCTCCAGGCGCGGTGCGTCCGGCAGCGAGGGCCACCCGGGAGTCGAGGGGTCGCCCGATCCGTTCAGGATGCTCCCTCGTTGCACCCCGTACGCCGGCCGCATCGGGCCCTCCGGGTAGACGTCTCCCTTCCGGTACCCATCATCGGCCGGATCGGAGTAGAGGATGAGCCCGACCGCACCTCGCCGCTCCGCCTCCCTCACCTTGATGCCCCGGAACGACCGGCCGTAGCGCGCTATCACGATCTTCCCGTCGACCTGTACGCCGAGCGAGTCCAGCACGCGATAGTCGTCGGGCAGTCCGTAGCTCACGTACACGACCTCGCCCTCGGCGTCCGCCGACCCGCTGTACGCGTTGAAGACGGCGAAAGGCTCGCGGCCCGGAGGACCCGCCTCGGAGATGTGGCCTTCGGCCAGTTGCAGATCCTTCGGGTCCGGAGAGAGACGCTCCACGGCCACATGGATCGGCTGCGGCAGGTAGGCGATCAGCGTATCGGAGCGCACCTCCAGCCCCACCCGGGAAAGCCACGCCAGCACGGAATCGCGCGTCGCCCGCTGGGCGGGCGTTCCCGCCACGTGCGAGCTCGCGCCCAACGCGCGCGCCCACCGTGCGATCGTATCGGGATGGATTTCCGCAAGCAGCGCCGCCTCGTAACGAAGCTCGTCCTGGGCCGCCGTCGGGCCGAACCCGGCCAACTCGGCTTCCTGCCCGTGCAGGGCCCACGGCGCGAGCGCGCTCACCGCGCACGCCAGGGCCGCGAGCCCAATCCCGGCCACGCGGGCCGGGGACCCGGCCATCAGCGGGAACGCGACCATCAGAAAAGGTGCTGGGCGGCGATCGCGAGACCCCGGAGCGTCAGATGGGTGTCGGCGCGCTCGATCGTCCGGCAGTGCGGCGCGATCAGCTCCACCAAGCCGCCCGTGCCGATCACCAGCGGGGCCTCGGGCTCCCACTCCGCCAGAATCCGCCGCACGATTCCGTCAATCGTGTCGACGACCGAGTAGAAGACGCCCGAGCGAAGACACGCGACCGTGTTGCGGCCGATCACCCGCTCGGGTGACGCGATCTCCACCTGCATGAGCTTCGAGGCGGTCTGAGCGAGACGCTCCATGCCGGCGCGCGGACCCGGCGCGATCACCCCACCCAGGAACACCCCCTCGGCGCTGATGCAGTCGAAGGTCGTCGCCGTGCCCAGGTCCACGACGATCGCGTTCCTTTTCAGTTCGCCCACCGCGAGCGTGTTGGCGAGACGGTCCGCCCCCACCTCCGACGGTTCGTCCACGTCAACCCGGATCGGCAGGCGCCCGGCATGCTCGACGCGCAGGAAGGAAAGCTCGATTCCCAGCGAATCGCAGACACCCTGCCAGACGCGGTCGAGCACCGGAACCACCGAAGCCGCCATGGCCCGCCCGGGCCGGCCATCTCCCAAATCCGCCCCAGCGAGGAGCCCCTCCACGAGCATCGCCAGCTCATCCGCGGTGCGTCGCCGCTCCGTGGCGAGCCGCCAGGAACGCACATGCTGGGTCCCTCTGAAAAGACCGAGGACGGTCTCGGTGTTGCCCACGTCGATCGTGAGAATCACGCCTCACCCGACTCCTCCGCGACCGCCGCCAGCTCCGGCGTCACGGTGCCACGCTGGACTCGCCGCAGGGCTCCTCGATCCGGGCGGAAGAGGAGAGCCCCGTCGGGGGCGATCCCCACCGAGATTCCGGCGGTCGGGACTTCGCTCCCGTCCGGGAGCAAGCTGATGCGCCTATCACGTAACCAGTCGTAGTGATCGACCAGATCGAGGGCCTTCGCGTCCAGGGAAGCGGCCGGATCCAAAAGATGCATCTCGAGGCCGGTCACGATCGCGTCGGCCACCCGGACCGGATCGACAACCTCCCCGAGCTGTTCCTCCAGCGAGGTGGCGCCGGCGAGAACCTCGGCGGGCAACACGTCGGACAGGGGCTTCACGTTGATGCCGACCCCCACTATCAGGTAGCGGGGCGCACCGTCGAACCAGGCAGCCTCCGCGAGAATGCCGCCGCACTTCCGGTCGCCTGCGTAGATGTCGTTCGGCCACTTGAGAGCCGGGGAAAGGCCCCGGAAGCTCGTATCGAGGTTGTGCACCACACCGAGACCGGCGAGCACGGGCAGCAGCAGCGGGTTCTCCAGCCGCGTCGGCCGAAAGACCATGCTCAGGTAGACGCCGGCGTCGGGCGGCGAGTACCACACCCTGCGCTCCCGGCCGCGCCCGCCCGTCTGCTCCCGGCCGAGCACGATCGTCCCGGAAGGAGCCTCTTTTTCCGCCAGGCGTTTGGCCTCGTCGTTGGTCGAGCCTACCTTACCGAACAGGTACACGGACTGGCGCTTCCACCGGCGGCGGAGTCCCGTGGCGGTTTGCCCGGCCCACTTCGAAACTTGCCTCGCGGTCATCCCCTGCCCTTCCCGGTGAGTCCCCGACGCGTGCTCATGAGCGTACGAGAAGCGAAAGATCGAGCGCCGGAGCGGAGTGGGTAAGAGCTCCCACGGAGATCATGTCCACGCCGCTCTCCGCGATCCGGCGCACCGAGTCAAGGGTGACGCCTCCCGATGCCTCGAGCAAGGGCATCGGCGGCTCGGAGGAGCGGACCTCCCGAACGGCTTCTTCGAGCACCTGGAGAGGCATGTTGTCCAGGAGGATTCGATCGGGTCGTCCGGGCGGCGGGCGAGTCAGCACGTCCCGCAGCTCCTCGAGGCTCGTCACCTCCACCTCGACCTCCAGGCCTCTCTCGCGGGCTCGCCCGATCACCACGTCCAAAGCCGGTCCGATTCCTCCGGCCGCGCGGATGTGGTTTTCCTTGAGCAGGACCAGGTCGTACAGCCCGGCCCGGTGGTTGCCGGCGCCGCCCGCCGCGACGGCCTCCTTCTCCAGCCGCCGCCACGCCGGCGTGGTCTTTCGGGTGTCGACGATTCGGCACCCGCTCCCGCGCACGGCATCGACGTACCGCGAGGCGAGCGTGGCCACGCCCGAGAGCCGGCCGAGGAAGTTGAGCGCTGTCCGTTCCCCCGTCAGGATGGTCCAGAGCTCGCCCCTCACCTCGGCTACCGTTTCCCCAGGGCGGACGCGGTCTCCATCCACACGATCCCAACGGACCCGCGTGGCACGCTCCAGCTGGCGGAACACCGCCTCGGCCGGCCGCGTTCCGGCAACCACCCCCGCGGCCCGAGCCACGATCTCGGCCCGTCCCGCCGTGCCCTCACCGACCGTCCAGCGCGTCGTCCAGTCGGCCGCTCCCACGTCCTCGGCGAGCGCCGCAGACACCAGGGCCTCCTCGGAGAGCACCGCCCGCTCGTTCACCGACTCACCGCAGGCCGGGAAGCGCGGCCGCTGCAAGCAGGTACCCACCGCCGAGCAGCCAGCAGTAGTAGGCGAACCAGCCGAATTGCCCGGCGCTGAGGGCTCGTAGGAAAAGCCGGATCGCGAACACACCGGTGACCAGGGCAACCATAAACCCGACGGCGAGCGCGAACCAGCCGATCCCCACACTGACGCCCCCCGGATCGGTGACCTGAAGAAGCGCCGCGCCGCCCACGGCCGGAACCGAGAGCAGGAACGAGAACTCGGCCATCCGGACCACCTCCACTCCCGTCCGGGCACCGACGGCCACCGTGCTGCCGGAGCGGGAGATGCCGGGAAGGATGGCGAACGCCTGAGCGACGCCCACCGCCATCGCGCCAACCGGCCCCGGCCGGTCCCGGCGCGCCTGCCCGACCCGCTCCTCCCGCGCCGACCGGCCGATCGACCACGCGAAAGCCCCGCTCACCAGAAAGAGGGCCGCCACCAGCGCCGGCCGTTCGAAGGCGTCCTCGAAGAGGGGGCGAGCCAGGATCCCCGCGGCGGCGGCGGGCAGCGAGGCGAGCGTGAGCAGGCCCACATAGGTCACCGCCTCCCGTTCCGCATGGAACAGACCCGACGCCAGCAAGGCCACCCGCCGCCGATACACCCACAGCACCGCGAAGAGCGTGGCGACGTGAAGCGTGACCTCGAACCCGACACCCGGCAGCTCGATGCCGAGAAGCGCCTGCCCCAAGACGAGGTGGCCGCTGCTGGAGACGGGAAGAAACTCCGTGAGCCCCTGGAGGAAGCCGAGCAGCGCCGCCTCGATCGGGCTCACGTGCCCTCCCCCAGCACCTCAGCGTAGAAGCTCTCGTAGATCGGCACGATACGGTCGGCCGAGAACCTCTCCACCGCCGACGTTCGGGCTGCCTTCGAGACGCGCTTCCAGAGATCGGAATCGGTGAGAAGCTCCACCGAGCTCTCCGCCATGGACTCCACGTCGCCGACCGGGTGGAGCCGGCCGGTCAGCCCGTCGATCACCACCTCCCCCAGCCCGCTGCCGGAGCTTCCGACCACCGGCACCCCCGTCGCCATCGCCTCCAGGGCAACAAGCCCGAACGACTCCTCCTCGCTCGGGAGCAGGAAGAGGTCCGCACAGGCGAGAAGCTCGGCCACCGACTCGAGCTTGCCCAGGAAGAGCACCTGCTCCTCGCGGCCCAGCTCCTGGGCCAGATCGACCGCCAGCGGCCGCTCGGGTCCGTCTCCCACCAGCACGAGGCGCGCCGGGACCTTCCGGACGATCCGATCGAAGATCCGCACGACATCCTCGACGCGCTTCACCTTCCTGAAGTTCGAGATGTGCATCACGATCTTCTCCCCCTCCGCAGCGAGCGCGTCGCGCTGGCAGTCGTAGATAGCCCGCTGGTATACGGCCGGATCGATGAAGTTGGGGATCACCCGAATCGCACACTTGGCGCACTCGAACGCCTCGTAGGTCTCCTTCTGCAAGTACTCCGAGACGGCCGTCAACCCGTCGGACCGCTCGATCGAGAACTTCGTGATCGACCAGTACGATGGATCCTGCCCGACGAGGGTGATGTCAGTGCCGTGGAGGGTGGTGACGACCTTTATGTCGCTCCCTTCGTCCCTCAGCATCTCTCTGGCAATCCACGCCGTGGTCGCGTGCGGGATCGCGTAGTGCACATGGAACAGGTCGAGCTCGTGCCGACGAGCGACCTCGTGCATCGAGACGGCCAGCGCCAGCGAGTACGGGGGGTACTCAAAGAGCGGATAGCGGTTGACCTCCACCTCGTGGAAGAAGAGGCCCTCACGAAAGTGGACGAGCCGAAACGGCTGAGCGTACGAGATGAAGTGGATCTCGTGCCCGCGCTCGGCGAGCTGGAGGCCAAGCTCGGTCGCGACGGCACCGGAGCCCCCGAAGGTCGGATAGCAGGTGATCCCGATCTTCATCTCTCCGTCCTCCCTATCATCATCAGCGCCCGCCGTCTCGGCCCGCTGCCGCCCACTCCCGCGCCACTCGCTCGGCAAGCTCGTCGATCGGAAGGGTGGCGTCCAGCCAGCGGAGCCCCGGCAGCTGGTGCCGAAACCACGTCCGCTGCCGGCGCGCGTAACCCCACGTGCGGCGCGCGATCTCCGTCACCGCCGCATCCCGCTCCAGCTCCCCGGCCAGGAGCGCCGCGATCTCCAGATAGCCCACGGCGCTCAGCGCAGGGGCATCCGGCGGCACGCCTGCCTCCCGCAACCCGCGCACCTCCTCGAGCCACCCCCCGTCCAGCAGGCGTTCCACGCGCCGGCGAATCCGCTCGCGATGGACGTCCGGAGAAAGCCCCAGGCCGTATACGAGCATGGGGACGGGACGCGCCTCGGGCTCGGCGTGACGGTACCACCAGCTCAGCCCCCGGCCCGACAGAAGAGCGAGCTCGATCGCCCGACCCGCACGCTGGCGATCCAGCACCTCCAGGCTTGCGACTCGCTCCGGATCCAGACGACGGGCCCAGCGGCCGGCCAGCTCGGCCGGCTGATCCTCCAGCCACTCCCTCAGGCGCCTGCGGCTCTCCGCATCCAGCGGCGGCTCCTCGAACACCGGCTCCAGAAGCGCCCGCAGGAAGAACCCCGTCCCGCCGGCCAGGATCGGTACCCGACCACGGCCCCGGATCTGCCGGATCCAGCGTCGGGCGAGGCGCGCGAAGTGGCCGGCGCTGTACGACTCTCGCGGGTCCAGGAACCCGATCCCGTGGTGAGGGACGGAGTGCAGCTGCCCGGAGTCCGGGGCCGCCGTTCCGACCGCCAGGCCGCGGTACGCCTGCCGGCTGTCGAGCCCGATGATCTCGCCACCCAGGCGCAGGGCGACGGCCGACGCCAGCTCCGTCTTGCCCGTAGCCGTGGCCCCCACGACCGCGAGAGCCGAGGGAGCCGTCCCACCGCTCACCGGGATCCGCCGCTCACCCCATCCCGCCGCTCAGGCCCTCCCGAATCGGCGGCCCAGCTCCTCCAGGGTGAGCCGGACGACCGTGGGACGGCCGTGCACGTCATGGCCCGGGAGCTCCGTCGCGAACAGCCGATCGAAGAGATCGGCCATCTCCTCCTGCGAGAGAGGCTGCCCGGCCTTGATCGCGCCCTTGCACGCCAAGCTCTTGGCGATCCGCTCGTGCTGATTCCCGGCGGAATCCACAAGAGGCGAGCCCTCGGCCAACTCGTGGATCATCTCGCTGAAGCAGCGCTCCGCGTCGAAGTAGGCGTGCGGGTTGGGGCTGGACTGCACGATGACCGTACGATCGCCAAACGGCTCCACCTCGAAGCCGACACGGCTCAACAGGGACGCAAGCTCCTCGACGGCCGAATACTCGGCGGGCGAAAGCCTCAGCGTGAGCGGAAACAGCAGCCTCTGCGCGTGCCCGCCCGACTCGCTGAAGCGGCCCATCAGCTCTTCAAACAGCACGCGCTCGTGGGCCGAGTGCTGGTCGATGATCAAGAGCCCGCGGCGCGTCGCGGCGAGGATATACATGTTGTGCAGCTGATGCAGCTCGGGTCGTACGGGCGCGGTGAGCAGGACGGTCCCACCGCTGGCTGCCTCTTCGTCTGTCTCCGCTCCCACCTCCGCATCGGTCACGAAGAGCGCGAACTGGCCGCGCCCGGGGCCCTCGCGGACCGCCGGCTCTCTGGGGCCCGTCGCCGAGCCCCGGGACGGCTCCCCCCCGAGCTCCGGCGCGCTGCTGATGCGCCCGAGACGGACGCGCACGGCCTCCATCAGCGTTCGCTCGACGCCCGCGCGGTCACGGAAGCGCACCTCGGTCTTGGAGGGATGAACGTTCACATCCACGGCGTCCTGCGGCACGATCAGGTACAGAAGGAAATCGGGCCGGAGTCCGGGCGCAATCGTCGTTCGATACGCCTCGTCCACGAGCCGGCCGAGGCCGCGATCCTTGAACGGCCGGCCATTCACAAACAGAAAGCGACGGCGGCCCGTGCGGGCCGCGTCCGGACGCTGGATCAGCCCCGCCAGCCGCGACTTGCCATCCGACCAATCGAGGTCGAGCATCGAGTCGGCCTCCGCCTCCCCCCAGACGTCGGCCACGCGCTCGCGCAGGCCCGCCGGAGCCAGAGCCAGCAGCTCCCGGTCGTTGGAGCGCAGGCCGAAGCCCACCGGGAGGTTGCACAGAGCCAGGACCGTAAGCGCATCGCTCGCCGCCCGGGTCTCGGCCGCCGCGCTGCGCAGGAAGGCGGCGCGTGCGGGCACGTTCCCGAACAGCCCCGACACGGTAACCATCGTCCCTCTCCGGCGGGCGATCTCGTCGGCGCCCTTCATCCGACCTCCCACGGCCCGTATCCGCGTCCCCGAACCGCCTTCGGCCGCGGTCTCCAACACGAACCGACTCACCGCCGCGATGGACGGAAGTGCCTCGCCCCGAAAGCCGAAGGACGAGATCCGCTGGAGGTCTTCGGCGTGGCGGATCTTGCTCGTGGCGTGCCGGTCGAGCGCCAGAAGCGCATCCTCCCGACTCATCCCGCAACCGTCGTCGGCCACGCGGATCTCTGTCTTCCCCCCGTTGCGGAGGGAGACGTCGATCCGGCTCGCCCCCGCGTCGAGTGCGTTCTCCACCAACTCCTTCACCACGGAGGCGGGCCTCTCCACCACCTCACCAGCCGCGATCTGGTTCGCGACGTGATCGGGAAGGATCTGGATCCGCGGGTTCATCCCGGTCGGTTCATCCCGGTCAGGTAAAGATCGCCCGCAACGCGATGAACAGAAGCGCCGAGAACGACGCCGCCGCAGGCAGCGTCACGAGCCACGAGTTCACGATGCGCCCGACGATTCGCATGTTCAGGGCGCCGATGCCGCGCGCCAGGCCCACGCCGATCACGGCACCCACCAGGGTGTGCGTCGTCGAGATCGGCATGCCGAGACGGGACGCCACGAGCACGGTGGTGGCGGCTCCGAACTCGGCGCTGAAGCCCCGGGTGGGAGTCAGCTCAGTGATCTTCGAGCCCACCGTCGCGATCACCTTATACCCCCACGTCGCCAGGCCGATCACGATGCCGACCGCCCCCAAGGCCAGAATCCAGGTGGGAACCGGCACCGCCTCCGGCAGCGCGCCCAGCGTACCGACCTGGATCACGGCAGCCAGCGGTCCCACAGCGTTGGCCACGTCGTTGGCGCCGTGCGCGAACGCCACGTACGCCGCCGTCATCACCTGGATCCGCCCGAACACCTTCTCCACATACACCAACGGGCGACCCGGCGGCGGGCTGGAGCGGCGCAGCGCGACCCATGAGAACAGGTAGGCAAGCACCCCGCTCGCCGCCGCGACCAGGAGCACGAGCCACCCGGGCGGATCGGGAAGCACGCTCTGGAGCGCCTTGTACACGAAGCTCAGAACGAGCATGAAGATGACGAGCCCCACCAGATACGGCCCGAGCAGGCGCGTCGCCGCGATCGGATCATCCTTCCGCAGCACACCCCGGCTCACCACGAGGAACATCCCGGCCGCGAGCAACCCTCCGAACAGCGGGGAGAGCACCCAGCTGACCGCAATCAGGCCGGCCGTCCCCCAGTCGACCGCCTCCATCCCCACGGCCACGACGGCGAAGCCGATCACGGCGCCCACGATGGAGTGCGTCGTGGAAACGGGAAGGCCGAACATGGTGGCGATCTGGAGCCAGATGCCGGCCGAGAGCAGGGCCGAGACCATGCCGAGCATGAGGATCCTGGGCCCCATCTCCCCGAAGAGGCCGCTCTCGGGCTGGAAGAACCGGACCTCGACGATGCCCTTCCGGATCGTCTCCGAGACGTGCGTGCCGACCAGCGTGGCCCCGGCAAACTCGAAGATCCCGGCCAGGACGACGGCCCCCATCATGGTGAGCGCCCCCGACCCCACGGAGGTGCCCATCGCGTTGGCGACGTCGTTGGCGCCGATGTTCCACGCCATGTAGAACGCCGCAACCACAGCGATCACCATGATCACGGTCACCGCGCTCACGACTACCTCACGTGCCGGAAGGCTGGAGCGAGCGTCACTCCAGCGCTCACTCCCTCGCCAGCATCATGCGGAGGAGGTCTCCCGTGTTCTCCGCATGGTTCGCCACCTGGCCGAGCACCTCGATGATGCGCATCCAGAGAAGAATGGATACCGCGCCCAGTTCCTCTTCGCACTCGAGCAGGGCACGCGAGAGGGACCCCTGGACCTTGTCCGCCTCCCACTCCTGGTCGTTCACTTCCGAGACCATGTCGAGAACCTTCACCACCTCCGGGCCACCGAACGAGGACTCGAACAGCCTCTGCAGCTCGAGCCCCGCGTCGAGCAGGAGCTCGCTGGTCTTGATCACCTGGTCGACCAGGTGCATCACCTCTGGCTTCAGGGCGTCTGGGCACAGCGTGTGCCGCATGGTCACGATGACCGCGACATCCTCGGCCGCATCCGCGATCGCGTCCTGCTCCTTCAGATACCGCAGCATGTCCCCCCGATCCACCGGGAGAAAGATCGACTTCGGGAGCGTGTCGCGGATCTCGTTCTTCGTCAGATCGGCCTTGTGCTCGAGCTTCGATATCTGCTTGTACAGCTCCCGGCTGCGCTGCCAATCCTCGGCGAGGAACGCCTCGAAGAGCGGGCTGATGAGCTCGACCGTGGAATGGACTCTCCGGGTGTGCTCGACGAGCGGCCCGAAGGGTGACTTACCAAACAGCTGGAAGATAGTCCGCATGATCCTATCCGATATGAGAGACGTCTAACATGAATAACTTACGTGCGTTAGCGCTTGTGATCTCAGCTATCGTCTCTGGCTCCTCGCCGCGTATTTCCGCCACGCGCCGGCAGGTGTGGATGAGGTAGGCCGGCTCGTTGCGCCTCCCCCTCATCGGGACCGGAGCAAGATAGGGACTGTCCGTCTCGATCAGGAGCCGATCGGAGGGAACGCGGCGCACCTGACCCTCCGCGTCGAAGTGCTTGAACGTTACGATCCCCGCGAAGGAAACGCACCATCCTGCCTCGAGCCCGACCTCCAACAGCTCGTCTCCGCCCGTGAAACAGTGCAAAACGCCGGTGGCACGACCCGAGAACTCGGTGATGAGAGCCGCCATGTCCTCGTCCGCGTCGCGCGAGTGGACGACGATCGGAAGGCCGGTGCGCTCGGCCAGCTCGAGCTGCAGCCGAAAGCTGCGGCGCTGCTGCTCCCGCGGGGCGTTGTCATAGTGGTAGTCGAGGCCCGTCTCGCCGATCGCCACGACCTCCGCCTCTTCGGCCAGCGCCTCCAGCTGCGCTTGCGTGCGCTCGTTCATGGCGGAGGCGTCGTGTGGATGGAGGCCCGCCGTTGCATGCAGCTCCGCAAAGCGGCGCGCCAGCTCCACGGCCCTTCGCGCGTCCTGCGGGTCGGTCGAGACCACGACCATCTCGGAGACGCCCATCTCACGGGCTCTAGAGATGACCGCATCGCGGTCTTCCGCGAAACGACCCTCGGTGAGGTGCAGGTGCGAGTCGAGGAGGCGGAGCTCGCCCAGCGATCAGGCTCCGGCCGCGCGTGCCCTCTGGGCTCTGGCCCTCCGGTGTCCGTAATCCTCGATCTCCAGGAGCACCGGCGAGGCGACAAAGATCGAAGAGTACGTCCCGATCATCACGCCCAGGATCAGCACCAGGGCGAACGGCCGGATGACCGATCCGCCAAAGAGGAACAGGGCGAGCAGCGTCGCAAGCGTGGTTGAGCTGGTGAGCACCGTTCGCGGCAGCGTTTCATTGATGCTCCGGTTCAGGGTCTCCTCGTACGGCTCCTTCCGCTTCTTCTTCAGGTTCTCACGGATCCGGTCGAACACGACGATCGTGTCGTTCAGCGAGTAACCGACGATCGTGAGGATGGAGGCGACCGTGCCGAGCGTGATCTCGATCCTGAAGACCGAGATGAAGCCGAACGTGATCACGATGTCGTGGATCGTAGCGACCACCGCCGCCACGCCGAAGCGCCACTCGAAGCGGAAGGCCAGATAGATCATCGTGAGCACGAAGGAGAGGAGGATAGCAAAGGTCGCTTTGCGCTGGAGCTCGCTCCCGACCTTCGGCCCCACGGCCTCGACCCGGAGCACCTCGTACCCCTGCTCCCCGACGGCCGCCGAGAAGGCTGTCTGGAGCCTTCCGACCACACCCTCTCCGGTCTCCTCGAACGTCTGGAGACGGACGATAAACTCGTTCGTGCCTCTGAACGCCTGGATCTGAGCCCTGGGAAACCCCGCCTCGTCGACCACCGAGCGTAGCTCGCCCACGCTCAACGGCTCGACGAAGTCGACCTGGACCAGGGTGCCGCCGGTGAAATCGACCCCGTACCGCAGACCTCCGTGGAGGGCGATCGAGATCAGGCCGGCGACGGCCACCGCGGCGGAGAGCATGTACGCCCTGCGCCTGCCGGCCATGAAGTGGTAGTGCGCGTCCTTGAAGAGTCTCATGGCTCAGATGTTGATGGGTGCACCGGCCGGCCGCCGGTCCAGGTAGATCATGAAAAGGGTGCGGGTCACGTAGAGAGCGGTGAAGAAGGAGGCGATGATCCCGATCACCAGCGTAACGGCGAACCCCCGGACCGGCCCCGTCCCGAACTGGAAGAGGATGATAGCCGTGATCAGGGTCGTCAGGTTGGCGTCCACGATGGCCGACAACGCCTGCTCGAACCCGGTGTCGACCGCCGTGCGCGGCGTCTTGCCCGCCTCCAGCTCCTCGCGGATGCGCTCGAAGATCAGGACGTTGGCGTCCACCGCCATCCCGATCGACAGGATGATCCCGGCGATCCCCGGCAGGGTCAGCGTGGCGCCGAGCCCAGCGAGGGCGCCGAGCAGAAGCAACACGTACACGCTGAGGGCGATCACAACTATCGCGCCGGCCATCCGGTAGTAGGCGGTCATGAGGACGAGGACGGCAACGATTCCGATCAGGAAGGCGATCTTCCCCTGCCGCACCGAGTCCGCGCCGAGCGACGGTCCGACGCTTCGCTCCTCTACGATTCGAATCGGCTGCGGCAGGGCGCCGGCACGCAGCACCAGAGCCAGGTCCTGAGCCTCCTGGAAGGTAGAGCCCGCGCCCATCTCGATCTGCGCGCGGCGACTCAGCGTCTGCCGGATGACCGGAGCGCTCGTTACACGACGATCCAGAACGATCGCCATCAGGTCGCCGACGTGCCGGCTCGTCCCGCGCTCGAACTTCCGGGCTCCCCGCCGCGTCGTCTCGAACGGCACATACGGCTGGTTGAACGTCGGATCTCTGGCGGCCGGTCCGGCATCGGCGAGATCCTCGCCGGTGAGGAGCGGCTGATCATCGAGCACGTAGAGCGTCCGGTAGGCCTCCCCCCCGCCGGCAATCGGATCGGCCGACCTGCGCATCTCGGTTCCACGCGGGGTCGCCTGCTTCACGCCCTCGAGCGCCAGGTACCGCTCCACCGTCTGGACGTCCTGCTCGCGGACGAGGAACTGGCCGACCTGCCCGCTTTCCAGGAGGAGCACGGTGAGCGGCCGCAGCTCCGGCTCGCCCGGCTCGGTGTCCGTCGTGTCGGCAGCCGGCTCCGCGCCGAGC
>JAPULH010000076.1 GCA_027295155.1 Gemmatimonadota bacterium
CGCAGTCGAGGGGGCGCGACGCCACGAGGAGGAGATCGTCCGCTTCCTGCGAGAGATGATCGCCATTCCGGCGGAGAGCCGCCACGAGGGCGATCGGTGCGAGCGGGTGAAGCGGGAGTACGAGAGCCTCGGGTTCGACGAGGTGTTCTTCGACGGCTTGGGCAACGTGGTCGCGCGTCTCGGCGACGGGCCGCTCTCGATCTTGATGGACGGCCACATCGACTGCGTCGGCGTCGGCGACCCAGACGCCTGGGAGCACGACCCGTTCGAGGGGAAGCTCGAGGATGGCAAGGTGTGGGGGCGCGGCGCGGTCGACGAGCTGCCGGCGATCGCCTGCATGGCGTACGGCGCGACGCTGGCACGCGAGCGCGACCTGCCGACCGACGTCACGCTCTACCTCACCGCCTCGGTGATGGAGGAGGACTGCGACGGGTACTGCCTCCTGCACCTCATCGAGAAGGAGGGGATCCGGCCCGACGTCGTGGTGATCGGGGAGCCCACCGACCTCGGCGTCTACCGGGGGCAGCGCGGCCGCGTGGAGGCGACGATCACGACGAGCGGTCGCTCGTCGCACGCCGCCCACCCGGAACGGGGCGAGAACGCCATCTACAAGCTCGCGCCGATCATCTCCGACATCGAGGCGCTGAACGAACGCCTGCCCTCCGACCACTTCCTCGGCAAGGGCACCGTGGTCGTGTCGAACGTCGCGTGCACGACGGTGTCCCTGAACGCGGTCCCGGAGGGCGCTATGATCAACATCGACCGCCGGCTGACGGCGGGAGAGACGCCCGAGGACGCGCTGGAGGAGCTGCGTTCGCTCCCGCATCTCGGTGATGCCGCGGTGGAGATGCTCACATACGACGAGGTGAGCTGGCGCGGTGAGCGCGCCAGGCAGGAGAAGTTCTTCCCCAGCTGGGTGCTGCCCGAGGACCACCCGCTGGTAACAGGCGTCGCGGACGCCGTCCGGGCCGTGCTCGGCTCGCCGCCTGCGATCTCGCGATGGTCGTTCTCGACCAACGGCGTCGCGACGATGGGCCGCCACGGGATTCCCTCGGTCGGATTCGCACCGGGGCTGGAGGAGCTCTCGCACACGACGGGCGAATGGGTGGCTGTCGAGGACCTCGTCCGCGCGGCAGCGGTCTACAGCCTGATTCCCCGGTGCCTGGCAGACCGCAAACAGGAGCTGCTGGCAGGGTGATGGACCTCACGATACCCACCGGCCTCAAAGGCCGGGACTTCATCACGACCCAGGAGTGGAGTCTGGAGGAGCTGGAATCCCTCTTCCATCTCGCCGAGCGGCTGAAGCGGGCGAGGGCGGCCGGAGAGCCGACGCCGCTGCTCGCGGCGAAGACGCTGTACATGATCTTCTTCGACGCCTCGACCCGGACGCGAAACTCGTTCGAGACGGGGATGACGCAGCTCGGGGGGCACGGAATCTACCTCTCCCCGGACCGCATGCAGATCAGCCACGGCGAGAATGCGCGCGATACGGCGAATGTGCTGTCGCGCTACGGGGACGGGATCGCAATCCGGCAGTGCACGTACGGTGAGGGGAACGCCTACCTGCGGGAGGTGGCCGAGCACTCTGAGATCCCGGTGCTCAGCATGCAGTGCGACGTGTATCACCCGTGCCAGATCCTCGCCGACTACATGACGATCCGCGAGAGATTCGGCGACACCCGAGGCCTCAAGTTGGGCGTGGCCTGGACGAGCGCGCCCAACTACGTGCGGCCCCTCTCGGTGCCGCAGAGCCTCATCCTCATGATGCCCCGCTTCGGCCTCGATGTGACGCTGGCCTACCCGCCGGAGTTCCGACTCATGCCGCAGATCGAGGAGCAGGCGAAGGCGAACGCCGACGCGGCGGGCAGCCGGTTCGAGATCACGCACTGCTTCGAGGACGCGTTCGAGGACGCGGATGTGGTGATCCCCAAGTCGTGGGGCCCGCTCGTCCACACTCAGGACGTGCAGGAGGGGATCGGGTTGATCGACAGGTACCCCAAGTGGCGGTGCGACGCCGAGCGCATGGCGCTCGGCAAGGACCACCTCATCTACATGCACCCGCTACCGGCCGACCGGGGACGTGAGGTGACCGACGAGGTGATCGACGGACCGCGCTCGGTCGTGTACGACGAGGCCGAGAACCGACTCCACGTCCAGAAGGCCCTCATGGCCTTGGTGATGTGATCTTTCACTTTCGCTGCATCGAGTGCGACAGCGAGTACCCAGAGGACCCGAAGCGCCTGGTCTGCGACAGCTGCTCCGGCCAGCAGGAGCCGGGCGGGCCGACTCGTGGCGTGCTCCAGGTGGAGATGGAGGAGATCCCTGCCGCATGGCCGCCCGCTGCGCCCTCCAGCGCCGAGTTCCTCGGTGCGTTCCTGCCGATTCCCTCTCCGGAGCTCCTGCCGCCGCTGGTGGTCGGAGGCACGCCCCTGCTGGAGTCTCCCCGGTTGCGCAGCGCCCTGGGCCTTCCGCGTCTGTCGGTCAAGGACGACACGCGAAACCCGAGCGGATCCACCAAGGACCGGGCGTCCCTGCTCGTGGTGGCGAAGGCTCGCGAATATGGTTTCGACACGGTGGCCACGGCCTCCACCGGAAACGCGGCTGCCGCGTTGGCGGCCGTCGGAGCGGCCGCGGGGATCCGCGCGGTCGTCTTCGTCCCGGAGTCGGCGCCGGAGGCGAAGCTGATCCAGCTGCTCTGCTACGGGGCCGAGGTGCTCCCGGTGGAGGGCAGCTACGACGACGCCTTCGAGCTCTGTCTCGCGGCGTGTGACGCGTTCGGCTGGTACAACCGCAACACGGCCCTGAACCCCTTCACCATCGAGGGCAAGAAAACGGCGGCGCTCGAGATCGCCGCTGCGACGGCGCCGGACGTGCCCGATGCCGTCCTGGTGCCGACCGGGGACGGGGCGATCCTGGCCGGCGTGTGGAAGGGCTTCTCCGACCTGGTGCGGGCCGGCCTGATCGAGCGTGAGCCCCGGCTGATCGCCGTGCAGCCCAAGGGATCCGCGGCGATCGCACGGGCGTTCAGCGAGGGCGCCGAGACGGTCACGCCGGTGCCCGAAGCGGCCAGCGTGGCCGACAGCCTGACCGTCCAGGCTCCCCGCAACGCGATCCTGTGCCTGAAGCGCATCAGGGAATCGGGCGGCGGCGCAGTGGCGGTTTCCGACGAGGCGATCCTGGAGGCGATCCCCTACCTGGCGCGGCACACGGGGGTGTTCGCCGAGCCGGCCGGTGCAGCAGCGCTCGCCGGCCTGCACGTCGCCCTCGCCGAGGGACTGGTGGGCCGGGAGGAACGCGTGGTCCTCCTCGTGACCGGTACGGGCCTGAAGGACGTGCCGGCCGCCTCTCGGACCGTGGAGCGCCCCGCGCCGATCCGGCCCGAGCTGGACGCCGTGGCCGAGCGCCTCGGCGCTTAGCGGGACGGCGGGCGGTCCCGTTCGTACTTGTTCCTGACAGCGGACGGCTAGCGTCCGTATTGCTTTAGAGTCTCCATGAGATGATCGTGCGGAAGCTCTGGTATAGTAACGCTATCCGCGCCCGTCATCGTCTGAGAATCATGTCCCTGCCCTCCTCCCGGTACGCCGTCGCATGGCCGAGACGTAGAAAACGAGCCCGATGGCCATGAGGCCTCCCGCCCCACCCACGATCTTGGCGACGAACACGACCGGCGACGCAACAACGTCGCTCGGAAGAACGGAGAGGACGATGGACACGGCCGTGGTCGCAAGCCCGGCAATCACCACGAAGGCGAGTCCGGCGTTTCCTCCCGGCACCCGGAAGGACGTCTCCCTCGCACAGTCGGACACTTCTGCCATCGTCTCCCTCTGCGCGGCACGGCGCCGAAGCACCGGCAGCGCTGCAAACAGATACAGATACGGGATGAAGTAGACGATGATCGTCGTGTCCACCAGCACGAGGTACGCCTCCTCGACCGTGCTTCCCAACGCGGCCACGAGAATGAAGACGCTCGCACCGATTCCCTGAACGAACAACGCTATGTACGGCGTGTGCCAACGGGGGTGGATCCTTCCGAGGGCGGCTGGAAGGAATCGGTCCAGCCCGATCACGAAGGGGATCCGCGCCGTGCCGGCCAGCCAGGCGCCGACCCCCCCGAGGCCGCCGAGGACGATGAGGATGGCGGCCAACCGGACCACCGGGATCCCCATGGCTTCACCCATCCGCCCGATCGCCTCCACGACGCCGGTCACGAGGTTCACCTCCGACGCCGGGAAAGCCGCGAGGATCGCCAGCGTTCCCAGGATGTAGATCGCCGCAATGATCGGCGCAGCGATCAGGATGGACCGGGGTAGGTTGCGGGACGGGTTCTTCACCTCTCCGCCCATCACGACGGCGAGCTCGAGGCCAGCCAGGGCGAAGCACAAGCTCGACCAGAGAGCGATGTTCGAACCGGACAGTTCCGGCACGAGGGAGCCCCCCGAGAGTGGATCCTGCCCCGAACCGCTCCACCACGTCGCCATCCCCAGGCCGATCAGGATGAAGGCGACGAGCCACGTCGCGAGCCCACCTACGTTCTGGACCCACCGGCCCGTGCGGAGGCCCACGATGTTGAGGCCCATCGCCAGCCAGAGGATCCCGAGCGAGAAAAGGATCTGGTAGGTCGTGTTATCGGCCAGCCCGAGATAGCTCCGACCGAGAACAAAAGCGGCGTTTCCCCCGATGAAGACGATGAGCGACGGGTAGTAGACGAGGTTGTTGACCCAATATGCCCAGCCGCAGACGAAGCCGTGGAACGGGCCGAACGCCTCCCTCGCCCACACGTAGACGCCTCCCTCTTCGGGCATGCGAGCCGACAGCTCGAGAACGGCCAGGCCCTGGGGAACGAAGAAGAGCATCACCGCAGCGACCCAGAGGAGGATCGAGGATGGTCCGATCCGGCCTGCCGTCAGGAGCCAGCGAACACCCACGATGGCGACTACGTGCAGGAGGACGACGTCGCGGAGCCCCATGACGCGGGCGAGCTTGGCAGGCCGGTTCATCGCGGGCGGGCTCAAGCCTTACCCGGCTTCGAAAAGTCCAGCCGCCTTTTTCGCCGATACGAGGATGCCCTTGATCATGGCCGAACTGAAGCCGTGATGCTCCATCTCGTTGAGGCCTGCGATCGTGCAGCCGCGGGGGGTGGTGACCCGGTCGATCTCGGCCTCCGGATGGCTTCCCACGCCAAGCAGGAGGGATGCGGCGCCCCTCGCCGTTTGAGCCGCGAGCAGCATGGCCTCCTCCGGGTGGAATCCGATCTCGATACCGCCCTGGGTGGCCGCGCGGATCGCGCGAAGGAAGAAGGCGATTCCGCAGGCGCACGTCGCCGTGGCGCTCACCATCAGCTCCTCGTCGATGACGAGAGTTCTGCCGACCGCGTCGAACAGGGAGCGCGCCTGAGCCAGCGCGGGGCCGGAGCTCTCATCGGCCGCCAGGCAGGTCATGGACTCGCGGATCTCGATCGCCGTGTTCGGCATCGCGCGAACCACCGGGACCGGTACTCCCAACTGTTCCTGGATATCCGCTACCGTGGCGTCCGACACGACCGAGATGACGATGTGCCGATCAGAATCCAGCACATCTCGGATCTCGCCCAGCAGCGGGATGAGTTGCTGGGGCTGAACAGCGATCAGGAGCGTATCGGCTCGTCGCACCGCTTCCCGGTTATCGGTCCCGACGTCGAACCCCTGTTCCGCCAGAGACTGGAGAGCGGCGCCGTGCCGCCGGGTGATCGTGATCTGTCCGGCGGAGAGCTCACCGGAGGCCACCCAGCCTCGTGCCAGGGCCTGTCCGATGTTCCCACCACCCAGGATGGCCAGAGCGGGTGAGTCCACCGTCGCGTCCGTCTTCGCCGTCGCCTTAGTCTAGACCACGGCCGGTTCCGGCCGCTCCTTGCCCTCCGCCTCGCGGAGCTCCAGCGGTACGAACGAACGCTCGGTCTCCCCCATGTAGATCTGCCGGGGACGGCTGATCCGGACGTGGGGATCCTCCATCATCTCCTTCCACTGCGCGATCCATCCCGGCAGGCGGCCGAGGGCGAACATGACCGTGAACATGCCGGTCGGGATGCCCATCGCCTGGTAGATGATGCCGCTGTAGAAGTCGACGTTGGGGTAGAGCTTACGCTCAACGAAGAAGGAGTCCTCCAGAGCCACCTCCTCCAGTCTCCTGGCGATCTCGAGCAGTGGATCATCCATGCCGAGCTCCGCCAGCACCTCGTCCGCCGACTCCTTGAGGATCTGGGCGCGCGGGTCGAAGTTCTTGTACACCCGATGTCCGAAGCCCATGAGCCGGAACGGCGAGCTCTTGTCCTTGGCCAGATCGACGTACTTCTCGAAGTTGCCTCCATCGTCCCGGATCATCTCCAGCATCTCGATGACCTTCTGATTGGCCCCACCGTGCAGCGGACCCCAGAGGGCGGAGATGCCCGCCGAAACCACGGCGAAGAGATTCGCCTGGCTGCTTCCCACCATGCGAACCGTCGATGTGCTGCAGTTCTGCTCGTGATCGGCGTGCAGGATGAGCAGGAGGTTGAGCGCCCGGTCCAGCACTGGTGGGACCTCGTAGGGCTCGGCCGGCACGGCGAACATCATGTGCAGCAGGTTCTGCGTGTAGCTCAGGTCGTTCTGCGGGTAGATGAAGGGCTGGCCGATCGACTTCTTATAGGAGAAGGCGGCGAGCGTCTTGGCCTTGGCCAGCAGCCGAATGATGTTGAGGTCGCCTTCGTCGGCGTGGCCCGTACCCGTATAGAAAGCCGACAGAGACGCAACCATCGCCGACATGACCATCATCGGATGGGCCGGCGGGGGGAAACCATCGAAGAAGTTCTTGAGCGACTCGTGAATCAAGCTGTGACGGGTCAGCTCATGGCGAAAAGTCTCGAGCTCCTGCGGCGTAGGCAGATGCCCGTAGATCAGAAGAAAGCAGACCTCCACGAACGTGGCCGACTTCGCCACCTGCTCGATCGGATAGCCGCGGTACCTCAGGATCCCCTGCTCCCCGTCGACGAAGGTGATGGTGCTGAGGCAGGAGCCGGTGTTTCCGTACGCTGGGTCCAGGCTGATGGCGCCCGTCCTGGACCTGAGCGTCGTCATGTCGATACCCACCTCGCCTTCCGTCCCCACCACAACGGGGAACTCGTATTCCTCACCGTTCAAGATCAGTTTCGCCGTGTCCATAACGGCAGCCTCCCTCCGTCCTTTGTCGTCACACTGCGCTGAGCTAAGAATATCGGCAGCGCCTGCGGACCGCTATCTGAGCACCCTGGATGCGGATCTCGCCCGTCAGGCCGCCGGGCGAAGCGGCGCCCACGCCGACACCGCCGTCGCACAAGTCTATGCCTCGTTGCCGGCCGACAGCCCAGCCGCCTCCTTGATCAGCTCTCTCACCGCCAGCGAGTGGGCATCCTCTGGCGCGAGATCGCGCAGGAAGTCACTCACGTCTCTGTTCATGGATTGGCCTCCCGGCAGCTCCGAAGGGATCCCCCAAAGCCTGCTGCCCCGCGAGGGGCAGCACCGTTCCCCCTTCAGGCTCGACGCTACCCCTCCAGCGCTCTCTCCACGTCGGCCTCCACGGCCTCGGCGAGCTGGGCACACTCCGTCAGGAGCTTCTCGACGGCACCGCGCATCTCCTCTGAAAAACCCTCGTCCCGAGTGTGCGGCAGGTTGATCCGCACGTTATACGCGGCGGCTCGGGCGCCGGCGTGGGCCAGCAAGGAGGCCGCGCCCACGTCGCTGATCATCTGGGAGTCGGCCAGTGGCGCCATCTCGGCGCACAGCTTCAGGGCATCGCGGCACAGCTCCACCGTAACCATATGCACCCGAGTGGCCTCCTTGTAGCCCTCTCGCAGGGCCTGGGCGCGTACGTCGCGTTCCGCCTCGGTGTCCTTCGGCATTCGCATCGCCTCGATGACCGAGTCGAAGGCCCGCGTATCGTCGTCGACGCCGCGGAGCAGTGCATCCTTGACCTCCTGGCCTCCCTCGGCAATGGAGCACAGGGCCTCGAACCGGTCCTCGAAGCCGCCCTTGGGAGCGCTGAGGTTCGCCACCATCGAGGTCAGGGCGCCTCCCAGAGCGCCGGCCAGCGCCGCCACCGATCCCCCGCCCGGAGCGGGCGTGTCGCGCGACACCTCGTCCACGAAATCGAAGGTGGGCCGGAGCACAAGCGGGCCCTCGAGCTTCGGCAGGCCGAGCACCCGCTCCTCAGGCTCGAACGGCGAGACGTCCCCGAGTCCCATCGACTGGATGGCCGTCTCCATGAGGTCGGGCACCGGTACGCCCGTGGACCTACCCATCCGCTTCAGGTAGTAGTGCGCCGCCCGCTTCATGGCGTCGTACGGGATCACCCCGACGATCTCGGAGCCCGTGACCACGATGCCGCGCTTCCAAGCCTCCTCCCGAGCCGCCTCCAGGACCTCGTGCGGCGGGCTGACGTTGTAGTCCGTCAGGTTCAGGCTGATCTGGGCCCGGTTGTACTCCTCGATCACCCAGCCGAGACCCTTCACGCACCGGAAGCGTCCGTCCTTGAACACCGGGCCGCTCGGTTGCTCGGGATCGATCGGGATCGTGCCGTACCGCTCCCGGAGGTCGCCGCCGTGCGCCTCCGTGTGGTGGCCGGCGAGCTCGTCGAACGACCCGCCCACGAAGTCGCAGTTACCACAGGGGTAGGTGCCGTCCTCGGGGAAGCTCACCACATCGCCCTTGTAGTAGAACGGCTCTGTGTGGCCGGTGCGCTTCCAGCGGCCGCGTTCCCGGAGCTCGTAGGCAAGCTCGGTCGCGTAGCGGCGGTCGCTCGTGTTCAGGTTGATGTTGTAGGCGATGAGGAACTCGCGGGCCCCGACCGCCGTGGCTCCGGCCGTGGGATTGAACTCGGCCGGTCCGAAGTCGGGCACCCACTCGGGTCCGGCGAGCCTACCCTCCAGCCGCTCGTACTCGCCGGAGCGGACGTCGGCCAGGTTGCGGCGCTCCGGCACCCTGGCCGCGTGCTCGTAAAGATAGACGGGGATGCCGAGCTCATCGCCGATCCGCCGGCCCACCTGGCGGGCGATCTCCACGCAGTCATCCATGGTGACGCCGGCGACGGGGACGAAGGGCACGACATCGGTCGCACCGAAGCGCGGGTGCGCCCCGTGGTGCTCACGCATATCGATGAGCTCGGAGGCGCGCTTGACGCCCTGGAAGGCGGCCTCGCCGATCGTCTCTGGAGCGCCGATGAAGCTGACGACCGTGCGATTCGTGTTGGCGCCGGGGTCGACGTCGAGCAGCGTGATGCCCGACACGCTCTCTATCGCGCCGGTGATCTCCTGGATGATCGCTTCATCTCGCCCCTCGGAGAAGTTGGGTACGCACTCGACGATCCGTTCCATGGTGTCCCTTTCAGGTGGAACGCAGAAGATGGCTCGGAAGGCCGGAAGTCGAAAGCGACACGGTGGGCCGCTACGTCGTCGGCCGCTCTGACACCAACGTCACGGGCCGCCTCGCCGCCGCTCTGACACCAGTGGTACCTTATCGCCATAGCGACCGATGACCCCAGAGCCGGGTCCTTTCAGATCCACGTATAGCGGGTTGGCATGACAGAGAGAATCCCCCCCGAGATCCTCGAGGACCTCTACCACTACCCGCTGAAGCGAAGGTCTTTCGCCTACCTGTTCTGGATGTTCCTCGGCATCTTCGGGGTCCACCGCATGTACCTGAACCGGGTGTGGACGGGAATGTTCATGCTGCTGACGGGTGGTGGGGCGCTGGTCTGGTGGGTGGTCGATTTCTTCCTGATCCCGAAGATGGTCTTTGAACACAACACAATGCAGGCCCAGCGAAGAGAGCTCGGCCTCCCGCCCGTGGGTCTGGACTTCCTGCCCCCGTCCGACGGCTCGGAGCTGGCGCGCCCGCCGCGTTGGTATGACCCGCGTTCCCATCGCGGTTTCCGCGGCGTCAGGAAGATGGTGGCGGATGCTCTGGTGCTGGTCGTGGCGGGCTTCTCTCTGGGCAGCGTGAGCCGATCCACCGGTAACGTGGAGGCGATCGCCGCCGTCGTCGCCCTCATCGTGGTCCTCAACTTCGGCCGGCAACTCGCGCCGCTGCATCACGTGCCGCTCATCGGAGATCTCGTGCGGTGGAGCTACCGAATCCGGCTCTTCTATCATCACGTGCGGCCCGGGAACGCGCTGTCGCGGCTTTTTCGTCCCGTGATCGGCTTCATCTACGCCCCGTTCCGGAAGAAGAGCCGGGCCGAGGTGAGCCTCTACCTGCGCCTGGGCGGCGCCTTCGTGATTCTCTTCCTGTTGGAGGACCTGGCAAACGAGGTCGTGCGGCCGTTCGTGACGCAGGCGAGCCTGGCGGGCCTAACCGGCGTCTGGTGGATCAAGGACGTGGTCCTGACCTTCTTGTACATCTTCGCCTTCACGGCCCCCATCGGCGCGACCCTCATGATCTACCTGCTCACCCGCCGGTCACACCTCGTCCTCGCCCTGATGAGCGCGCTGACGCTCGGTGCGGTGGTCCTGGGCGTGCTGTAGCCGAAGCAGCCCGCAGCACACGTTGGGAGCTGTCTCAGATCGCTTTCGAGGAGCAGGTCGCCGCAGGCTACCCGCCGTGCGGGAACAAGCGCTCGCCGCTCTCGGCCACCTCGACCCGGATCGCGCCCGTGGGGCAGTTGACGGCGGCCTCGAGGATCTTCTCTTCCGTGTCTCCCGCCGGATCGACCACCTCCGACTGCCGGTCCGAGTTATGGGCGAACACGCCGGGCGCGGTCGCGAGGCACATCGCGTTGCCGACACAGCGCGAGTGATCGACAATGACGTCAAGGCGCCGAGTCATCGATCCCCCTGCTTCCAGGTCACCGGCAGTGACTTGAGCGAACGAAACTGAATGCTCGGCTGATACTCGACCTCCTCGGTCGCGAGCTCGAACCTCGGAAAGCGCTCGGCCAACGCTCCGAAGACCTCCTGCCCTTCCATCCGCGCGAGCGCAACGCCGAGACAATAGTGAATCCCCGAACCGAAGGAGACGTGGGGGTTCGGCTGCCGGCCGATGTCAAACCGCTCCGGATCCGGAAAAACCGAGGGATCCCGGTTCGCCGCGGCCATGATCCAGCGGATGCGATCCCCCTTGCGGATCGTTCTCCCGCCGAGCTCGACGTCCTCGGCGGCGATCCGCTGGGTCGACTTCACGGGCGGGTCGTAGCGGAGACACTCCTCGGTGGCGAGCCGGGCCATGCCAGTCGGGTCCGCCCTCAGCCGATCCCACTGGTCCGGGTGCCGGATGAGCGCGAGGAGCCCGTTGCAGATGAGGTTCATGGTCGTCTCGTGTCCTGCGAAAAGGAGCAGCCCCGTGTTGACGAGCACCTGGTGCCGGGTGAAGACGCCCGTCTTCTCTCCCTGGGCCAAGATCGAGATGAAGTCGTCTCCGGGGCACTCGAGGCGCTCCTCAACGAGGGGAGCCGCGTACTCCACGATGCCCCGCATGCCCTCGGTCAGCGGCCGGAGCCGCCAGGGTTCGCCCCTGTTCATGTAGAGGATGCTGTCCGCGAGCTCGCGGAGGTGGTCTCGGTGCTCGTACGGGACATCCATCATCTGGGCGATGACGCGGACCGGAAGCGAAGCGGCAAACTCCGTCAGGACATCCATGCGTCCAAGCGGTTCCAGCTCGTCCAGCAGCTCCCTCACCGCGTCCCGTACGAACGGTCGCCACGACTCCATCGCCGTCGGCGTGAAGTACTCATGTACCACGCCGCGCTGGTGAAGGTGTTCGGGCCGGTCCTGTTCGACCAACTGATCGCCGCGGAACTCCCGCACCTCGTCGAACAGCGGCAGGTCCTCCGGCTCGATCGGAGGATACGGAGGCGATGTGCTGTGCTTCATGATGGCAGACGAGAACAGCTCGTGATGGCGGAGCAGCCACACCACCTCCTGGTACCCGGTAATCACCCACAGCTGAAACCGCTCGTTCCAATATACGGGGTCGGCCTCGCGAAGCTGGGCGAAGTACGAATACGGGTCGGCGATCACCTCGGGGGCGAACAGATCGTCGAGGTCGGTCGGGGGCATCGGTTTTCTCGCTCCCATTAGAATCCTGCTACAAAGGAACGAGAAGACAGCCATCCCGCCATTGGCGGTTCGGCTTCACGCAGCGGGAAGGCTCAGAGAGCTCCTACGGAGTACCGGTCGAACGCGGAGGTCAGGTCGCGGGCGATCTCCTCGGCAGGACGTCCCTCGATCTGGTGACGCTCCAGCATGAACACGAGCTCGCCGTTCTGAAGGAGCGCGATGGAGGGCGATGAGGGTCGAAACCCGGGGAAGTACTCCCGCGCCCGTGCGGCCGCCTCCAGATCCTGGCCGGCGAAGACGGTCACGGATCGGTCTGGCACGGTTCCGTGCCGCAACGCGATGGCGACGGCGGGACGGGCGTTCCCCGCGGCGCAGCCGCAGACGGAGTTGACCACCACCATCGTCGTTCCTTCGGCTGCGACCAGGACTTCGTCCACGTCATCGGCCGTGCGGAGCTCTTTCACCCCGATTCGGGTGAGCTCTTCGCGCATCGGCCGTACCAAGTTCGGATCATAGGGCATGGATCGCTGCTCCCTGTGCGCTGGGTGAAAGCCTAAGCTGGGTGAGAGCCTAGGAGGGTACGGGCACGTCGAAGTACACGTAGTTCTTGCCGATGAAGTCCGCGTACTGCTCGGGCACCTCATCGTCTACGAAAATCGCGTCCACCGGACACTCCGGCACGCAGGCGCCACAGTCGATGCACTCCTCCGGGTGGATGTAGAACATGTCATCGCCCTCGTAGATGCAGTCGACCGGGCACACGTCGACGCACGACGCGTCCTTCGTGCCTATGCAGGGCTGCGTGATGATGTAGGTCATGGAGTGGCCATGCCTCAAGACGGCGTCGGTCCGAAGTCCGAAGTGTAGCTTTAGTGTCGATGCGAAACTACCTTATCCGTGGATCGCTGGTCAAGACCACCCAAGGACCTCTACCTGATTAGCAGGTAGCATGCCAGAGCGACGGGACATCAGCGCATGGGCGGTGGCTGACTTGGTCGCACATCTCGGCCGCCTCGCCTATAGCTTCGGATTCACCGAGGGCCTCACGCCGGCGCAGTGGTCCGCGCTGCGCTACCTGTCGCGTGCCAACCGATTCTCCCGGACCGTCTCGGCGTTCGCGGACTTCCACGCCACGACACGCGGCACGGCCTCTCAAACCATCCACGGCCTGGTGGATCGGAGCTATCTCAGGCGGACCCGCTCGGCCACC
>JAPULH010000077.1 GCA_027295155.1 Gemmatimonadota bacterium
CGGCCTCGCTCAGCTCTACCAACTCCGCGGCCGTGTCGGCCGCTCACACCACCGGGCGTACTGTTACCTCGTCGTTCCTCCGAACGTCACTCCGGAGGCGGAGCGCCGGCTCCGGATACTGGAACACCACACGGAGCTCGGAGCCGGCTACCAGGTGGCTTTGCGGGATCTTCAGCTTCGCGGCGCAGGCAACCTGCTGGGAACGGATCAATCCGGTTTCGCGCAGGCCGTGGGGCTGGATATGTATCAGCGGTTGCTCCAGCGAACGGTGCGCCGGCTGAGGGACGGCAGCGACACGGAGAAAACGGTGGCGACCCAGGTGGCGGTGGAGGGTGAGACGTACCTTCCGGACGAGTACATCCTGGACTCCGAGCAGAAGATGCACCTGTACCGCCGCATTTCAAGGCTCGAAGAGCTGGAGGAGACGGAGGATCTGAGGAGCGAGCTGCGCGACCGGTTCGGCCCGCTCCCCGAAGCGGCGGCACGGCTGCTCGGATCGATCCGGCTCAAGCTGCTGGGGCGCAAGCTGTGCGTGGAGTGGATCCGGGTGGGAGGGCGCTCCGCCCGCATCGTTTTCACGGCCGACGCGGTACCACGGCTCGCCGTGCTCGGGGATGCGTTCTCGGACCGCCAGCTCCACGTTGAAGTGCGCAGGTCGCAGCCCTTATCCTTGGTGCTGCAGCGAGGGGGGCCGGAACCGCTCCTCGAGACGCTGATCGAGGCCCTGTCCCTGCTGGCGTCAACGGAGAGTACATGCCTTTTGAGCGCGTGATGGGCGTGGTGAGAGTGATTAGCGTGAGGAGATGGTGAGCGTGAGGAGAAGGACGCTATGGAAGTGCCTTCTGGTCTTCGCCGCGGCGATCGTCGTCTTCGTAGGCGCCGGCTGCTCCGGGGGAGCTCCACCGCAGACGACACCATCGGCCGGCGGCTCCGAGGCCCCTCCCGCCCAACCGTCGCGCGATCCGGCGGCGGACGCGGCTGCAGCCGACGCGGCAGACACGCTGATCTCCGACGCGGCGGACACGCAGATCTCCGACGCGGCTACCGCCGTCCCGGTTGTGCCGATCAGCGACGCGGCGGCCGCGGAGCAGGGTCCCGGCTTCGCGCTCCCATCCGTTCCGGGTACGCCCACGGCCGCCATGCCTCCGCCGGCCGACTCTGTGGAGCTCATCGATCGCTTGGTGGCGATCGTCGGCGATACGGCCATCCTCCTGAGCGAGGTCCGCGAGCAGCTCTTCCAGCTTCAGGCGCAGGGCCTGGAGATGCCGAACGACCCGCGCGGCATCGACTCGCTCGCCAACGCCACCCTGCAGCGCATGGTCGAGGAGCTGATGATCGTGCAGCAGGCGGAGTTCGCCGGCATCGAGGTCACGGAGGAGGAGCTGGACGATGAGGTCGATCGCCGGTTCAGCGCCATCCGCTCCCGCTTCTCGTCGGACCAGGAGATGCTCGACCGCGTGGAGGCCTCCGGCCAGAACATGTTCCAGTTCCGGAAGCTGTTGCGGTCACAGATCCGCAAGGACCTGCTCGGCCAGCGGTACATGCGTTCCCGGCTGGCCGAGATGCCGCCCATCCGGATCACGGAACAGGAGATTCAGGCGGAGTTCAACCTTAGCGCGACCGGTACCACACGCCCTGCCACGCTCTCCATGGTGCAGATCCTCATCGAACCAAAGCCCGCCGAGGCCGCCCGCGACAGCGCGCTCCAGCTGGCGCAGACCGCGCTGGAGGAGCTGCGCTCCGGCGAGGACTTCGAGGTGGTGGCGCGGCGGTACTCCGACGACGAGGGGAGCCGCGCGGAGGGCGGAGATCTCGGATGGATCCGGCGGAGCGAGGTCCTGCCGGCTTTCGGCGATGCGGCATGGTTGATCCGCCTCGGCGTTCCCATAGGTCCCGTCGAGACGCGCTACGGGTTCCACATCATCAAGGTGGAGAACGTGCGTGGGGGTGAGCGCCTGGTGCGCCACATCCTGACCAGGCCTTACATCGGACCGGAACAGGTCGAGAGCGCTCGCTCGCTCGCGCAGGCGGTGGCCGACAGCATCGCCGGCGGCTCCGATCCGACCGTCATGGCCGAGAGGTATGGCGTCGATCCCGACGATTCGAGGATGGACGACGTCCGGGTGGACCGGATCGAGGCCGGCCTGGGAGCCGCGTACGCGACCGCTCTAAGGGGGGCCCGCTCGGGAGACGTCGTGGGACCGTTCGAGGTGAGCGGGCCCGGCAATACTCCGGCGTTCGTGGTCCTCGATGTTACCGAGTACCGGCCCACCGGAAGGTATGGTCTGGAGGAGTTGCGCATTCAGATCCGTGACGAGCTGGAACGCAGGGGACAGTACACGGCGCTCATCGAACAGGTGCGCCAAGAGGTGTACATCCGCATCATGATCTGACGGTGTCGGTGGTGAGAATCGGCATCACGCTCGGAGACCCCCGGGGCATCGGCCCCGAGGTCGTCCAAGCGGCGCTGGGCGAGCAGAGCCTCGCGGGGCGTGCCAGCTTCGTCGTACTCGGGTGGGCGGGGGCAACCCCGAACCTGCTGCCCTCAGCCCGCACGATCGAAGTCGAGCCCGTCGCCGCGTGGCCCGCGCCCCGAAGGTCCGACGAGACGGAGGAAGCGGCGGCCGGACGAGTCTCCGGGCAGCTGATCGAGCGAGGCATCGAGCTCGCCCTAGACGGCCGGATCGACGGGCTGGTCACGGCCCCGATATCCAAGGCGGCGCTCGCGGCGGCCGGTTACCCGTATCCGGGCCATACGGAGTTCTTGCGGGAGCGAACGGGCGTACCGGAAGTGACGATGATGATGGCGGCGGAAACCACGCCCATGGGTGGATCCCTGCGCATGGCCCTTCTTACGGGCCACATTCCGCTCCGCGACGTGTCGGGCGCGCTCACCCCGGAGCTGGTGGATCGGCGCTCGAGGCTCGCGGACCGGGCGCTTCGCGAGTGGTGGGGCCTTCCCTCACCGCGTCTGGCGTTCGCGGGCGTCAACCCCCACGCTTCGGAGGGCGGCCGATTCGGTGAAGAGGAGCAGCGAGTTCTGGCACCGGCGGCGGATCGACTGCGGAGAGATGGGATTCGGATCGTCGGCGTATTTCCCGGAGACACCGTGTACGCCCGCTGCCTCGCGGGAGAGTTCGACGCGGTGCTCGTTCCCTACCATGACGTGGGCCTCGCCGTGATCAAGACCCTGGCGCGGGACTCGGGCGTCAACGTGACGGCCGGCCTCCCCTTCCCGCGTACTTCGCCCGACCACGGAACGGCCTTCGACATAGCGGGCCGAGGCATCGCGCATCCGGGCTCCATGCGGTCGGCCATCGAGCTCTGCATCCGCTTCTGCCGTCAGACCGCGGGCGAGGGGGCGAGTTGATCCGCTTCCGGGACGTCACGAAGCACTACCCCCGGAGCGGAACGGCTCTCGGGGAGGTCTCCTTCCACGTCCGGAAGGGTGAGTTCGTCTTTCTCACGGGCCCCTCGGGTGCCGGAAAGACGACCGTTCTCAGGCTCGTCCACATGGAGATCGCGCCGACCAAGGGCGACGTGATGGTATCACGCTTCTCGTCGAGTCGGATTCGCAGGCGCGAGATTCCCCAGCTCCGGCGTCGGGTAGGCTTCGTCTTTCAGGACTTCCGGTTGCTGGAGCGCTTCACGGCCGAAGAGAACGTGGCGTTCGTCCTGCAGGTGACCGGGGCGTCCCGCTCGGAGATCAAGCCGAAGGTGCACCGGCTCCTCGATCATGTCGGCCTCGCCCCGCGCGCCACGGCCTACCCGAACGAGCTCTCCGGAGGGGAGCGGCAGCGCGTGGCCATCGCCCGGGCTCTCGCCACCGATCCGCTGGTGCTTCTGGCGGACGAGCCGACCGGCAATCTGGATGAACGGGCTTCCATCGGCGTCTTCGAGCTCGTCCGGCGGGTCAACGGCCTCGGCACGGCCGTCATCTTCGCGACCCACGATGCCACGCTTCTCCGCCGCTACCAGGACGTGCGCGTGCTCGAGCTGGAGCGCGGACGGCTGGTATACGACTCCGGGACGGACGCCGCTGTGAGGCCGCCGCTTCGCCGCGCCCCTGGAGCTCCCATCTTCGAGCTCCTGGACGAGAAAGCTGCGGCCTCTAGGGCCGGGGAAGGGGCGGGACCGACCGCATGAGACCGTTCCGCGAGGCCCTGACCTCGCTCGTCCGGCACCCAGTGCTGGCGGTGCTCTCGGTCACATCGATCGGGCTCAGCCTGTTCGTCGTCGGGCTCTTCGGACTCACCGCGCACAACATCGCGAGTGCGCTGTCCAACGTCGAGGAAAAGGTCGAGATCGTCGCGTACTTGAGCGACGAGATCGGGGAGGCCCGTGTGCGGCTGACGCGCAGCGAGATCGGATCGTTCCCCGAGGTCCTATCGGTAAGGTACGTCTCGAAGACGGAGGCGCTCTACAACGCCTCCCGCGAGCTGACCGAGTTCTCGGACGTCTTCCCCGATCTGGACGTGAACCCGCTTCCCGCATCGCTGGAGATCAGGCTCCGAGCGGGACACCGCGGTCCCGAGGCGGTCAGCGCCGTGGCGAGCCGAATCAGCGCGTACGACTTCGTGGAAGACGTCCGCTTCGGCCGTGACTGGGTGAACCGGATCCACACTCTCCGCCGAATCGCCGGCGGGGCGGCCGTCATCCTGGGCGGTTCGTTCGCCCTCGTGGCGATGCTCCTCGTGGGAACGACGGTGCGGATGTCGATCCACGCCCGCTCGAGCGAGATCGCGATCATGGAAAACGTCGGCGCGACAGCCGGCTTCATCCAGCGTCCCTTCCTGGTCGAGGGACTGATGACCGGCCTGCTCGGCGGGATCCTGGCGCTGGCGCTGACGTACGGCGCGTACCGGCTGCTCGATCGCGCCGTGCTCGAGGTTCTCTGGATGCCGGATGGATGGACTCTCGCCGGGATCCTCACGGGCGGCCTCCTCGGGATGCTGGCGGCCGGACGCTCGGTACGGCGTGAGCTGCGCAGCCTCTACGCAATTTGATGCGTTCGCCAGCGCCTTCGCCGGCCCGGCCAGGCGGCGGGACTCGGGCGCGGCATCGCACCCCGCCGGTGCGCGCCATCCTGCTTCTCGGGAGCCCGCTGCTCGGGGTGTTGGGAGCACCGATTCCGGCGCCGCTGGGCCATCCCTTCGCCGTGACCTCCCTATTGTTCGCGCAGGACACCATTCAGAATCGAATCGAGGAGAGCAAGGACCGGCTGGATCAGATCCGGGCGGAGCGCGCGAGGCTGCGACGCGAGATGGAGGGGTTGGCCGGCCAGGTGCACGACGAGACGCAGGCGATCGGCAACCTGGAGCGCCAGATCGGGGTCTCCAGCAGCGTCGTGGCCGAGATCGACATCCAGCTGTCCGGCGTCGTCGTCCAGGCGGACCAGATCACGTACGACATGATCCGAACGCGTGACGAGCTGGCCCTGCGAAGAGCGGTGCTCGGTGAGCGTTTACGCCAGATCTACAAGCGCGGATCGATCGGAACGGTGCAGGTGCTTCTCGGCGCTCGCTCCTTCACCGATCTGATCAACCGCTACAAGTACCTGCGCCTGGTGGCGTTGCAAGATCGCCTTGTCGTCGGCCAGGTGGCGGAGCTCGAAGGAAGGCTGAGCGGACAGCGGCGGCGGTTGGCGGACGAGCTGAACGGCATTCGGCGCCTACGCCGGGAGAAGGTGGCCGAGATCGATGAGCTGGAACAGCTCGAGGAACAGCGCCAGCAGAGGCTGGGCCGCATCCGCACGCAGGAGACCGCGGCGCAGGGCCGCCTGGCACGGCTCGCGCGCGACGAGGAACGTCTGCGCAGCCTGGTAGCGGACCTCGAGGCCGCGCGCCGGGAGGCCGAGCGCCTGGCCGGCCGGGTCAGCACCTCGACGCTGAGGACGTCGGACATCGGCAACCTCGCCTGGCCGGTCCAAGGCCAGATCGTCTACAACTTCGGTCCCGAGAGGAGCGGCAGCACAACGCTCTCGCGGGACGGCGTCGGCATCGGGGCCCCACCGGGCACACGCGTACGCGCGGTCGAAGCCGGGCGAGTGGACTTTGCCGGTCCGTGGGGACTGTACGGGCCGTCGGTCATCCTC
>JAPULH010000078.1 GCA_027295155.1 Gemmatimonadota bacterium
CTCCGTCTTGTCCGCGCACTCCTGGGCGACGCGGTCCATCGCGATGTACCCGCTCGAGCGCTGGACGTGGGAGTTCAGCACGTTGCCGCGGTCGTCGATATAGATTCAGAGGACGACCTTTCCCTCGATCTTCGCCTCCCTCAGCTGCGGCGGATAGGTCCTCTGCAGCAGCCTCTGGATCTCGACCGGGTTCGACTCGAACGTGGTCGGCGCGATCGTCACGTCCTCGGTCATCTCCGCAGCCGCGATCTTCGGCGTCGCGGGCCGAGCGATGTGCTCGGGCGGAGGCGGAACCCTCACCTCCGGCGGAAGCTCGATCACCTTGAGCTCGGTGACACGACCCGCCAGATCGGCGGCCGTGAGCTGGGGGAAGTAGTGGAAGAAGCCGAAGTGCAGGCCGACGGCGACGATCACTCCGAAGCCAACCCAGTCGCTGTAGTGGGACTTGAACGCGTCGTTGGCCGACGCTAGATGCTCTCGCTCTTCGATCCGCCGCCCAGTGTTTTCCATCTCGCCCCCCTCCTCGGCCCGCGGCTCGACCGCCACGGCTGGCGGGGGCCGCGGGCCGCTCTGACTTCTCTCCTACCCTTCGGATCTGCGGGGAAGGCGGACGGCTAACCGGTCTCCCCGCTGCCCGAATGCAACGTAGGATCGAGAGGGTGAAGTGTCTGTCGGGAAACGGCTTCGACAACGTGTGGGGAGTTTCCCGTCCGGCTTGCCCGGGACCTCCCTGGCCCGCCCGCTACGACCCGGCGGACTTGTTCAGCCGCAGCGCCGCGAGGGCCAGGTACGCCCCCGCCAGGATGGCGATCGTGCTCGCCCAGGTCGGCAAGCTCCAGCCGGCGACCATGAACCCCGAGCTGGTGGCGATTCGAACAGCGTGTACGAGCGCGAACAGCCCGAACAGCAGGCCGGCCACCAGGTTGAACATCCGCTGGCTCATCGGACCTCCTCGGTTGTCCGGGGGAAGATGTGGTTCGGATCGATTCAATCTATCGGGCCGGGAGGAGTGCAGGTAGCGGGCCCGGATACCGGCGCCTCTGGCCCGGCGTACACTGACGTACAAGCTTGGGTAGCATCTCTCACGTTTGGAAAGGAGCAGGAGCCGTGGCAAGACCGTTCGATCTCGAGGCCGCAGCGGAAACCAGGCGACTCGTCGGGCTGCTCGGGCGAAAGCGGACGGCGGCCATCCGCGAGGTGGAAGCCCTCTTCGCCGGCTGTGACTGCGTGAGGGACATCACTACGGACCAGGTGGCGGAGGCCACGTTGCGTCACGGGGTGGACCTGGACGGCAAGTACCGTGGCGCCTGCCGTGATCTCTACCGGCGATTCTTCAAGCAGTGCCTGGACGACCAGCGGCTCACGCAGGAGGAGAGGGCGGATCTCGCTCACCTGAAGCAGGTCCTGAAGCTGAGCGCTAAGGACGTGGCGACGGTGCACGATCAGGTGGCCCGAACGGTATACGGGCAGGCGCTCGAGCAGGTGCTGGAGGATCAGCGTGTCGATCCGGACGAGGCGGATTTCCTGCGGGAACTCAGGGAACAGCTCGAGCTAGCGGAGCCCCTCGCGGAACGCTTGTATGAAGACGAGGAACGGCGTGCCCGGCATCGCTACTTCTCGAAGACGATCTCGACCGAGGGCGCCCTCTTCGCCTCGCGCGAGGCGACGCTGGAGCTGAGCGGCACATCGAAAGAGAGTCTGGAGCACGCCATCAACGCGGCACTCGAGGAAGCGTGTCGGGCGGTGCCGGAGCTCGGATACGCGGAGATCCGGCGGGTCGGCGTCAGGGTCGAGGACGGCCGGGCCGCGGAGTGGCACGTGGAGCTGAAGGCACGCCTCAACGCCGACAGCTAGCGAGAGCCTAGAGTGCCTGAACAACTCGTCAGAGGACCGGCGGTGAGCCGCATACCGGACATCCCGGAAGGCATCGCTGGGCTGCGGGACATCGCCCTGAACCTTTCGTGGAGCTGGAAGCGCGAGGCGCGAGCCCTCTTCCGCTCCATCGACGGACCGCTTTGGCATCTCACTCGGCACAACCCCGTGGCCCTGCTGCAGCGAGTCGACCGCTCGCGGCTCGTCGCCTGCTCGGAAGACCCGGAGTTCGTCGCTCTGTACGATCGGGTCGCGGAAGGGCTCGCCCAGGAGACGAACGACGAGGGAACCTGGTTCGCCACCCGTTACGAGGAGCTCCGGGAGCGGCCCATCGCTTACTTCTGCGCGGAATTCGGCCTCCACAACAGCGTGCCGATCTATTCGGGAGGACTCGGCATTCTCGCTGGCGACCACTGCAAGGCGGCGTCGGACCTCGGCGTCCCTCTCATCGGCGTGGGGCTGCTGTACACGCGGGGATACTTCGACCAGGCGCTGACGCTCGACGGCCAGCAGCAGGACTCCGACGCGACCTTCGACCTCTCGGTCACCCCCCTCGAGCAGCTGCTCGGGCCGAGCGGCGAACCGTATCTCACGTGGCTCGAGAGCTCCGGACGCAGGGTCTACGTGGGAGCGTGGCGGCTCATGGTGGGCCGCGTTCCGATCTACCTGCTCGATACGGACCTGAGACAGAACGACCCCGCCGATCGAGAGCTGTCTCACAAGCTCTACGCCGGGGGCGCCGACCTTCGGTTGAGACAGGAGGGACTTCTCGGGATCGGCGGTGTCCGCGTGATCCGCGCCCTGGGCATCGAGCCGGTCGTCTGGCATGCCAACGAGGGCCACGCCGCCTTCATGCTCGTGGAACGGGTGCGGGAGCTGACATCCGATGGAACCCCGTTCGAGGAGGCGGTCCGCCGTGTACGCGCCACGAGCGTGTTCACGACCCACACCCCGGTTTCGGCCGGACACGACATGTTCTCGCACGAGCAGATCGAGGAGTGGGCGGGTCCGTATTGGGAGAGCATCGGCCCCGACCGGGAGGCGTTCCTGCGCCTCGGCTACAACCCCGCGATGGACCATGGGTTGTTCCACATGACGGCCGCGGCCATCCGGCTCGCCGGCCGGGTGAACGGGGTGTCGGAGCGGCACGGCCGCGAGACCCGGCACATCTGGCAAGGCCTTTGGGAGGCCCGTGAGGCATCGGACGTGCCGATTCGCCACGTAACGAACGGCGCGCACCTGGGAACCTGGATGAACCACGCCATCCTCGGCCTCCTGGACGAGCACCTCGGCACGGGATGGGAAGCGCATCTCGACGAGCCCGGCTTCTGGGGCTTCGCCCTGGGCTTGGATCCCACCCGGCTCTGGGAGGTGCACTGCCGTCTGAAGGCGACGTTGATCGCGTTTATCCGTGAAGAGGCGCGGCGCAGGTGGCGCGACAAATGGGAGGAGGCGGCGCACCTGGTCGGTGCCGGCACGCTTCTCGACCCGTTGGCGCTCACGATCGGCTTCGCGCGCCGCTTCGCCGCCTACAAGCGCGCCGACCTCGTGTTTCGCGATTCGGAGCGACTGCTCCGAATCCTCACCGACCCATGGCGCCCGGTGCAGATCATCTTCTCCGGGAAGGCTCACCCACAGGACGAGGACGGGAAGCGCCTGCTCCAGCAGGTCTACTCCCACACCCGGGACAAGCGATTCGAGGGCCGCATCGCCTTCATCGAGGAGTACGACATGCACCTGGGACACCGCCTTTTCCAGGGCGTCGACCTGTGGATAAACATGCCCCGGCCGCCGCTCGAGGCGTGCGGCACGAGCGGGATGAAGGCGGCCCTTAACGCGGTTCCGCAGCTGGGCACGCTGGATGGCTGGTGGGCCGAGGGCTACACCGGTCGAAACGGCTGGGCGATTCCTCTCTCAAAGGGCGACGACACGGACGAGGCGGACGCGGAACACCTGTACTCGGCGCTGGAGCGACAGATCGTTCCGGCGTTCTACGAGCGCGACGAGCGCAACGTCCCGCTGGCCTGGGTGGAGCGCATGAAGCACGCGCTGAAGATGGGGGGCGAGCGCTTCACGGCCCGGCGAATGCTGAAGGAGTACGTGCGGGACTACTACGTCCCGGCGATGCGCGGAGAGGCCGAGCCGGACGATCCTCCCACGCTCTAGACATGGCCCACCGTACCTCTTCAACGGCTTTCTAGCCTGCCGGCTTCAGCCAGAGAACCGACAGAGCCGGAACGAACACCTCCGCACGGCACGGTGCGCCGGCGTGCAGGCCTTCGACCTCGACGGCCTGAATCTCATTCGCGGCAGCCCGGCCCTGCCCGCCGTAGCGCTTGGAATCGGTGTTCAGCAGCACGCGGTATCGCCCGCCGGCCGGCAGCTCCAGCTCGTACGCCGGCTGGTCTCGGGCAGAGAGGTTCGCTACGACCACCACGAGCTCCCGGGGATCGCTCGCTCGACGGACGAAGGAAAGGACGCTCCGGCGGGAGTCGTGCACGTCCAACCACTCGAACCCGTCGCCCGAGTCGTCCCGCTCGTGCAGCGCGGGCTCACCCCCGTACAGCTCGTTGAGATCACGAACCAGACGCTGGAGTCCGTGATGGAGTGGGAGCGTGGGCAGCGTCCAGTCGAGCTCGCCATCGTGGTCCCACTCGCGCAGCGCGCCGATCTCGCCCCCCATGAAGAGCAGCTTCCGTCCAGGATGCGCCCACATGTAGCCGTAGAGCGACCGGAGTCCCGCGAAGCGCTCGGCCTCTACGCCCGGCATCTTTCCGAGCAGCGAGCGCTTGAGATGAACCACCTCGTCGTGGGAGAGCGGCAGCACGTAGCGTTCGCCGAACGCGTACATGATCGAAAAGGTGATCGTGTCGTGGTGCGCGGCCCGCTCCGCGAACGGCAACTGGAGGAACCGAAGCGTATCGTTCATCCAGCCCATGTTCCACTTCAGATCGAAACCGAGCCCCCCCTCCCCTGCCGGCCGCGAAACACCGGGCCAAGTCGTCGATTCCTCGGCAATGCGCAGCGCGCCCGGGTGCTCCGCGTGAAGCGTGTCGTTGAGGCGCTGAAGGAAGTCGACTGCCTCCAGGTTCTCCCGCCCGCCGCGGATGTTGGGGACCCACTCTCCCGCCGCCCGGGAGTAATCGAGGTACAGCATCGACGCGACCGCATCCACGCGGAGCCCATCCACGTGGTACTCCTCCAGCCAGAACAGGGCGCTCGAGGTCAGGAAGGAAGCCACCTCCGGCCGGCCGTAGTCGAAGATCGCGGTGTCCCAGTCGGGGTGCTCGCCCCGGCGCGGATCCGCGTGCTCGTACAGGTGTGTTCCGTCGAACCGGGCCAGGCCGTGGGGGTCCCTCGGAAAGTGGGCCGGCACCCAGTCCAGGATGACACCGAGTCCCATCTGGTGCGCCGCATCGACGAAGTGCCGAAAGTCGTCGGGCGCGCCGAAGCGCGAGGTGGGGGCGAAGTAGCCGATCGGCTGATAGCCCCAGCTGCCGTCGAACGGGTGCTCCGTAACCGGCAGCAGCTGGAGGTGCGTGAAGCCCAGGTCCTTGACGTATGAGAGGAGAGTGGCGGCCAGCTCCCGATAGCTCAGCCAACTTCCCGGCTCCCCACGGCGGCGCCACGAGCCCAGGTGCACCTCGTAGATGGAGATCGGAGCGGACGGCGCCTGATCCTCGGCCCTTCGCTCCATCCAAGCCGCGTCGCCCCACACGTAGCGGCGAAGGTCGACGACAACCGATGCGCTGCCCGACCAGGACTCCATGGCGAAGCCGACCGGATCGGACTTCTCCACCCGGTGACGGCGCGCGGTCAGGATCTCGTACCTGTACCGAGCGCCCTCGGCGACGCCAGGCACGAAGAGCTCCCACACCCCGGCTTCCTCCCGCCGGTGCATCGGGTGGTGACGGCCCTCCCACCCGTTGAAGTCCCCGGCGAGGTGCACGCTCCTCGCGTGCGGCGCCCAGACCGCGAAGCACGCCCCCTCGACGCCCTCGTCGACCCGCAGGTGCGCACCGAGGAACTCGTGGATCCGGACGTGCTCGCCCTTGCGGAAGCTGAGAAGATCCGCCGCGTCCAGTAGTTGCCGACGCCCGAGCGGTGCTCCTAGTTTGCCCATGCTAACCCGTTCCGAACGTCCATTCGGCCGCTACCACCGACTTTCCGGCCGTGCGTGGCGCCCCTGAGTGTTGGGAGTCGGAGTATGCCGAACGTGAGCCGGAAGGCAAGGCCTTCCGGAAGAGAGGCCGAGCCGCGCGAGGACTCCTCGCAGGCCCCGAGCGACGAGCGGCTCAGAGTGGTCCATCTCGTGGCGGAGTACTGGCCATTCGCCAGGACGGGCGGCCTCGCCGAAGCGGTGCGCGGGATCGCGACCTTCCAGGCTGCCACAGGGATTCCGACCACCGTTTTCATGCCGCTGTACCGAGCCGTACGTGAAGCCCACCCCGAGTTGGAGGAGGTCTCGAGGTTTGCGGTGCAGGTCGGACCTCGCCTGGAGGAGGGGCGCGTGTTTCGTCTCCCCGGGCCCCGCCGAAACCCGAACGTGCTGTTCATCGACAACCCCGAGTACTTCGACCGGGACGGAATCTATGGCGAGGCGGGAAGCGATTACCCCGACAACACACGACGCTTCGCCTTCTTCAACCGTGCCGTGCTCGAGGCGTTGCCCGATCTGGCGGAAGTGCCGATCGTGCTCCACGCTCACGATTGGCACACGGCGCTCGCGCCCATATACCTGCGGACGACGATGCCGAAGCGGCCGCCGTACAGCAACGTGGCCACCGTTCTATCGGTTCACAATGCGGGCTATCAGGGCCACTTTCCGCCCGAGACGCTGGCCGACATCGGGCTGCCGTCCTCGCTCTTCCACTGGCGCTGGCTCGAATGGTATGGTCGGGTGAACATACTGAAGGGCGGGCTCGCGTTCAGCGACTACGCCACCACGGTGAGTCCCACGCATGCCCACGAGCTCAGGACGCCGGCGGGCGGCTTCGGCCTCCACCACTCCTTCATCACCATGCAGGACCGCTTCGTCGGGATCCGCAACGGAATCGATCTCGACATATGGAACCCGGAATCCGATTCGGAGATCGCAGCCACCTATTCGCCGCACGATCTCTCTGGAAAGCGGCGCTGTAAGGCCGAGCTCCAGCGGGCATACAACCTCCCGGAGGACCCGGAGATACCGCTGTTCGGCATGACGGCCCGCCTGGTGGAGCAGAAGGGCCTGGATCTCATTCTGGACGACGGGTTCCTTTCCCGGGCCAACGCTCAGTTCGTGTTCCTCGGATCGGGCGAGGAGCGCTACCGGGTGGCGCTTAGCCAGGCGGCCGCGGCCCGGCCACAGCGCGTCGCGGCCGAGTTCGACTTCCGGGAACCTCTCGAGCACCAACTGCTGGCCGGCGCCGACCTGCTGCTGATGCCCTCGCTGTACGAGCCCTGCGGACTCACGCAGATGCGGGCTCAGCGCTACGGTACGCTCCCGGTGGCGCGGCGAGTGGGCGGGCTCGCCGACACCATCGAGGACCAGGTGACCGGCTTTCTGTTCGACGAGTACAGCACCGAAGCCCTCGAGCAGGCGGTGTGGCGGGCGGTCGATCTCTATCGGTCGGGGCCGGAAGGCTGGAATTGGCACGTTCTGGAAGCGATGGATCGCGATTTCGGCTGGGAGAGCTCGGCCGCCAAGTACCTGGATGTGTACCGGAAGGCGCACGCTGCTCACATTGGCTGAAGCCGCGCCGCCCCGCGAGCGAGCATGACCGCCAGCCTCCGCTCGATCGTCATTCACGGTCATTTCTACCAGCCGCCGAGGGAGGACCCGTGGTTCGACGAGGTCTCACGGGAACCCTCCGCCGCTCCGTTCCACGATTGGAACGAGCGAATCGAACATGAGTGTTACGGCCCCATCGTGGCCGTGCACCCGGTGAACGTCCTTGCATCGATCAGCTTCGACGTCGGCCCGACCCTCCTCGACTGGCTCGAGAGACACGCCCACGCCACCTACGAGGCGATGCTGGCGGCGGATCGCGCGAGCCGAAGAGCGCGAGCCGGACACGGCAACGCTATCGCGGCTCCCTTTCACCACGTGATCCTGCCCCTTGCCTCACGCCGCGACAAGCGTACCGAGGTGCGATGGGGCATCGCGGATTTCCAGCGGCGGTTCGGACGAGATCCTATGGGCATGTGGCTCCCCGAGACGGCGGTGGACGACGAGACGCTGGACGTCCTCGCGGCCGAGGGCATCGCGTTCACGATCCTCGGCTCGAGCCAGGTCGTCACGCCGCCCGCGAACGGTCTCCCGGGCCTGTACCGGACGGGCGGCGGCCGCTCGATCGCCCTGTTCCTGTACGACGGCGCCACCTCGCACGACATCGCCTTCGGCCCGCTCACCGGGGATGCGACGCTGTGGGCGGAACGGATGACCGCGCGAAGAGCACCGCCCGGTGAGACCGGACCGCATCTCCTCACCGTCGCCACGGATGGCGAGACCTACGGCCACCACCACAGGGGCGGAGAGAGAACCCTTGCCACCGTGCTGGCCGACCTCCAGCTCCGGGAGGGGGTGCTGCTCGAAAACCCGGCCTCGTTTCTCGTCCGCCACGCGCCGCGCGAGGAAGTCGAGCTCGTAGCTCCGAGCTCTTGGAGCTGCGTCCACGGCGTCGAGCGGTGGAGAGCCGATTGCGGGTGCCGGATGGCGCCCGAACGACAGAGCCAGCAGCGCTGGCGGGCGCCACTGCGCGACGCGCTCGAGTGGCTCGCCGGGGAGCTGAATCGGCGCTTCGAGCATGAAGGTGCGTCGCGGTTCGGCGATCCCTGGCGCGCACGAGACGGCTACGGCGCTTTCGTCGGTTCGGGTGAGGGGAAGCGCGGAAGCTTCGTCCGCCATGCGATAGCCGGAGGGCCGGCCGACGCCGTGCGCGCCCTCGAGCTGCTCGAGATGGAGCGTAACTGCCTTCGGATGTTCACGTCCTGCGGCTGGTTCTTCGACGACCTCGGAGGCCTCGAGGGAACGCAGGTCCTTCGCTACGCGGCGCGGGCGATCGACCTCGCCGGACGGGACGGCGACCGCTTGGAGGAGGGTCTTCTCGAGCGTCTGGCCCTCGCGCCCGTGAGCAAGCCGGAGTTCGAGAACGGCGCGGAGCTCTACCGCCGGCGAGTGAAGCCTCGGGTGGCCCCGGCCGTGGCGGCGGCCGGGGGTTACGCCGCCGCGAGATCTCTCGGCGCGGGACCGGAAGAGCTCCTTCTGGCGGGGCTCGAGGTGCACGAGCACCCTGGTGGGTCTGATAGCGACGAGTTCGGCGCTCGGCTCGACGTGGTGGAGCGGCGCACCGGACGCGTGCACCGTCTCGTCGCGCGGGTGGAGAGGCCCGCAGCCGGGAGGATCCTCGCGCACGTCCGGCCCGCAGAGGCGAACGCGGCGGAGCCAAGCGACATGGAGGCAATCGACGTGGAGATGGCAGACTTTCCGGAGAAGTACCTGTCGGTGATAACCCGCTGGCTCGCCGAAGGCACATGACCTCCTCCCCGCTGCTCTTCGCCTTTGGTGTCCACATCCACCAGCCGGTCGGCAACTTCGACCATGTGATCGATGCGCACGTTCGAGAGGCGTACGCGCCTTTTCTCGAGCGCCTTTCGACCGCAGGCCTCCTGCCGATCTCCCTTCACGTTTCGGGGCCGCTTCTCGAGTGGCTGGAGGAGCACGGCTCGCCCTTCCTGGACCTGATCGGCAGGCTGGCTGCCGAGGGGAAGCTCGAGCTCCTGCTGTCGGGCTTCTACGAACCCATCCTGGCCGCGCTGCCCCGCGCCGACCGCATCGAGCAGATCGCCTGGATGCGAGAGCACCTGCGCGACCGGTTCGGCGTGGAGGCGCGCGGCCTCTGGCTGACGGAGCGCGTGTGGGAACCGGAGCTCGTGGCCGATCTCGCCGACGCCGGCGTTCGGTACACGCTGCTGGACGACAGGCACTTCGCCACGAGCGGCTTCCCGCGCGAACGCCTTCATGCACCGTTCTGGACCGAGGGGAACGGGAGGCGGCTGGCCCTGCTGGCGATCGACGAGCGACTCCGCTACCTCGTCCCCTTCCGGCCGCCCGCCGAGATCGTCCGCTACCTCGATGACGTGCGGCGGGGGGGGCACCGGCTCGCCGTGCTCGCCGACGACGGCGAGAAGTTCGGCGGGTGGCCAGGGACGCGAGAGTGGGTGTATGACAAGGGTTGGCTCGATGGATTCATCGAGGCGCTGACCGCACGCGTCCAGGCCGGCGACCTTCGACTCGTCACGATGTCGGAGGCCGTGGCGCAGGTCGAGAGCAGTGGCCTCGCCTACCTGGCGACGGGCTCCTATCGGGAGATGGAGAAGTGGGCCCTCCCCCCCGACGCGGCGATCCGCTTGACGGCGCTCCAGAAAGAGTTGGGGGAGGAGCGTATGGCCGGCCCGGACGGCGCACTCCTGCGCGGCGCCCACTGGCGGAACTTCCTCGTCCGCTACCCGGAAGCCAACCGCATGCACAAGAAGATGCTCGCCCTCTCCGCTCTGAGCCGCGAGCGCGGCGACCCACAGCGCGCGCGGCGGGCGATCGGTCGAGCCCAGTGCAACGATGCCTACTGGCACGGCGTGTTCGGGGGACTCTACCTGCCGCACCTCAGGCGCGCCATCTGGGAGAACCTGGCGACCGCCGAGCGGATTCTCCGAGACGGCGAGTCAATCGCCTGGGAGGTGCTGGACATCGACGTGGACGGCCACCCCGAGATATGGATGCATTCCGCCGCGTTCTCGGCGATCGTGAGCCCGGCCAGAGGGGGCGCCATCGAGGAGTACACCCTGTTCGAGCGGGGACTGAACCTGGCGGACGTTCTGACGCGGCGGCGAGAGGCGTACCACGGAGCGGCGACCGGCAGCGGTGCGGATACGCCCGAGGGAGGCACCCCAAGCCTCCACGAGCTCGAGCGATCCGCAGTATGGGCCGAGGCTCCGGAGCTCGACCGGGAGCCCCGGGCGCTCTTCGTGGACCGTGTCCTACCGGAGGACGTAGACCTGGCCACCTACCGAAGCGGCGCCGCCGAGGCTCTCGCCTCCTGGGCCGGAGCCCGCATGGCCTCACGCATCCAGCGAGTCAGCGACGCCGTCGAGATCACGCTGTCGGGACCGGCCTTCGTGCACGACCGCCCCCGGGATCACGCTCCGATATTGGAAAAACGAATCCGATTCGAGGCGAGCGGCGCGCTAAGCGTGGCGTATCGTTGGGAGGCAGGGGCCTTTCCGGCAGGCGCCGTGTTCGCCACGGAGATCTCGACGGCGGAGCGCGTGGAGCTCCGCCCCGAGCCGGAAGCGGAGATGTGGTCGTTTCCGATCGTCACGATCGTTCGCTCGGAGCGAGAGATCGCGGAGGAGACACAGGGGGTTTCGCTGACCCCGCGGTGGCCGATCGGCGCGGGAGAGGCGCTCGTCACGCTCGAGCTTCCCCGCTGAATCGCGGGCGCGAACCCTACTTCGGCCGCTGTAGCTTGTCGATCGCCCGATCGACGGCGTCTTTCGCGGAAGCGGTGATTCCACCGCGCTCGTACTCCTCGACGACGACGTCCTCCATCCTCCGGACCAGCACATCCAGGCCGGATGGAGGACTGCCTTCGGCGCTCCCCGGAAGGAGTCGGTCGGCCGCGCCAAACAGGTTGATCCAGTGCTCGGTCTCGCGGCCGAGGAGGATCACATCGTAGAAGGTCCGGCCAGCGCGGCGCCCGATGCCCAGAAGGTCCATGATCGCCGCGACGATCGAGATCGGCATCAGCAAAGCGTCCCGCAGGCCGTCGACGATGAGCTTCCCCTGGAACACGATCACGTCGCACACCAGCTCCCAGCGCGACTCCGGCACCAGCTCCGAGCGCGACTCCGGCACGTGCTCGGGAAGTCGCCTATCCATCTCGATCTCGACCGCTCATCCGGGTGGCGCGCACTCGATCCGGCTGCTCCATGTCACCTCTCCTCTGGCGTGGGCAGGAAACGCTGCCGGGGGTAAGAACGTACACTTAGCTGAAGCTGCAGACGACCCGTTCACCCACCGAGAGGGAGAAGCTCGTCATGCGCTCAACCCCCAAGCCCGCTCAGCGAGTCCTGCTTCTCTCCGGCCTCGCCGCGGCGCTCTCACCGCCCGCGGCGGCCGTACAGGCCGCCAGCGCCAACCAGCAAGACGTCCCAACCAGCAGCGCCGGCGCCGCTATCAGCGGCATCGCGGACGTTCGCTACGCGGTGACCTTCGACTCGAGCACGGCGCAGAGCGGCGAGATTCACGTCGACATGTCCTTCACCTCGAATGGCGCCGGACCGGTCGAGCTATCGCTGCCGGCGTGGACCCCCGGCTCCTACGAGCTCGACAACTTCGCGCGGTACGTGCACAACTTCAACGTCACGTCCGATGGAGAGCCGGTTCGCTGGGACAAGAGCGACTACGACACGTGGCGCGTCCATCCGGGTGGAGCGCGAGCCGTGACGGTGAGCTTCGACTACCGGGCGGACTCCCTGGACACCGGCATGGCCTGGTCCACGCACGACTTCGCCTACTTCAACGGCACCAACCTGTTTCTCTACCCGGAGGGAGGCGGATACGACTTCTCGGCCAAGGTGGCGATTCACACCGAGCCGGAGTGGCGGGTGGCCACGGGCATGAAGCCGGGCGAGGCGCCGGGCGAGTACGTGGCTGCCGACTACCACGAGCTGGTGGACATGCCGACGTTCATCGGTCGATTCGATCTCGACAGCATGCTGGTGAACGGACGGTGGTATCGGCTCGCGACCTACCCGCCGGAAGCGATGTCAGGCGACGCGCGCGCCACGCTGTGGGATCAGATCCGGCGCATGATGCTGCCGATGGAGATGGTGTTCGGAGAAACGCCCTGGGAGACCTACACGATCCTCATGGTGTTCGACCGCAACTACCCAGGAGCGAGCGCCCTCGAGCACGCGAACTCCCACCTGGGCGTATACACGGCGCACGCGATCGGGAATCCGCTGCTCGCGTCCGTGCTGGCACACGAGATCTTCCACGCCTGGAACGTGAAGCGGCTGCGCCCGGCCGAGCTCGTGCCCTACGAGTACGGGCGTCCACAACCGACCACGCTTCTATGGATAAGCGAGGGGATCACCGACTATTACGCGGATCTCGCGCTCGTCCGCGGGGGGATCGCGCCGCCGAACGTCTTCTACAGCCGCACGGCCGGCAAGATCTTGACGGTGGCCGGCGCACCGTCCGTGGCGCTGGAGGATGCCTCGCTCTCGACCTGGATCGAGCCCGAGGATGGCACCGCCTTCATCTATTACGCCAAGGGATCACTTGCCGGTCTGCTGCTCGACATCCTGATCCGCGACGCGTCGGACAACCGCGCTTCGCTCGATGACGTGATGCGAGAGGTGTACGAGACCACATACAAGCGGGGCATCGGTTTCACGGCCGAGGAGTGGTGGGCGGCGGTCCGTGACGCGGCTGGCGGCGAGGCGGCGATCGATTTCGGCGCGTTCGCCGACCGGTACGTGGACGGGCGCGAGCCTTATCCCTGGGAGAGTGTTCTCCCGCTCGCCGGCCTCCTCCTCGCGGCCGACACGACGCTCGTGCCGCGAATCGGCGTCATCACGAACGCGGATGAGGATGGAATCCTGGTCGAGCAAGTCGTGCCTGGAGGCGCGGCGGCCGCAGCGGGAGTCCGTGTCGGCGACTACCTGGTGCGCCTGGGCGACGTGCAGGTGAGAGACGACGGGTTCGGCGCCGAGTTCCGGGAGCGGTACGCTGGCGAGCCGGAGGACACGCCGCTGGGACTTGTCGTCCGGCGCAACGGCAACCCGAAGGTGCTCGATCTCCGTCTCCGCTTCAGCGAGGACGTGAACGTGACGATCCAAGAGGATCCGACCGCACCGCCGGAGGCGACACGCATTCGCCAGGGCATCCTGACCGGCAGGGTCGACCGATAGGAGTTAGCCCGACCAGGCAGAGCTTGACGTTATGACGTCATGGCGTCATACTGACAGCATGAGTACGAAGCGAGCCACCGTATACTTCGACGAGAACCTGCATCGCGCCATCCGCCTGAAAGCTGCGGAGACGGATCGATCCATCTCGGATCTCGTCAATGAAGCCGTGAGGCAGTCTCTCGCTGAGGATGCAGAGGACCTTGCAGCGTTCGACGATCGCGCCTCCGAGCCGGACCTCCCTTTTGAGGGTGTAGTCAAAGAGCTGCGGGAGCGTGGCAAGCTATAGGGTCTTCATCAAGCCGTCCGCGGCGAAAGAGCTGGAGGCGGTTGGCACCAAGAAGGATCGGACGAGGCTAGTGGCAAGGATTCGTTCATTGGCCGCCGATCCTCGCCCACCGGGGTCCCAGAAGCTCTCGGGCTCAGAGAAGTATCGGGTGCGCCAGGGAGCATACCGAGTCGTCTATTGGATCGAAGACGACAAGTTGGTGGTTACCGTCGTTCGAGTTGCTCACCGACGCGAAGCCTATCGTGGCTAAGGCGACAGGCTGCTTGATATCAACTTTGAAGTGCAACAGCGAGCATCGTCGACCATAACATTCCTCCGGGGTGCGATAACCTAGCCTGGATTCCCACGCCTGGGAGTTGACGTAACGCTCCGGGTGTCCTCAGTGGTGTGTCGAAGGAGAATGTCGTGGAATCATTCGCAGCGGCCATGTCGGCGGAGCTGACGTGGAGGCAGCCCAGATCTCTCACACGGGAATATGAATTACGTTCGGGAGATGATCTGATGGCGACTCTGCGCTGGCAGAAGAAGTTCGGTTCCCTCGCGTTGGGCGAGACGAGTGATTCCCAGTGGACGTTCAAACGCGTCGGTTTCCTCAGTGCGCGCGTTACGGTTCGTGTGGCTGGATCTGAATCTAATATCGCGGTCTTCGAATCCGGGTTTGGTAGTGGGGGAACGCTCCACCTGGCTGGCTCGAGGCGACTTCACTGGAACAAGACGGGTTTTTGGAATCCGCAGTAGGTCTTCAGGCCCGACGGAGATGAGGTTTACCTATCTTTCAAGCCCCACTTTGGCCTCCTGAAGGCGGAAGCTGCCGTTATGATTGGAAAGTCTGCGTCTCGGCTTGATGAAACGCCGCTGCTTGCAATCCTTGGGTGGTATCTCATGTTGCTTGAGGCGGAGGACACGTCGGCTGCGGTGGTTGTTGCCGCGATGTGATTCACAGCTTTCGTTGGCTACGAGAAACACTGTCGCGTGTAAACGGTCGGGCAACTTGAGGAGCCTAGCGGCACCGAACTGGTTCTGTAACCGTGATTGGCAATGCACGAACTGGCTGATGGTTTACAGAACGTATCGGGCTGATGGTTTAAAGATCTCCGAGTAACCTCGTGGCTTCCTGCCTTTGACATCCATGATGCGATAGCCACGCTCGTCGGGCCAGCCGAGGTGGACGGGCCCAAAGAAGACGCTCCAGGCCCCGTCGCCGACTTCCTCGAGCCCAACGGTGAGGCGCCCGAGGAGGTGAGAGACCCAGACTTTCTGCCCCTCCCAGCGGATGGTGGAGTCCTGCGAGACGAGCCGGAGCTCGAAGTAATCGGGAAAGGTGATCTCGGGCGGCCGCCGCGGGAACGGCCTGGGTGAGAGCTCGTATACGGACGCCGGCGTCTGCTGATCGAGCGCCTCATAGGGTCGTTCCTCGTTGTAGACGCACCGGAAGGTGCTGAAGGCGCGATGCTGGACCGGGAGCGCGGCTCGTCCACACGGCCAGCTACCTGCTGGTCACGGGTCTCGTGGCGGTCATCGTCTACCGGAAGCTGGGCCTACGGCTCCTGCGGAAAGCGTGGATCAACGTCGACCTGATCTGGGGCGGAGCGCTGATCGCGACGGCGCTTGTCACGCCGTTCATCTGAGCCGGCATCCACCGAGCCCGCTTGGCCACTACCTCACATGAAGGATGCCAGCGGGATCTTCTTCTGCTAGGCATCCCACCCTGAGGGGAATCGCCCCACATCCCCCAACGTGCCCTTCCCGACAGCAGTTGATACCCGGTCTCAACTACATTTTAGGGACCCTCTCGGGGCCCTCTTGAGGTTGAAACGAGGCTGGAAGGACGGCAGATGGCGCATTGCTCGGCTGGCAACGAAGGGGTCGTCGTCTCCCACGACGGGGAGGGTGCGGAAGAGGAGCGAACGACTCTTCTTCTCGGCAATCCGAACGTCGGCAAGAGCGTTCTCTTCAAGAACCTGACGCATCGGTACGTCACCGTCTCGAACTATCCCGGCACCACCGTCGAGGTGGTTCGCGCCCGGGCGCGCTTCAACGGTCGCGAGACACAGGTCGTCGACACCCCCGGAATCAACGACCTCGAGCCGCGAAGCGACGATGCCCGGGTGACGGTGGAGGTGCTGGAGCAGCACCGCGATGCGGTGATCGTGCAGGTGGCGGACGCCAAGAACCTTCGCCGCGCGCTTCTGCTGACCCTGCAGCTCGCCGAGAGGGGCCGGCCGATGGTGCTGGTCCTGAACATGTTCGACGAGCTGGAGGAGCGAGGCGGCCGAATCGACACGCGGCGGCTGAGCGAGATCCTCGGCGTGCCGGTCGTGACGACCGTGGCGCCACGCAACCAGGGCACCAGCGAGCTTATCGAAGCGCTTCCAGCGGCCAGGGCACCTCGCATCCACGGGCCGCTCGCGACGGGGCCGGCGCCGGCGGGGGCCGGCAGGAGCCTGCCCGATGTGCGGGTTCGAGTTCGATCGCGACGACACGCTGTGTGCCCACGGCTGCCCGCTCGGCGCCCTGTGCAACCTCCTGATGTGCCCGAACTGCGAGTACGAGTTCCCCGAAGCGCCGCGTGGGATCTCCTGGCTGCGGGGGTTGCTCGGGCGAAAGCAGCCCGCGGCCTCCCGCCTCCCGGCCGGTGTGCGGCCGGTCACCCAGCTCGCGGCGGGCGAGAAGGGCGAGGTGCTCTGCCTCGGTGGCCGCAACGGCTCGCGCTACAGCACGCTCTCCGCCTTCGGCCTCGTGGAGGGCAGTGAGGTGACGCTCGTGCAGCGGAGGCCGTCGTGCGTGATCCGCA
>JAPULH010000079.1 GCA_027295155.1 Gemmatimonadota bacterium
CTGGACGCCGCGGCGGAGAAGGTGGCGGCCAAGATGCGGTGGAGCCCGGCGATGAACCGGGACAAGAAGACCGCCGTGTGGTTGTCTCAGGCGATCGATTTCTCGGTAACCTGACGCCCCGTACAAGCGATAGATGGATTGATGGGAGGAAAGGGAGGACGACAATGGATAGCAAGAAGAGAATCAACACGAACCCTTGGACAGAGCGACGCGAGGCGAGCCCGAATGGCACCGACACGCGCAGCAAGCCCTTTCGAGGCACGACGAGGCCCGGCGGGCTCATCCTTCGGTCGGGCCGGCGCTTGGGCAGGGGCTTCGGATGGAGGGGACCCTCGCCCGCCGGCGTCTCGCCCTTCTTCAGCTGAGCTTTCGGACGCAATGACTCGGGGCGGGCTCGACGGTCGGGCCCGTCCTTCCCGGCGTACTTCGTCAACAGCCCTCTAGCTCCAGCACGAGCCCGGCATGCCGATCCGAGCCGCGGTGATGACGGAGCCCGAAGCCCCGCTCGAGGTGTGGTCGCTCGATGACCCCGCTCTCGAGACGGGCAGCGTGCTCCTTGAGACCATCGCGAGCGAGGTGTGCGGTACGGACGTGCACCTCCACCACGGCCGGCTCGCCGGCGTCCCCTATCCGATCATTCCGGGTCATGTGAGCGTCGGGCGCGTGCTCGATGCCGTCGGCGTCGACACCGACGCCACAGGGGCCACTCTGTCGCCAGGCGACACGGTCACGTTCTACGACGTCCACGAGGTGTGCGGCACGTGCTGGCACTGCCTCGTGGCCGGGCAGCCGAACCGATGCTCGAACCGCCGCGTCTACGGCATCACATACTCGGCTCTGGACGGTCCTCTAGGAGGGTGGGCGGAGCGCATTTACCTGAAGCCGGGGGTCAGGGTGCTAAAGCTCCCCGAGCCGCTTTCGGCCGATGACGTGATCGGCGGTGGCTGCGGCCTGTTCACCGGATTCGCCGCCGTGGAGCGGTCAGGCCTCCAGATGGCGGACACCGTGCTGGTTCAGGGCGCTGGGCCAGTCGGCCTCGCGGCAGCCGCCTTTGCGGCACTGAGGGGCGCTGCTCTCACGATCGTTATCGGCGCTCCCGACGATCGACTGGCGCTCGCCCGCCGACTTGGGGCCGACCTGACGCTCTCGCTAGAGGATCAGCCCCCGGAGGCGCGCCGGCAGACGATCCTGGACCTCACGGGCGGCAGAGGGGCCGACACGGTGATCGAGGCCAGCGGCAACCCAGCCGCGATTCCGGAGGGATTCGAGCTCCTGAGGGACGGCGGGACCTATGTGATCGCCGGACATTACACGGACGCCGGACCGATCGAGCTCAACCCCCACCTCGCGATCAACCGGAAGCACGCGCAGGTGCTCGGCCAGTGGGGCACCGAGTTTCGCCATATGCTGCGGGCCATCCGGATGCTCGCCAAGCACCACGACCGGCTGGATTTCGCGCAGATCATCGGCGGTCGGTACGGCCTGGATCAAGCTGAGCAGGCGCTGGACGACGTGGCTTCCCTGCGGGTTCCCAAGGCGATCATCTCACCCAACTGAACCGGCGCGCCCGTCTACGCGCCGGCGACCCCTCGCACGATCTCCTCGAGGACGCCCGGTTCGAGCTCCTCGAGCTCGTACCGAACCCGGACGATCGGCTTCTCGGCGTGTAGCACGCGCCGCAGGTCGATCGGCGTGCCGCCCACCACGACATCGGCCGGGGTAGCGTCGATCGTGGCCTCGAGCTCGCGGATCTGCTCTTCGCTGTAGCCCATGGCCGGCAGGATCCCGGCGGCGTTGGGATACTTGTCGTACGTCTCGCGGATCGAGCCCACCGCGTACGGCTGCGGGTCCACGATCTCGGCCGCGCCCGCGCGCTTCGCAGCGAGCCACCCCGCACCGAAGCTCATCCCACCGTGCGTGAGCGTGGGGCCGTCCTCCACGACCAGAGCCCGCTTCCCCTCGATCAGCTCCGGTGCCTCGATCGTGATCGCCGAGCGGCAGCGGATCACCCTAGCCGCAGGGTTGTACCGGCGGCAGCTCTCCAGCACTCGCTCCACGTCATCGGGAGCGGCCGTCTCCACCTTGTTCACGATGATGAGATCGGCCAGGAGGAAGTTGGTCTCCCCCGGATGGTAGCTGCGCTCGTGCCCGGCCCGGTGCGGGTCCACGACGACGAGATGCAGGCTCGGCTGAAAGAAGGGGGTGTCGTTGTTCCCCCCATCCCAGAGGATCAGATCCGCCTCCCGCTCCGCCTCCGCCAGGATCCGCGCGTAGTCGATGCCGGCGTAGACAACGAAGCCGTTGTCCAGGTGCGGTTCGTATTCCTCGCGCTCCTCGATCGTGCACCCGTGACGCTCCAGGTCCTCGTGGGTGGCGAAACGCTGGCACGCCTGCCGCGTGAGGTCGCCGTACGGCATCGGGTGCCGCACCACGACCACCCGCACCTCCAGCTCTTTGAGAAGGCGCGCCAGATACCGGGTCGTCTGCGACTTGCCGGCGCCCGTCCGGACGGCGGTCACGGCAATGACCGGCTTGGAGGAGGGCAGCATGGTGCTCGTAGCCGAGCACAGCACGAAGTGCGCGCCCCATGCCATGACCTGGCTGGCCCGGTGCATCACGTACTCGTGGGAGGTGTCGGAGTAGGAGAACCAAGCCTCCTCCACCGCCCGCTCCCCGATGAGCGCCTCCAGCTCCTCTTCCGAAACGATCGGAACGCCATCCGGGTAGAGCGTTCCGGCGAGCTCAGGCGGATAGCGGCGGCCCTCGATGTCCGGAATCTGGGCGGCCGTGAACGCTACCACCTTGTACTCCGGCTTCTCCCGGAAGAGGCAGTTGAAGTTGTGGAAGTCCCGCCCCGCGGCCCCCATGATCACCACCCGTCGTCGCGCCATTCGGTCTCCGGCCTCTCTTTGTTCTCAAGTCGTTCCCGAGCTCTCGGCCCCACCATACCGCCAAACGCGGTCCTCGCGACCGTGCATCGGGCACAGAGTAACAGCCGAGAAGCGATCTGACACCCGAAGTGTCAGCCCTTGCCGTCTCCGGCAGGCCCGTTCAGCTTTCCTGCAGGTCGCTGAAGAACCCTGGTGGGTCGCGCGCATGGGTCTTGTGAGTTGAAGACAAGGAACGAGAAGGAGTCGATGCCCCGTGCATCGTCGACGACGAGAGACGCCGTATTCGACCACAACCCCCATGCGCCCTACGGGTTACGGCGGCGTGGGACCATCTCCGGCGTTGCCGCTTCTCTCCGATACGCACGGTATCGCCGTCGTCGCGCCGCCTTGGATCTGTGACCCACGGCGCTCGTAACGCGACCCGCCAGGGTTCTTCAGCGACCTGCCATAGGTCGTCACGTTCACCCCACACCGGCCGGCGCCATGAACGATGCTTCGCTCGATCTCGATGAGGTGACCGCACCGAAAAAGCGGGCGGGGCTTCTGCTCTTCCTCCTGGGCCTCCTGTTGGGCATCGCCGGCGCGCTCTTGGCTCCGCGCTACCTGGGCGATTACCTGCCTGGCGGGCTCAGGGGACGAAACGAGACGATCGAGGGCCCGGTGCTGGGGAAGCGGCTGGAGGAGAACCGCCTGCTCCTCACCGTTCAGGGCCAGCAAGGAGCGGTTCTCGCCACATTCCGAAAGCAGGTGGCCGAGATCGATCTGCTCGTTGCAGTCGGCGACACGGTTACGCTCGGCGTCTCGCGGTACGAGCCATTCGTCGAGGATCCGAGCTTCCGCGGCGTTCGTAAGATCGGCGTGGGCTCTTTGCCCGAGTCTCCGACCGGCGGGGCCGGCGGGGCCAGCGGGGCCAGCGAGACCGGCGGGGGCACAGCGACGCCGGACTCCTCGTGAGCAACCCGATCGAGCCTGCCGGGCCGCCCGATCCGATCGAGCCCGTCAGGCCGCCGGATCCGCGCGAGTCGCCACAAGCGCCCGGGCAGGTCGAGGCGCCCCAGCCTGCCGCGGGAACCCAGTTCGAGGACTACCCGCTCACCCGGAGCGAGTACATCGGCGCCATGGTCCACTTCTACCGGGGAGAGCTGGGCCGAGCCGACCACTGGCGCGCGCGCCTGGACCCGACGACGAACTGGGCGATCGTCACGACCGGCGCGATGCTGTCGTTCGCGTTCAGCACCCCCGAGCACTCGCACGTCACGCTCCTCCTCGCCCTCCTGCTGGTCTCGATCTTCCTCTGGTTCGAGGCGCGCCGATTTCGCTACTTCGACGTCTGGCGGTCCCGGGTGCGGATGATCGAGGAGAACTTCTGGATCCCGATCATCCGGAGGAACCTCGTCAGCCCGCGCGCGAATTGGGGGGAGTTCGTGGCGGAGGATCTCGACTGCCCGACGTTCAAGCTCAGCGTTCTCGAGGCGATCGGAATCCGGCTCCACCGCAACTACCTGTGGATCTACTTCGCCATTCTCGTGGCCTGGCTGGCGAAGATCCACATCCATCCGACACCGGCCCAAAGCTCCGCCGAGCTCCTGGACCGGATGGCCATCGGTCCGATCTCCGGTTGGCTCGTGCTCGCCGCGATCCTGCTTCTCTACGGCGGCGCCATCTGGATGGCCTTCCGAGTGGCCCACAAGCGGGCGGCGATCGACGAGGTCAGCGGCCTGGAGAAGCACCCCGGCGCCTGGAAGACCTGAGTTCTCAGCAGACCGAAGCGCCTGGTAGACCCGAGCGTCGGCTACCGGTACAGCGGATTCGGATCGTCGGGCCGGCAACCCGCCTCCCACAGCGAGCGCTGATTTCCGTGCGCCGGGATACCTCCGGCGTCTTTGATCATCCGCGCCAGGTGCATGAGATTCCACGTCATGAACGTGGTGTTCCGGTTCGTGAAGTCGTTCTCGGGACCGCCGGATCCCGGATCGAGGTAGGAGGGGCCGGGGCCCGCTTCCCCCAGCCACGCCGCGTCGGCCTGGGGCGGGATCACGTAGCCCAGGTGCTGCAGGGAGTAGAGGATGTTCATGCAGCAGTGCTTCGCCCCATCCTCGTTCCCCGTGATCAGACAT
>JAPULH010000008.1 GCA_027295155.1 Gemmatimonadota bacterium
CGAGTGGGAGGCGATCACCGGACGCTGCGCCGCCCCCAGGACATCTCGAGCCGTGGCGTCGGACGAGTGGCTGATGTCGGCGACCATGCCGAGCCTCTCGGCGCGAGCGAGGATGCGGCGGCCCGCGTCCGTCAGGCCACCGTGGGCCGGGGGAAGGCCCGACGCGTCCGCCCAGGGGGTGTGCGCCATCCAGGTGAGCGTGAGGCAGCGAGCTCCCGCATCGTACAGACGGTCCACGTCCGAGGGCTCCTCCACGCCGTACGCCCCCTCCACCCCGATCAGGGCCGCGACGTCGCCGGATGCCCCGGCGGCGGAAACGTGGCCGCCGGATGCCGCGGCGGCGGCCTCCAGATCATCGGCGGTCAGGACGAGCCTCATGCCGGGCGTCTCCTCCAGAAACACCCGCAGACGCGCGACGCCGTCCAGCACGTCGGCGAGCGGACGGTGTGCGTCCGGATCGCTCCACACCGCGAAGATCCCGCCATCGAACCCCCCCTCGCGCATCCGCGGGAGGTCCAGATGCCCGCCCTGGAGCCTTCCCGAAGGGTCCTCTCCGGCCAACAGCCGAAGGGCCAGGTCGTTGTGGCCGTCGAAGACGAAGGCGTCGTGATGAAGCTCCCTCAGGCGCGTGACACCCACGAGCTCCCCTCGACGTAGAATCGGAGTTTCCGCCCCCTGGCCCTGGAGATCCCGACCCGGACCGTTCTCACCACCTCCTGGTCCGCGACCGGTGCTCCGTCGCCGATCCACAGGGGTGGTCGATCCAGGTAGTGTCGTTGATGGTGTGGGCCGATCGCGAGGGCTTGGGTGAGCCGGCCCGGTCCGTTCGTCAGCTCGTCACGGCCCCGGCGCGCACGCATGAGCCTGGAGCCCTCCAGCGGCTCGAGCGCCCGGATCAGCACGGCTGCCGGGTGAGCCTCCCGGTCCGTCACGACGTTCAGGCACCAGTGCACACCGTAGTTCAGGTGGATGTACGCCGTCCCTGGCGGGCCGAAGAGGGGATCGTTCCTATCGGTGCGCCCGATGCGAGCGGCAGCGTGAGAGGCGGGGTCCTCGGGGCCGGTGTACGCCTCGGTCTCCACGATGCGGCCGCTGGCCCGACCCTCCGGGCTCTCCGAGACCACGATGCGGCCGAGGAGGTCGCGTGCCACCTTTCGGGCCGGGCGGGCGAAAAAGCCACTCGAGAGAGGGCTCAGAGCCCGGTCCACACCGGCCGCGGCCGCCGGCCGGTCTGCTTCCCGGCCCGTTGCTTCCCGGCCCGTCGCTTCCCGGCTACTCGCCAGCCTCGCGCTCGGCCGCCCGCCCCGCGATCACCGCGGCCGCCCGCCGCTCGGAGAGGATCTTTCCGATCCGGCGGGGATCGCTGTCGATCATGTCGAAGACGCCGGCTCCAAGCTCCTCCACCAGGCGCTCGGCAGTCTTTCGCCCGACGCCCTTGTAGTGGCCGACCATGTGCTCGACCGCGTCCCGGTCGACGACCTCCCGCTCACCAGATCGGCCGTCGCCGGAGACAGCATCGGGCTCGGCCGGGGCAGCCTTCCGGCCGGAAGCCACTGCCCTTTGATCCGCGCCGGCGCCTGACCTGGGCGCCTGGGCCGGCGCACCTCCACCCCCCCGGCGGCCCCGCCGGAAGCCACCGAGACCAGGCGAGGTCGCCTTCAGATCGAGGTCGACCTGAGCGGGCTCGTCGGCAGGCTCTTCCTCTTTCGACTCTCGCTCCTTGGCCGGCCCGACCGGCTTCTTCAGGGCCGGCTGGGCCGTTCCGCCTCCGCGCCCGCCCCGGCGATGCCGGCCGAGGCCCCGTGCCCTCGGCCGGGTTTCACGCCCCTCGGGCACAGCCACCTTTTCGGGCGCAGCAGCTTCCTCGGGCACAGCCACCTCCTCGGGGGCAATCGCAACGTCCGCAGCCGAAGCGTCAGGAACTGGAGCCTCGCGCTTCGCCGCTGGGGCTCCATCCTTCCGGCTGCTGCGGCGTCCACGGCGCTGCTTGCCGGCTTCCTGCTCGTCCTCTGCCGGCGAGATGCGGTAGCTGCCTTCGTCGCCCTTGACCAGGTTCACGATCTCCTCGTCGTGGGCCTGCTTCAGGAAGCGGCTGAACTTGCTGAACCCGATGGCGGCTTCGTCGAAATCGGGGCGGCGCCTGAGTATCTCCCGCTTTACCTCCGAATCCCGAGCACCTTCCTCGCCGCGCGAGATCGATCCGACCGCATCACGCAGCAGTTGGTACGCCTCCCTGAGACCGATGGCCGGCCCGCTCGGCTTAGCATCCGTCACCGCAGGGGCGGCCGGCGCGCGCTCGGGTCCTGCCCGGGCCCTCTGCCCGGTCTCCGCCGACGCCTTGCCGGAGCGCCGTGCCCGGCCCCGCGAGGGACGCCGCGCTCTCGGAGCCTCCGCCTCTGTGTCCGATACGGGTCCTTCCGCGTACACGACCCCCGCACCGTCGCCGGTGGCCCGTTTCTTCGGCACGCCGACCTCGAACTGACCGTTCTCCAGCTTGCGGAGCGTGATGAGGCCGCGAGAGCTCGCCTCGGCCAGGTACTTGTTGAACTTGGTGAAGCCGATCGCCTTCTCGTCGAACGACGGATCCAGCTCGATCAGCACCTGCTTCAGCCGATCCGAGCGCATGACATCGTGGCGCTGAACCATTCTTTCGAGCGCTCGCTCGCACAGCTCCCACGGACCGAGACTCACGTGCTTCATGTCCGCGACGGAAGTGAGCCCGGAAAGGCTGCTGTAGCTGTAGTACTCGTCGCAGTTCTGCATGAGGAGATCGGAGGCGGACTCCTGGAGCCCGACGCCGATCACGTACTTCCCGTACTCCTTCAGCTTGAGGACCATGCTCGAGAAGTCCGAGTCTCCCGAAAGAAGGATGAACGTGCCGATCTCGGGGCGGGTGAAGACGATCTCGAGCGCGTCGATCGCCAGCCGGATGTCCGTCGAGTTCTTCTTGGTGGATCCGTACGCCGGGGCGAAGATCAGGTCGATCGACGCCTCCGACAGCGGGACAACGTACTGCGGATACCGCCGCCAGTCCGCATAGGCACGCTGGATCGACACCTTGCCACGGATGATGTCCGAGTCCAGGAGCCTCCGTAGCTCCTGGGCCAGGTTCGACCTGATGGCCATGGTGACGTTATCGAAGTCGATAAGTAGGGCGGCGTTCTGGGATGGGGGTCGCTGTCTGGCGGGCGCCTGTGGCGCCGCCGTGTAGTCTTCGTTCATTACCTCTCGCCTTTTGCGTTCTGCAGAAGTAACCCGCCGCGGGAGTACCCGTCGTCGCGGGCGAGAGGCCCCCCGACCTCGCCCTCGGAGTCTCCGAGGGGGATGGTACGGGGAGTCTCTCCCTTTCTCGTCATAGAGGCCGACCGGGGCCTCTTGCTTCAGTGCCGGCGGATTCCGGGCGCCGGAGCCCCGGCGTGAACCCGGCGGCTGAGCGCTGGGCTGACCCGCTCCGCCGAGACGACACGTTATGCGGCAGCGTCAGCCCTCCGAGTCCAAAAGCTCAGCGCGCACCGTTTCTGCCACTTCGACACGCCGCACCTTCCCACTCGGTGTCATGGGGAATACCTGCAAGAAGCGCACGAGATCCGGCACCTTGTAACCGGCAAGCGCCGACCGGCAGTACTCGCGCAGCTCCTCTTCCGTAATGATCGCACCCTCGACGGGCTGAACACAAGCGCAGATCAGCTCACCGAGCACCTCGTTCGGGATCCCGACCACCACCGCCTCCATGACGGCCGGGTGCGACCTGAGGTGGTCCTCCACCTCTCTCGGATGGATGGAATAGCCGCCGCGGAGGATCTCGTCGCCCGCGCGTCCGGCGACGCTCAGATAGCCGCTCTCATCCAGCAGACCCAGGTCGCCGGTCCGTAGGTATCCGCTCTCGGTGAACGCGGCCGCCGTCTCCCCGGGCTGGCGGAAGTAGCCGAGCATCACGTTGAATCCCTTCACCGCGATCTCGCCGACCACCCCCGGAGCGAGCCGCCCGCCGTCGTCATCCAGGATCTCCACGGCAACGCCCTCGAGAGGCCGGCCCACCGTACCGCTCCGCTTCTCCTCCGGATCTGCGGGCGAGGTCATCGACACCGTGGGTGAGGTCTCGGTCATCCCGAATCCGATCTCCAGATCGGGCACCAGCTCCCGGCGGGCTTGCTGTACAAGCGCGTCGCTTACCGGCGCGCCGGCCACGATGCCGGTTCGAAGCGACGAGAGATCGCGCTCCGACCGGCC
>JAPULH010000080.1 GCA_027295155.1 Gemmatimonadota bacterium
ACCGAGCGGCTCGGCACCTTCGCCGAGTACTTCGGCACGTTCCCGGTCGGATCGGGTCGGGAGAGCGCCAACTCCGCCGACGTCGGCGTCACGTACCTGCTCGGACCGAGCCTCCAGCTCGACATGCGAGTCGGCCTCGGCCTCGACGGTCCGCGCCCGAACTACTTCCTGGGGACCGGAGCCAGCTGGCGATGGTAGGCGCGGGCGGTGGGCCGTCGCGCCGAGGGTGGAGCGCGGCGCTCGCTCACCCGAACGCGACGGCGATCGCGTCGCGCACGCTGATCCACAGGATCACCAGGACGAAGGGGGGGATCAGGTACCGCACCAGGAAGAGCGCGACCGGCACGAGCCGCTGAAACGACGGAGAGGCTCCCTCCAAGAGCTCTCGCGCCGGATCCTTCATCCGCCACCCGACCAGCAGCGACATGGCGAACACGCCCGCCACGACGAGCATCTCCCCGGCCACCCGATCCATGATCGCCAGGGCATCCAGCGACGACGCCGGCGCGAGGCCCACTAGCGCGATCGCCACACCCGAGCCGAGCGTGGCGATGCGCCGGCTGAGACCCCACCGGTCGATCACCGAAGCGGTCACCACCTCGAGCAGCGAGACGGCCGAGGTCACGGCGGCCACGGCGAGGGCCAGGAAGAAGACGAAGCCGACCAGGCGCCCGACGCCCCCCATCGCGGCGAACGCGCTCGGGAGGGATATGAACAGCGTGCCCATGGTGCTCTCGCTCACCTGCCCGGAGAGACCGAGCGCGAAGATCACCGGAAACACCACCAGGCCCGCCCCGAAAGCCACGGCGAAATCGGACAGTGACACCACCGTGGCCTCGCGGTTGAGGTTCTCCCGCCGCGACACGTAGGAGGCGTAGGTGATCATGATTCCCATCCCCACGCTGAGGGAGTAGAACGCCTGGCTCGCGGCGGTCTGGAGGACGGCGGGATCCAGCAGAGATTCCAGCGACGGCTTCAGGTAGAAGCGGTACCCCGCCATCGCCCCCGGCAGCGTGGCCGCCCAGATCGCGAGGCCGCTCAGGAGCAGGAAGAGCAGCGGCATCAACACCAGGCTGGCTCGCTCGATTCCCTTCCTGACGCCCACCACCACGATCGCCGTCGTGATGCCCATCGACAGGAGGTGGTAGGCGATGGCGAGTCTTCCGGTGCTGACCACCGCGAAACGCTCGCCCGGCGCCGCGGCAAAGCCGCGCAGCGCGGCATCCAGCGCGTAGCGGATCGTCCAGCCCGCCACCACCGATAGGTAGGCGAGGATGATGAAGGAGGTCAGAACCAGCATGACGCCGACGGGCGCCCAGCCGCGACCGCCGACCCGGCGGAGGGCCAGCACGGGAGCGGCGCGAGCCCGGCGACCCACGGCGAACTCGGCCAGCATCATCGGCACGCCGATCGCGAACGTCATCGCCAGGTAGAGCACGACGAACGCCGCGCCGCCGTTCTGGGCCGTGACGTAGGGAAACCGCCACATGTTCCCCAGGCCGACGGCGCTGCCGACGGCGGCAAGCACGAAGCCGGCACGCGTTCCGAATCGCTCGCGCCCGGTCATCCGGCGCCGGCGGCGGCGGCGAGGCCTCGATGGGATGGGCTCACGGTGGTAATGTACGGAGTTCCGCAAAGCGAATCCCACCCCCTACCCGCGCGAGGTCTCGATGTCCAGGTTCACTCAGAAGCTGATGGCGGCCTGGGACGGCCTCGGCGTCTTCACCCATCACGACGGCCCGACCGACGCCTGGATCTTCGTCGCGGTCCACGACGACACGTTAGGCATGCCTCTGGGGGGCACGCGGATGCGGAGCTACCCGACGCTCGAGGACGGCCTGGAGGAAGCGCTGAGGCTGGCCGAGGGAATGACCCGGAAGTGGGCGGTGATCGACGTCCCGTTCGGCGGAGGGAAGACGGTCATCGCGCTCACGCGCGAGCTGGGCGAGGTGGAGCGAACCGGCCTGCTCGAGCGCTACGCGGAGCTTCTCAACTCTCTGGGCGGCCTGTTCGGCACGGGCGAGGACCTCGGCACGACCACCCGCGACATGGCCTTCCTCTCCGAGCGAACGAAGTGGGTGTTCGGGATCGATCCGCTTACGGGCAAGGTGCGCGACCCAGGCCCCTACACGGCCCTCGGCGTCATGGCGGGCATCCGGGCCGCCCTCGAGCACGTGGACGGCAGCGCAGAGCTGCGGGAGCGCTCGATCCTGATCCAGGGGGTCGGGGACGTGGGCGGGCCCCTCGCCCGCTTCTCGGCCGAGGCCGGAGCTCGCGTGCTCGTGTGCGACACGGACGAGGAGCGGGCCGCCGCCGTGGCGCGGGAGACCGGTGGAGAGGTCGTGCCACCCGACGCCGCCTGCACGACCCCGTGCGACGTGTACGCCCCCTGCGCGATCGCGGCAACGCTGAACGCCGACACGATCCCGGCCCTCCCGTGTCGTATCGTCGCCGGCTCCGCCAACACGCAGCTCGGAGAGCCGAAGGACGCCGAGCGCCTGCACGCTCGGGGCGTTCTCTACGCGCCCGACTACGTCGTGAACGCGGGGGGAGCCATCGCCTTCGGCGCGCTGGCCGAGGGCGTCTCCGATGACCTGGAGATCCGCCGAAGGGTAGAGGGTCTGCACGAGATTCTGCTCGAGCTCTTCGAGGAGGCCCGAGCGGGCGAGGAGTCACCGCTGCACGCGGCGCACCGCCGTGCGGATGCGGTCCTGCGGCGCGGGCCAAGGCAGGCCGTGACCGCTTGACGGCTGGCTGGAGCGGCGGCCGAGAGTGGGTTGACATCGAGCATGGCAGGGACCCCCGACGAGCTTCACGTCGTCACGGGCGCCTTCGGTTACTCGGGCCGGCACATCGCCGCTCGGCTGATCCGGGCGGGCCGGCGGGTACGCACACTCACGAACTCTCCGAATCGCGCCCATCCGTTCGGCGAGCGGGTCGAGGCTCACCCGTTCAATTTCGACCGGCCCGATCGACTCGAGGCGTCCCTGCAGGGCGCGGCCGTCCTCTACAACACGTACTGGGTCCGCTTCAACCACAAGCACTTTCGGTACTCCGAGGCCATCGAGAACACGCGGACGCTCTTCGCCGCCGCACGGAGGGCGGGCGTCGGGCGCATCGTTCACGTCAGCATCACGAACCCGTCGGATCGATCGGAGCTGGAGTACTTCCGGGGAAAGGCCGCTCTGGAGAGAGCGCTCGTTGAGCTCGGGGTGCCGCACTCCATCCTGCGCCCCGCCGTCCTGTTCGGCGGTCAGGACGTCCTGATCAACAACATCGCATGGGCGCTGCGACGCCTGCCCGTGTTCGGCGTGTTCGGCGACGGGAGCTACCGCTTGCAGCCGATCCACGTCGACGATCTTGCCGAGCTCGCCGTCAGCGAGGGAGCACGGAGCGGAAGTCACGTCATCGACGCCATCGGTCCCGAGACCCTGACCTATCGGCAACTCGTGCGTGTAATAGCCGACGCGATCGGCGTCCGACGTCCGATCGTCCCGATTCCTCCGTCTCTCGGGCATGCGGCAGCGTGGATCCTCGGCAAGCTGGTGCGCGACATCGTGATCACACGCGACGAGATCGACGGACTGTGCCAGGGCTTGCTGTTCACGGAGTCTCCGCCGGCCGGCCGGATTAAGCTCAGCAAGTGGGCCCGGCAGAACGCGGAGACCCTTGGCAGGCGGTACGCGACCGAGCTCGGGCGGCGGCGCGACCGTCGGGTGGCCTACGAGAACGCGAAGTAACCCGTATGGAGATCTTCCGCCCAGCGTATCTGGGTCTTTCCCGCGCGGAGCTTCGTGAGCGCGTCGAGCGGGCCCTTGGCGCCCTCGCGGAGTGCCGGGCGTGTCCGCGCGACTGCGCGGTCAATCGTCTGGAGGACAAGTGGGCCGCCTGCAAGACGGGCCGCTATGCCGTCGTCAGCAGCCACTTTCCGCACTTCGGGGAGGAGGACTGCCTCCGCGGATGGAGCGGCTCGGGGACGATCTTCTTCGCGCACTGCAATCTTCGCTGCGTCTTCTGCCAGAACTTCGACATCAGCCAGGCGGTGAAGCCGGGCGAGAAGACGCGGGGCTCGACGGCGCAGGAGATCGCCGGCATGATGCTGGAGCTCCAGGAGAGAGGATGCCACAACATCAACTTCGTGACTCCCGAGCACGTCGTTCCGCAGGTGGTCGAGGCTCTCGCCGTGGCCGTCGAGCACGGCCTCCGCCTTCCGATCGTGTACAACACCAGCGCGTACGACTCCCTCGAGAGCCTCGAGCTGATGGATGGGATCGTCGACATCTACATGCCTGACTTCAAGTACTGGTCGCCGGAGCGGAGCCGCGCCTACATGAGGGCCGAGGACTATCCCGAGGCGGCGCGGGCGGCGATCAAGGCGATGTTCGGCCAAGTCGGGCAGCTTGTGATCGGTGCCGATGGGCTGGCCAGACGGGGCCTGCTTCTTCGCCACCTGGTGATGCCCGGCTGTCTGGATGAGACGCGCGCAATCCTGGGGTGGGTGGCTGCCGAGCTCGGGCCGGATACCTACGTGAATCTGATGGACCAGTACTACCCGGCGGGAAAAGTCAGCGCGGAGCGCTATCCCGAGATCCATCGCCGGCTTCGACCCTCCGAGTATCGCGAGGCGCTGGCCATCGCAAGCGAGCTCGACCTTCGCCGCCTCGATGCCCGCTGGTCGCGAACATGCGCGCCGGCTCAGGCGTAGTACTCGGACGAAAAGCTCAGGGGCCGTAGCTCAGCTGGGAGAGCACCTGCTTTGCAAGCGAGCCAGAGATTCCCCCTTTTCCTGCTAAACCCCGTAGTTTAGGGACCGTTTACGGACCAGCCCCGGAAGCCGAAATGCAGTTTTCGGGGCCTTTCCGTACGCGAACAGCCCCAGCAACAGCCCCAGCTCGAAGCACGATCCGTCTTGCTGCACCCGCGCACCTGAACGAGCTTTCCTCGAAGGCACACAATGTGTGAGCTGACGCTTGCCCGAGGTGATCGGCATGTCCGGCTTCAAGAAGCTGATCCATGAGATCCACCGCCGCTCGCTGTGGCAGGTTCTGGGCATCTACGTCGTCAGTTCCTGGATCGTCTTCGAGGTGGCCCAGACGTTGACGGAGGGCCTCGGCCTCCCGGACTGGGTGCCGCCGTTGGCGCTCATCCTGCTCTTGATCGGCCTCCCCATCGTG
>JAPULH010000081.1 GCA_027295155.1 Gemmatimonadota bacterium
GATCGCCTCCGTGAACCAGAGCAGCTCGTCGAGAAACCGCCCGGCGCTCTTCTCGTAGGCGGGATCCGTCGGGGTGCCGTCCTCCTCGAACGCGTCCCGTACGTGTCGAACGGGCAGGCTGGCAGGAATCGGGAACGCGCCGAGCCCGAGCGTCACCTGACGGAGCTGGGAAAGACAGCTGAGGCCTCCCCACGGCCCGGCCGAGACCGTGACGATGCCGATGGGCTTTCGCCGGTACTCCGGCAGAAGGTAGTCGAGCGCGTTCTTGAGCACGCCTGGGTAGCCGCTGTTGTACTCCGGCGTGACGATGACCAGCGAGTCTGCCTTGCCGACCCGTCCCGCGAACTCCTCCAGCCCGGGTGGGGGGTCCTCCCGAACGCGCAGTCGCTCCTCCATGATTGGGAGATCGTACTCAAGGAGGTCGAGCAACTCCGTGGAGACGCCTTCCCGTTCGCCGAGTCGCCGTCGCACGAAGCGGGCGACCTTCGGGGTCTGCCTATCCCGCCGCGTGCTCCCCACGATGATGGGGATGTAGAACTGTCCCATGGCCGTCCCGCCTTTCCTCATCGCTCGAATACGCAGGTATGACATGGGAAGCTCGGGCGCCAGCGAGCACCGCTAGCGGCCCCGCTCGGGGCTTGCCTTCCGCGCTCGTGCGCGCTCGCTTGTGAGCAGGGCAGCATCCTGCGGCGGAGCGGAGGTCGGCCGCCGCGCGAGTTGACAAAACAGGTGAAGTGAAGGAGAACGAGATGATGTGGAGCAAGCGAGCGTACTGCGTGCTCGTCCTCTCTGCCGTCCTCCTAGGGGCGCGCCAGCCGGCGTACGCCCAGGGGACCGGCCAGGCGGATGAGGTGGAGATCTCTTACGAGATGTTTGTGCTCGACAACGGGCTTACGCTGATCGTGCACGAGGACCACAGGGCGCCGATCGTCGCCGTAAACGTCTGGTATCACGTCGGATCGAAGAACGAGAAGCGGGGCCGGACGGGCTTCGCCCACCTCTTCGAGCACCTGATGTTCAACGGGTCCGAGAACTATAACGACGAGTACTTCGGGCCGTTCGAGCGGGCGGGAGCGACCGACATGAACGGTACCACGAACCCGGACCGAACCAACTACTTCGCCAACGTGCCCACGCCGGCGCTGGACATGGCTTTGTGGATGGAGTCGGATCGGATGGGCCACATGCTCGGCGCCATCGATCAGGCGAAGCTGGACGAGCAGCGCGGTGTCGTCCAGAACGAGAAACGCCAGGGCGAGAACCAGCCTTACGGCGTGGTCCGGCAACTGCTCAGCGAGAGCACCTACCCGAGCGACCACCCGTACTCGTGGACCACGATCGGCGTCATGGAGGATCTAAGTGCGGCCACGCTGGAGGATGTGAAGGAGTGGTTCAAGAAGTATTACGGGCCCAACAACGCCGTCATCGTCATCGCCGGCGATATCGACGCCCAAACGGCGAAGGAGAAGGTAGAGAAGTACTTCGGCAGCATCCCGGCGAGTCCGCCCGTGGCGAAGCCCCAGCGGTGGATCGCGAAGATGCAGGGCGAGAAGCGCCAGACGGTGCAGGACCGGGTCCCCCAGGCGCGGATCTACATGGTGTGGAACGTCCCGGAGTGGGGCTCCGCGGACGCGGATTACCTCGACCTGGTGAGTGACGTCCTGGCGCAAGGCAAGTCATCGCGACTCTACAAGCGCCTCGTGTACGAGGATCAGATCGCCACGGACGTCTTCGCGTTCGTCTCGCTTCGCGAGATCGGCGGTCAGTTCCAGATCCGCGGCACGGCCCGACCGGGTCAGGACCTCTCCGGCGTGGAGACCGCGATCGACGAGGAGATGGAACGCTTTCTCCTGGAGGGCCCGACGGCAGAGGAGCTCCAGCGGGTCAAGACGCAGTACCGCGCTCGCCTGGTCCGCGGCGCCCAGCGGATCGGCGGTTTCGGAGGGAAGTCGGACGTGCTCGCGACGAGCCAGGTGTACGGAGGCAGTCCCGATTACTACAAGGTCCGCCTGAACCGGGTGCAGAACGCGACGGCCGACGACCTGCTTGCCGCCGCCCGCGAGTGGCTGAGCGACGGCGTGTACGTTCTCGAGGTGCATCCATATCCCGAGTTCCGGGTCGCCCAGGAGGATGCCGACCGATCGGCAGTACCCGATCCTGGCCCGGCGCCCGACGTCCACTTCCCGGAGCTGCAGCGGGCCAGCCTCGCCAACGGTCTGGAGGTGATCCTGGCTGAGCGCCACGCCGTCCCGCTGGTGAGCTTCAACCTCCTCGTCGACGCCGGTTTTGCGGCGGACCAGTTCGGGCTCCCGGGCACCGCGGACCTCGCGCTGGACATGATGGATGAGGGTACGGGGACCCGTTCCGCGCTCGAGATCAGCGATGCGCTGGCCATGCTGGGTGCGCAGCTCCGGACGGGATCCGGTCTCGACGCCTCGAGCGTTTCTCTGTCGGCACTCACGGGAAACCTGGACGCGTCGCTCGAGATCTATACCGATGTGATCCTAAACCCGGTCTTTCCGCAGGCGGACTTTGAGCGCCTGAAGAAACAGCAGCTCGCCGGGATCCAGCGCGAGAAGATGCAGCCTCAGACGATGGCCTTTCGCATCTTGCCCGCGCTCCTGTATGGGGAGGGCCACGCCTACTCCAATCCGTTGACGGGGTCCGGCACGGAGGAGTCGGTGGCCCGCATTACTCGAGAGGACCTGGTCGACTTCCACCGTACCTGGTTCAGGCCGGACAACGCCCAGCTCGTCGTGGTCGGAGATGTGACCCTGGCTGAGCTGCTGCCCAAGCTGGAACGGCTCTTCGCGGAGTGGGAGCCGGGTGACGTGCCCCCGAAGAACATCGGGGAGGTCTCGGGCGGCAGCGGTTCGGTGGTTTATCTGTTGGATCGCCCGGACGCCGTTCAGTCCCTGATCATAGGGGGCAGCCTGATCGTGCCGAAGGCGAACCCGGACGAGGTGGCGATCGAGACGGTCAACAACATCCTCGGAGGGACGTTCACCTCTCGCATCAACATGAACCTCCGCGAGGACAAGCACTGGGCCTACGGCGCGTTCACCTTCATACCGGACACCAAGGCCCAGCGTCCGCTGATCGTGTACGCACCCGTGCAGACCGACCGAACCTCCGAGTCGCTGCGCGAGCTGCTCGCCGAGCTCCGGGGGATCCTCGGCCCTGAGCCGATCACCAGCGAGGAGCTGAGCAAGGTCCAGGAGCTGGAGACGCGCAGCATGGCGGGCCGGTGGGAGACGAACGGAGAGGTCCAGGGTGGAATCACGGAGATCGTGACGTTCGGCCTGCCGGACGACTACTACGAGCGGTATGGCCGGCAGCTGCGGGCGCTCGACGTGGCCGAGCTGTCGGCGGCCGCCCGCGAGATCATCGTTCCGGACGGGTTCGTCTGGGTGGTGGTCGGTGATCGCACGGCGATCAAGGATCCGCTTCGTGAGCTTGGCCTGGGGCCGATCCGTCTCATCGACGCGGACGGCCGTCTCATCGACGAGGACGGCCGGGTCATAGACGAGGCGGCTGCCTCTCGGTAAGCCCCACGGTGGTTTCACGATGCGCGTCGTAAGGTTGAGTGCGGTCGCTTCCCTCGCGCTGATGGCGCTTGCGTCGGCGTGGTCGCCGCCTGGCGCCCGATCCGTGCTTCTCGCCGTCGCCCTCCCTGACGCGCAGCGGGTGGCGAGAGACACACAGCGGGTGGCGAAGGCTGCCGCCGACGCGGCCCGCGATGCTCAACGCTCCTTCGAGCGAGAGAGGCGGAGGAGCCTACCCTGGTGGAACGGGCCCACGCCCCGTCGGTGCGACGAGGTGGTGGGCCGCTTCTGCCTCTGGCACGATGAGAATCCAGGTTTCGATCCGGGACCCGAGAGGGAGAAGGTGAAGGCGGCCCGGGAGGAGCTGCTCACCATCCTCCGGCGATCGTCCGATCTGTCACCGGCTGACTGGTGGGTTGCCGGCCAGCGCGTGCGCTATCTGGTCGAGGCTGGACGCCTCGAGCAAGCTCGGTCGGTGGCGGCCGTGTGCGCGGCGGAAGCCTGGTGGTGCAGCGCACTGATGGGCTACGCGATGCACGCGCTCGGGGCGTACGCCGCGGCCGATTCCCACTACGCCGTCGCGCTCGCCTCCATGCTCGCCGAGGAGAGGTGCCGGTGGCGCGATCTCTCCGATCTGCTCGAGGGCGATCTTCTGGACTCGTACGAGGATCTCAGCTGCGAGCGACGGGAGGCGCTCGAGCGACGGATCTGGTGGCTCGCGGATCCGATGTACATGGTGCCCGGGAACGATCGGCGCACCGAGCACTTCTCCCGCCACGTCCTCAACCGCCTTCAGCCAGGAGCCGCTTCACCTTACGGGGTTGCGTGGGGTCCCGATCTTGAGGAGATCCTGATCCGCTACGGATGGCCGCAGAGCTGGTCACGGCGGCGGCAGCCGGTCTACTCGGCCGGTCGCCGCCGTCCCTCGATCACCGGCCACGACCCCCACCGGAGCTTTCGTTTCCTTCCCCTGGCCGATCTCGTCAGCGAATTCGCGACGATCGCGCCGGCCGACTGGGAGCTCGAGCCGAGACGGCCGCACGAGGAGTACCTCCCGAAGTACGCGTCGTCCTTCGACGATGAGGAGGACGGCTTCGAGCACCAGCTGGCCATCTTCCGTAGGGGGGACTCGGCGTTCCTGATCGGAGCGTACGAGTGGACGACGGACTCGCTTCCACCGGACACTCCCCTCCGCGTCGCGCTCGTGTGCAGCCGCGAGTCCGGCGGTTCCAGAGTCGCCGAGTCCGAGACGGCCGATCGCCGGGGCGTGCTGACCATGCTCGCGCCACCCGAAACGTGTGTGCTCGCCATCGAGGCGCTCGCGGCCTCGGCTGGCCGGGCGGCGAGAGTCCGGTTGGGTCGCCGGATCGCGGCGTTCCACGACGGGCCGGCGATATCGGACATCTTGCTGCTGGACCCGGTCCCGTCCCAGGCCGTTCCGGGATCGTTGGAAGAGGCGCTGGACCTGGTGCGTCCTTCGACGAGAGTGCGGCCCGGGGAGCGCGTGGCCCTCCTGTGGGAGCTGTATGGGGTGCGCGAGGGCACGCAGCTTGACGTGCGGGTGTCGTTGACGAAGCCCCGCAAGAGCCTCCTCCGCAGGGCCGCCGAATGGATCGGGCTGGCGAGAGATGAAGACCCCACGGTCAGCCTGGAGTGGCGGGAGGAGAGCGTGGGCGGCCCGGGGCCGGTCGCCCGCTTCCTGGAAGTGCAGATTCCCGATCTTTCCGAGGGCGATTATCTGCTCTCTGCCTCGGTTCGCCTGGCGACCGGCGCCGAGCTCATGTCGGGGCGCATCGTGCGCGTCGAGGATCCTTGAGCCCCCGCGCGGCGGCCGTGTGCAAGCCGGGCAGACACGATCGTCCTGGTTCTCGAGAGAGCGCGGCGGGATAGGGGTAGATGCCGACCGACTGGGCCGCTCTGTACGAGGCGATGTATGGCGATCTCGTCCGCTTTCTGTACAGGAAGGTTTGGGACGCGGAGCGGGCGGAGGATCTCGCCCAGGAGGCGTTTGTGAGGGCGCTGCGGCACGATCCCGATAATCCCCGCGCGTGGCTGTTCACCGTGGCATCGAACCTGGCCCGGGACGAGGCCAGAAGCGCCGTTCGTCGCCGCCGGCACCTCGAGCTGGTCCGGGCGGAGATCGAGGCGGACCCGCCTGCCGCGTCCTCTCCGTCGGCGGACACGGAGCGGCGGGAGCGAGTCGAGGCTGTCCGGCGGGCTCTCGAGCGGCTGAGCGACAGGGATCGAGAGGTGCTCCTGATGTGGGATGGAGGGTTGAGCTACACGGAAATCGCGGCGAACACCGGGCTCGCTCGGAGCGCGATCGGGACCACGCTAGCCCGTGCGCGAAGCCGGCTCGTGACCGCATACGAGGAGCAGGAGCGTCGAGATGTCGCATCTGACTGACGGTCAGCTGCACGCCTTCCTGGACGGCAGCGTCGAGGACCTGGCGGACGCCGAGCCCTCCGATGTGCGCTCTCACGTCAAGGGCTGCGCGGATTGCCGCGCGCGGCTCGAGGCTGCCCGGCTGGTGCGCGACCGGGCCCACTCGCTCCTGCGAGTCGCCGCCCCGCCCTCGCTCGCTCCCCCTCCGATCCAGGAGCTCGGTCGTGCCCGGACCGATCGGCCGCCTGGCCGGTGGAGCTTCGGGCCCAGGCCGGAGTCGCTCGCCTGGGCCGCGACGATCGCGGTCGCGCTCACGGGGGGCTGGCTGGCGCGAGGGATGATCGACACCGAAACGGCCGGCCGTTTCGCGGAGCTCGATCGGGTTGCGGGGACGGAGCAGCTTGCCGAGCCGCCCGCGATCGCGAAGCCCGCCGAGGAGCAGCCGACGCAGCCGCTCGCCGCCGGCGAGGGTGCGGCGGCGAAGATGGCGAGGCTCAGCGCTACCGCTGCGGTTCCGGCGGATGGTCCGCCCGGTTGGGCGCCCGTGGATCGCGCACGGGCCGAGACGCTGCTCGGCGGGCGGCTTCGGACGGTGGAAGGCCTTCCGATTCTGTCCATCTTTGCCCGCGATGTGGAGGGAACGCCGGTCGTCTGGACCGCGCAGCAGCTTGCTTCGGGCCACACGCTGAACCTGAGGCAGTCGCCGGCGGAGGTGAGTGATGCCGCGCAGGCTCGGGACGCGGTGCGTGCGAACCGCAAGATCGACGACGCGGCCGAGGCTGAGGGCCTCGCGGGCTTCGAGAGCGTGGAGCGAATCCATCTCAGCGGCTTCCTCATCGAGGCGCGCGCTCCCCTCTCGCCGGATTCCCTCCGCTCCTTGCTCTCGCGGCTCGAGGGCTAGGAGCCTGTCCGAAGTAATGGCGTGCGGCCGCGCGCAGAAAGGAACCCCCGCGCTCAGGCCACGGTTCTTCCCGGTGAGCCGGGTCTGGCGGCCCGAGGCCGTCCGCGCGTAGCGTGCAACGGTGCCGCACCGGTTCCGAACCCATGGCGATGGCGACAGCCGTCAGGCCACGTACGGATGAACCCCCAGCAGAATAAAGAGAGAAGAACCTCGAAAACGCCGACTTACCGGCTGGCGGGAGCTGTGCTCGTGGGGCTCGCGCTGGCAGGTGGATGTGGTCGTTCGGGAGGCGATGCGGAGCCTGGGCCAGCCGGAGAGGCTCGGCGTCCGGGCATGACTCCCGAGGAAACGCTAGCCGACTCGATCATCCGGGCATGGACGTCGGCGGCGGGTGGGATGGAGGCGTGGAACGCCGTGCGGTCGGCGCGTTACACCGTCAACACGGTGCTGTACGACTCAGCGGGCTCGGTGCGCTGGATGCGGCCGCGTCGGGTCGAGCTGCGCAAGACGCCCCGCGGTGAGGAGGCGAGGATCGAGCGGCCGGAAGCCGAAGGCCTCTACGTCCAGGTGTTTACGGGCGATACGGCCTGGGCCACGCTCAACGGCTACCCGCTACCGGCCGATCACCCGGCGGCGGCCGAGGCTGAGTATGTGGGGAGGGATGTGTTCTACTGGTTTGGCCTCCCGTACAAGCTGTGGGATCCGGGTGTGAACCGGCGGGCTCGGAGGACGGAGGACGGATACGAGGTGGCCGTTTCCTTCGGCAGCGAGATCGGCGCCCACCCCGGGGACCGTTACTTCTACTACTTCAACGATGCTGATGCCTTCCCTGAAGAGGTCCATTACATCGAGCAGGGAAAGGAGAAGCGATCCCGCACGGTGTGGGAGGACTTCCGCTCGGCCCCTCCGATGATGTACGTCGGGACGCGAACCTGGGAGGTGGACGGACGGCGCACGAAGGAGCTCCGGATCGACGATGTGGGGATCAACCCCGACCTGGCGGACTCCCTGTTCGTCGCGCCCGGGCCGTGAGCGCGTGAAGTGAGCGAGAAGCGCGAAGGGTTCGAGGCCGAGGCGCTCATCCACCTGGACGGCCTATACGGTCTGGCGCTCCGTTTCACCGGGGGCGACGATGCGGCCGCTCAGGATCTCGTTCAGGACACGATGCTCAAAGCGTACCGGGCCTGGGATAACTTCCAGTCCGGCACGAACTGCCGCGCGTGGCTCACCACGATCCTTCGGAACACGTTCATCAACGATCTTCGCCGGACACAGAAGCGTCCGGTACCCGTGGAGTTCGATGAGGTCGCCGAGCGGCCGATCTACCCGCAGCTCCAGGGAACTGACCCCGAGGGCCGTTTCTTCGAGAGGATCGTCGATGAGGAAGTGATCCGGGCGATCGAGGAGCTTCCGGAGGACTTCCGCGTTCCGGTGGTCCTGGCGGATCTGGAGGGGCTTGGCTACCAGGAGATCTCGGAGCTCCTGGAGATCCCGGTGGGCACCGTGAAGTCGCGCCTCTTTCGGGCGAGACGCAGGCTCCAGCAGCGGCTGTACAGCTACGCCGTCGAAATGGGCTACATCCGGCGGGGGGAATGACGAGATGACAGACGACCAGCGACCGCCGGGGCAGGGTGTGGATCGGGGGGGCGGTTCGGCGGCGGGAGGAGCGCTGGGCTGCGAAGACGCGATGAAGAGCGTGTTCGAGTACCTGGATGGTGAGCTGCCGCCGAACTACAGTGAGAGGGTTCGCCGCCACATCGAGATGTGCAAGCGCTGCTACCCGTACTTCAACTTCGAGCAGGCGTTTCTGGACTACCTTCACGACCGCGGGGTCAAGCCGGCGCGTTCCGACCGGTTGGAGGAGCGGCTGCGCACATTGCTGGGGGAGGTCGACACGGAGGAGGCGGAGGGTTGCGACTGACTTGATTGCCGCTTCCGCGTCGCTCGTCTAACTTGGGCCGCCGATGCCCCCGGGGTGATCCCGGACCCCTGGAGTTGCCAAGACGATCCCGGAGAGCTTCGTGAGCACTAGCGTCAGAGATAGCCTCACCCGTTTACTCGATGCGCGGGGCCCGTCGGGCTTCGAGATGGAAGCCGCGGCGGCCTGGCGCTCGCTGGCCGACGAGTTTGCAGATCGAACTTGGAGCGACATCTACGGGAGCAGCTTCGCACAGATCAACGAAGGCGGAAGCCCCAAGGTCATGCTGGCCAGCCACATAGACGAGATTGGCCTCATGATCCACTACATCGATGACCAGGGGTTCCTGTGGGTGAAGGAGGTCGGTGGTTGGGATGCTCAGGTCCTGGTGGGCCAGCGGATGGAGATCCTCACCAGGGATGGGCCGGTGGCTGGCGTGATCGGGCGCCGGGCGATCCATCTGATCGATCGGGCGGACCGCGAGAAAGCGGCCAAGCTGAAGGATCTCTGGGTCGACATCGGGGCGGCGAGCGGTGAGCAAGCACGAGAGCGTGTGGCGATCGGCGACGTAGCCGTCGTGCGCTCCGACACGCTCGAGCTCGGTGACGGGCTTGTCGCGGCCCGGTCGATCGATGACCGCATCGGTGCGGTAGTGGCGCTCGAGGCTCTCCGGCTTGTGGTCGAATCGAAGTCGAGCGCGGAGGTGGTGGCGGTGGCGACCGTGCAGGAGGAGGTCGGCTACGCATCAGGCGGGGGCGCCCGCATGAGCAGCTTTGGCGTGGCACCGGACGCGGCGATCGTCATCGACGTCACCCACGCCACGGACCACCCGACCGTGGATGCCAAGGAACACGGCGAGATCAAGCTCGGCAAGGGTCCCGTCCTGTCTAGGGGTGCAGTGGTGAACCACGTCGTGTTCGAGCGCTTGGTGGAGACGGCGAAGCGGGAGAAGATCCCCTATCAAGTGCAGGCCTCGCCCGCCGGGAGCGGGACGGATGCGGACGCCATCTTCACGTCGAGATCCGGCGTGGCGACCGGGATCGTCTCGCTTCCGAACCGGTACATGCATTCGCCGAACCAGATCATCGCGATGTCCGATGTGGAGCACACCGCTGCCCTGATCGCCGGCTTCATCAGCGGGCTGGATGAGGACACGAGCTTCGTGCCGGCCTGACGCAGAGCCGCCCGAGGAGCCCTGACCGCCGATGCCAGCCGTCCCCAAACTGCCCAGCCGGGCCGCCGAGGATTACCTGAAAGCGGTGTACAAGCTGCAGCG
>JAPULH010000082.1 GCA_027295155.1 Gemmatimonadota bacterium
CGAAGACCCTCTCTCGCTCATCCGTCTAACTGAGCAGGTGTACACTTAAAGGGGGCGGAGGAGGTTAACCGGAAGCGTTCCCTCCCCTCGTCATTCGCCATGGGCCACGGCCCGCCGCCTGGCGCTTCCCGGCCCGCCGCGTGGCAGCTGGAACTCTGCTTGCACAACCCTCTGAACGCGGCGCCTCGCGACGGCGTGGGTCGCGAGCGCGCGAGAGAGGGCATGAGCACGGGTTGCCGCGAAGTCGCAGCCTCGTGCGGCCGGAGCCGGGAGGCCCCGCCGCCGTAAGGCTGAAGTGCGCCAGGCTCTTCGTGCAGCAACACGCACGGATCGCGGCGAAAAGCGAAGACGTGGGGCGATCGGGCGAATGAGCAGAAAGCACAAGACGGCCACAACCGAAACGGCCGATGCCGGCGTTGGGGAGGTCCTCGGCCTGTACCAGGAAATAGCCGGCGCGGTGTCCGGTGCGGGTCTCGCCGAGGCGATGGCGCGGGTCCTCGACCGCGTGTGTTCGTTTGCCGGCTGGCCCGTGGGGTACGGCCTTGTCGACCCGTTAGGCGACAACCGGGTCGAGGTCTGGCACCTCGCGGACGACGACCCGGCGAGGGCGATCCTGCAGCCAGGCGCCGGGCTCGTGGAGCGCGTGCTGGCCGGCGGATCGATGGTATCCGTCGAAGACCTCGCGACGGACGCGGAGTTGCCGGAAGCCGAAGCGGCGATGGAGGCTGGACTGCGGGCGGCGTACGCCATCCCGATCTTCGCGGGTGAAGAGATCGCTGCGGTGCTTGCCTTCTTTGCCGCAGAGCCCGGACCCATGCCTCCCGGGCTCGCAGAGGCCGTTGAGTTCACGGCGAAGCAGCTAGAGGTGATCGCCGAGAGCGAGAAGGCTCGGCGAGCCGTGCAGGCCGCGGCCCGGCAAGCTCGGGCGCAGGCGGTGGAGCTGAACCGGATGGCGGCTCAGCTGAGGGTGAGCGGCGCGCCGGCCGGCGACGGCATGTACGACGCTCTGACGGGCTTCCCGCGACGCCGATTGCTTCTCGACCGGTTGCAGCAGGCGTTCCGGCGGTGCCAACGCAATCCGGAGCTGCAGTTCGCGGTGGCCTGCGTGGGCCTGGAAGGCATGAAGGATCTGCGGGATGAGCTGGGTCTCCGGGCCTCCGAGGAGCTTCTGCTCGCTCTCTGTCGTCGGATGGTTGCGGCCGTGCGCCCTGCCGACACGATCGCCCGGACCGGGGAGCACGAGTTCACGATCATCCTGGAGGACACGGAGGGGCTGGATGACGCCAGGAAGGCCGCGGAGCGGCTTCAGAGCGCCATCTGCGGCCCGTATCGGGCGGAAACCGATGAGGTGTCCGTATCGGCACACATCGGCCTGGCGCTGAGTGCCGCTTCGTACGAGCACGGCGAGTCGATTCTTCAGGACGCGCTTGCCGCGCTCAGAGCCTCCCGTGCGTTCGGAGACGAGCGTCCCCGCGTCTTCGACCTGGCCGGCCAAACGCGCCTTCGCCCCGGACGGGTGGACGATCGGGAGATCGAACGGGCCGTCGAGGATGGTGAGCTGCTCCTCGAATACCGTCCGGTCGTCTCGCTGGCCTCCGGACGGGTAGCAGGCTTCGAGTCTCACGTCCGATGGAAGCATCCCGAGCGCGGGGTGTTGGCGCCGGAGGAGTTCCTTCCCGAGTCGGGTTCCGGTCGGGCGGCTTCCGTACTCCTGTCCTGGACGCTGGAGCAGGTGTGTCGTCAGGCGCTGGAGTGGCAGAGTCTGGCCCCGGGTACGCTCCCCTACGCTGCGCCGCTGCTGACCTCGGAGCAGTTCTTCGGTCCGGAGCTCGTCTCGGCAACATGGGATGCCCTGACCGCCACGGGATTGGAGGGCCGAGGGCTCCGCTTCGTGGTCGAAGAGAGCGTGCTCATGCGGTCACCCGCGCAAGCCGCTCAGGTACTGGCCGGCCTTGGGGCGCTGGAGGTGGGAGTGGTGATCGACGCGTTCGGGACGAGCTCGTCTCTTCCGCACCTGCACCAGCTGATGCCCGCCGCCCTCAGAATCGAGCGGGCCTTCCTGACCGGTGCCTCGGTCGCGCCACGAAAGTGGCTGGTGGCCCGGATGGTCGTCGAGCTGGCGAGGATCCTCGACGCCGAGGTCCACGCTGCCGGGGTGGATTCGCGCGAGCGATTGGCGTCCCTCTTTCACCTCGGGTGTGGGTTTGCTCAGGGCCCGTATTTCGGCGGCGGGGTGTCGGCAGAGAAGACGCTGGCGCTGCTGCGAGGGGGTTTCGCAGCGGAGGTGGAGCCGCTTCTTCGCCCGGGAGGTGGGGTGGGAGCGCGCCGGCCGGCGTCGGCGCCGACCGTGGAGCGTTAGGCGCGAGCTGCCGACCGGCTTCACCCCTCGTCGGCCTTCACCCCTCGTCGGCCTTCACCCGCTGCCACAGAGCCTCCAGCTCCTCGAGAGAGGCCGCCCGGGGATCCATGCCCAGACGCCCGGCCAGGCCGAGCAACTCGCCGAACCTTCGTTCGAACTTCGTCGTAGCGTCCGCGAGCGCATCGTCGGCTGGAACGCCTGCCAACCGCGCCACGTTCACGGCCGCGAACAGCAGGTCGCCGATCTCATCCCGCACCTCCTCGTCGGCGGTCCCTCGCTCGCCCGCTGAAGCGGAGGCGGCGAGAACGCCGTCCAGCTCCGCGATCTCCTCCCTCAGCTTGGCGATCGCGCCGTAGACGTCTGGCCAATCGAAGTTCAGGGTGGCGGCGTGCTGCTGGACGCGGGAGGCCCGGCGCAGAGGATCACCTGCTTCCGAGAAGCCGGTTCCGTCACGCGACTTACGTTGCTCGCTCGGCATGGCCGGGGTATACTAGGCGCGTTTTGAAAGCGGAGTCAAACCACCGGCGCCGGGCCTGGGTGGAGGTGGACCTGGGTGCGATCCGCCGGAATGCCGAACGCCTGGCCGGCCTGAGGCCCGGGTGCCGCCTCCTGCCCATGGTCAAGGCCGATGGGTACGGTCTCGGGGCCTGGCGGGTCGCCCGCGCCGTGTCGCCGCTGGATGTGTGGGCCCTGGGCGTCGCCACGGCCGACGAGGGGGCCGCGCTCCGCTCGGCGGGGTATGCGGGCCGAATCGTGGTCTTCTCCCCTCTGCCGTCTCACGATGCGGCGGACCTCCTGGAGCACGGGCTCGAGCCGGCCATCACGAGCCTGGCGGCGCTGGAAGCGTTCGGGGTCGCCGCCTCTCGGACGGCGCGCGCTCTTCCGGTGCATCTGGAGCTGGATACCGGCATGGGACGGCTGGGACTGCCGGCAGGCGACGTTCGCTCCTGGTCGGGCGAGCTCGGTCGAGTCCTGGCCGCGCACCCGCTCTCGCTCGCGAGCACGTTCACGCACTTCCATTCGGCCGACTCGGACGAAGCGGCGACGCGGCGGCAGTGGCGGGAGTTCCAGACGGCCCTACAAGGATTGCGTGAAGCCGGGATCGATCCCGGGTTGTCCCACGCCGCGAACAGCGCGGCGGCGCTGCGGTACAAGGAGTTCGCCCCGGACATGATCCGGCCCGGAATCGCCCTGTACGGCGGCGGTGTCGGCTCGAACCTGGTGCCCGAGCGCGTCGTGTCGGTGTGCGCGCGTGTGATCGACGTCCGGGACGTTCCGGCGGGTCAGACGGTCAGTTACGGCGCTACCTATCGGGCGAGCGCGCGGTCGCGGCTGGCCACGCTGGCCATCGGCTACGCCGATGGGCTTCGCCTGGAGCTGTCGAATCGAGGCTCGGTGCTGCTCCGGGGCCGACGGGCCGCGATTCGGGGCGCCGTGTGCATGGACGTCACGGTCGTGGACGTGACCGGGTTTCAGGATGTTGGCGTGGGCGACATCGCCACCGTGCTGGGATGTGATGGAGACGAGGAGATCACGTTGCAGGAACTGGCGTCCGAGTGCCGGACGATCGAGTACGAGATCCTGACAGGGTTGAGTCCGAGGCTGCCTCGCGTTGCCATCGAGAATGGCTGAGCGCCTGAGCGAGATGAGCTCGCGCCGGGCGGTCGAGGAGCTGGTGAACGCCGCCCGCCACGCGAGGGAACGGGCTTACGCGCCCTACTCGGGCTTTCTCGTCGGGGCCGCTCTGGAGACGGCGGATGGTCGGGTGTTCGAGGGCTGCAACGTGGAGAACGCCTCGTTCCCCGTCACGCTTTGCGCCGAGCGCGTGGCGCTCGGTTCCGCGGTGGCCGCGGGCGCCCGGCGGTTCACCCGCATCGCGATCGTCACGGACGCGCACAGAGCGACGCCGCCGTGCGGGATGTGCACACAGGCGCTCTCCGAGTTCGGCCTGGATCTGGAGGTCGTGAGCGTGACCGAGGGCGGTTCTCGATCCGAGTGGCGTCTTCG
>JAPULH010000083.1 GCA_027295155.1 Gemmatimonadota bacterium
AGCTCCGGCGCGGACCGCTCTCCGTGGACGAGGCCATCGCCGTCGGGATGCAACTCGCCGCGGCACTGGTGTCGGCCCACGAAGCCGGCGTTATCCACCGCGACTTCAAGCCGGCCAACATCATGGTGGGGTCCGACGGGACCGTGAAGGTGCTGGACTTCGGCCTGGCCAAGGCGCTGGTGCCCGAGGCGGCTTCAGGAAGTGCCTCGGCGTCGCTGTCGCCCACCATCACCTCGGCAGGCACGATGATAGGGACCCTCCTGGGCACGGCGGCCTACATGAGCCCGGAGCAGGCGCGCGGCCGGCCGGTGGGACGCACGGCCGACCTCTGGGCGTTCGGCTGCGTACTGTTCGAGATGCTCACCGGCCGCCCGACCTTCACAGCGGAGACCATCACCGACATCATCGCGGCGGTGGTGACGCGCGAGCCGGACTGGGAGTCGTTGCCGCAGGAGACGCCGCCGGCGCTCCGGCGCCTGTTGCGGCGCTGCCTCGAGAAGGACCTCAGGCAACGGCTGCAGCACGCCGGTGACGCGCGCCTGGAGCTGGAGGAGTCGAGGAGCGGCTCGCCCGAGTTGCCAGAGCAGGTGAGCCCGCCGACGCGCAGCCGCTACGGTCTCCTGGCCGCCGCGGTCCTGATCTCCCTGGCGGTGGGGCTCGGGCTGGCACGGTTCCTTCCCACCTCAAGCCCCGCGATCTCCGGCCATTCCATCCATCTCGAGCTAGAACTCGAGCACCAGCTCGACGCCTCCGGTGTGCCGCGACGTGTGCTGGCCATCTCGCCCGACGGCCGGCGCCTGGTTTACTCCGCCCAGGAGAAGTCCGAGAGGAGACTCTTCATCCGTGACCTCGACGGCAGCACGGCCCGGGCGATCTCCGGAACCGAGGGGGGCGCGACGCCGTTCTTCTCGCCTGACGGCCGCTCTATAGGTTTCTTCGCCGACGGCAAGCTCAAGAAAGTGTCCCTCTTCGGCGGGGCGCCGCAAGTGCTCGCCGACACTCGAGGGCAACCGTACGGCGGTAGCTGGGGCGATGATGGGACGATTCTCTTCATTTCCGGCATCACCTTCAGCCCGCTCTCCGTCCCTGCGCGCGGTGGGGAGGTCCAGGAGGTCGAGACCATCTGGCCCGAGGGTCTGCCCGGGACCATGGTGTGGCCCGAGTTCTTGCCGGGTGCCGAGGCGTTCCTGGTGACCTTGACCGTGGGCACAGGTGGCCTGATGCCGGAGAACCGGATCGCGGTGGTCTCCCGGGATACCGGGGTGGTGGAGGTGCTCGATCGAGGCTCCGATGTGCGCTTCGTTTCCCCCGGCTACATCGTCTACGCCCAGGGTGATGCCATGCTTGTGGCTCGGTTAGACGCAGGCAGCCGGCGCAAGAGCGGGCCGGGAGTGGCCCTACCCCTCGTGGCGCCGGTGGAATTCTCCGGCGGCATCCCCGGTCTGGCCATCTCCAGGGAGGGAACGGTCGCCAACGTGTCACGCCTGAGCTCCGCTGCGACGCTGGTATGGGTGGACCGCGAGGGGCGCGTCGCTTCCCTGATGTCGGAGAGGCGGGGGTACGCTGCGCCGTCGCTCTCGCCCGACGAGAAGCAGGTCATGCTCTGGGTCCGATCACCCGGCATGGGGCTCGGCGACCTGTGGATGTACGATCTGGAACGCAACGACGCCACCCAATGGACGTTCGACCACTACTCGGCTTACCCCCTCTGGGCAGCGGACGGGGTGATTCACTACATCTCCACCCCTGGCGGCACCGGCAAGTTCACCAACCAAGCAAGGCCTGCCGATGGAAGCGCTGACTCCGTGCAGATCGTGGCGCCGGAATACGTCCGGCTCCTCCGCTCCTTCACGTCCGATGGGAAGACGGCGCTGTTCTACGAGGTCCACCCGAAGACGCAGCGCGACATCTGGTCCTGGAAGCTCGATGAGGAGCCGAAGCCCCTTCTCGTGACCCAGCACAACGAGCGCTCGCCGATCCTGTCACCCGACGGTCGCTGGTTTGCCTACGTTTCCAATCAAGGAGGCAAGGACAACATCTACGTGAGATCCTACCCCGAGGCCAAGAAGCGCTTCAAGATCTCCCTCGATGGAGGTGTCGAGCCGCTCTGGCGAGCCGACGGTAGCGAGCTGTTCTATCGCAATCAGAACCGGATGATGGTTGTTGCGGTGAGCCCGGGGGAGAACTTGCGACCCGAGCGGCCCGTGGAGATCTTCAGCGGGCTCTATCTCAGCGACCCGTTCGGCAACGCGAACTACGACGTCTCCAAGGACGGCCAGCGCTTCCTGATGATTCAGGGAGACAGCACGGAGGCCGCAACCGTACAGGTCATCCTGAACTGGTTGCCGGAACTGGAGCGCATCGTCGACCAGGGCTGAGCGTGGGTTCTTCACCGGGCTGCTAGCCCATGCGCGCCTTCAGCTCCTTGAAGCGGATCCGGCTGACGGGGATCTCCTCGCCGGTGGTGAGCTTCAGCAGGTACTTGCTGCCGGGTTCGGCCCGGTAGGACTCGACCATTCGCGTGTTCACCAGGTAGGAGCGGTGGACGCGCTGGAAGTGGGCCGGGAGGATCTGCTCCAGGGCCTGGAGGGTTTTGCCGTGCAGGTGGGTCGAGCCGTCACGGAGGCGGACCTCCGAGTAGTCGTCGGCCCCTCTTGCGTAGAGAACATCGGCCACGGGGATCGGCACGATGGTGCTACCCTTCCTTACCGCCAGGTACTTGAGCCGGCTCCGCAATGACTCCTCGCGCCGGGTCACCCGGACGATGGCGGCTCGCAGCCGCTCCTCGTCGTAGGGCTTGGCGACGAAATCGGCGACACCGTACTCGAACGCTCGCAGCGCCTCGCCGTGCCGCGCGGAGACGATAATCGTCTGGAACGATCCCGCCGCCACC
>JAPULH010000084.1 GCA_027295155.1 Gemmatimonadota bacterium
GACCTTCTGGGGATCCGCGAGTAGCAGACGGCCGCCGTGCTCCGTTACGAACCGAAGGGCTGGCCCCTCCGTGCCTGTTGCCTGGCGGCCTGAGCCTGCGTCGCCGTCAGCCGGGTTCGGTCCTGCGAGTCGCAGCCCGCCGCCATCAGGTTGCCGTCGGGCGTGCAGGGCACGTGTGCCAGGCTGAGCGAGTGGCCGAGCTCGTGGGCCAGGATTCGGGCGGCGGACCCCGTTAGCTCGCGCTGACCGAAGGGGTCGATCTCCGCGGACAGCGTCGCCGGGATGTCCGGGAAGTAGAAGCCGCCGGCTATCCCTCCGAGGTCCTGGATCAGGAACGCGTCCCACTGCCCCGAGAGGAGTCTCCCGAGGGGCAGGATCGACGCCACGTTCAGAGTGGAGGCCGGGAGCTGGCCGGCCAGGACGAGTGCGAAGCCGTCAGCGTTCAGGGCTTCCTCGCGGACGATCGACTCGATGTCCCACGTGATGTCCGCCTGTTGCCAGACCTCGTTGACCCGCGCGAACACCACGCCCACCTCATCGTCCGTGAGGGTCGTATTGAGCGGCGCAAAGTCGGACGAGAGGAGGTGTACGCGCACGCTGAGCGTGATCCGCTCGAAGTTCGGTCCCGATATCTGGCCGGATCCTGCGTCGTCGCTGCAAGCGGGAAGCCCGAGTGCGGCAGCGCCGAGCACACAGGCGCGGAGCAGCCGATTGCGACCGGTCGGTCGTGGTTTGCCGTAGCTCACGATCCCGTAACCCCGTACAGTAGGTTGTTAGGCCAACGTCCCTGCCAGGCGGGGCGCCCCGACAACGTCGGCACGCGTTGGCCGCCCCGTCTGGAACAGTGCCGGCCGGCCCTGGGGTTCCCGAGCCGAGCGGATGCCTGACGGCCATGGGCCCTGATGCCGAGAGGAGACGCGATGATCGGTCGTCTTTGGAGAGGCTGGACCACGACGGAGAACGCCGATGCGTACGAGGAGCTTCTGCGGACGCGGATCCTCCCCGGCATCCACCGGGTGGACGGCTACCGGGGTGCCTATTTGCTGCGGCGCGACGTGGACGAAGGGGTGGAGTTCACGACGCTCACGTTCTTCGAGTCGATGGACGCGGTTCGGGCGTTCGCCGGAGAGGAATACGAGGTGGCGGTCGTGCCTCCGGAGGCGAGGCAGCTGCTGACCCGGTTCGACGAGAGGTCCGCGCACCACGAGGTCCTCGAAGGGCCGGTATTGAAGGCGGCGTGCTGAGGCGGTGCCGGTGAGCGATCCGTACACCTGCCGGTTTGCCTCGGCATCCCCCCGCCTTGTGGGGCTCGTTCTCGCTCTGGGTCTCAGCGGCTGCGGGTTCGTCAACAAGATGGCCGGGAACAGCATCGCAGGCCTGATGGAGGCGACCAGCGACGTGTGGGCCTCGGATGAGGATCCCGAGCTAGTGTGCGAGTCCCTGCCCTTCGCGCTTTCCACCGTCGAGGGGCTCATCCTCAGGCAACCGGGGAGCGAGCGATTTCTTCTGACGGCGGCCAAGGCCTTCACGCAGTACGCCTACGTCTGCGTCGAGACTGACGCGATCCTGCTCGAGGCGGAGGAGTACGAGCGCTCACGGCAGCAGGAGGAGCGCGCTCTGCGCCTCTACCTGCGGGCCCAGAGGTATGGGATCCGAGGCCTGGCGGAGAGGTACGAGGGGATCGCGGAGCAGTTGTCCGTCGACCCGGATGGTGCCGTCGCCCGGACCACCGTGAAGGACGTGCCGCTGCTCTACTGGACGGCCGCCTCCTGGGGCTCTGCCATCTCGCTCGGCAAGGATCGGCCCGACCTCATCGCGGACCTGCCGGCGGTGATCGCGATGATGCGGCGAATCCTGGAGTTGGACGAGGCGTTTGGGGACGGTGTGGTCCACGACCTCTTCATCGTGATCGAGGGCCTGCCGGCGAACATGGGCGGGTCGCCCGAGAAGGCCAGGGAGCACTTCGAGCGGGCGGTTGTCCTGAACGGAGGCGGGCTGGCCAGCACGTATGCTACGTACGCCACGAGCGTCATGCTGCCCGAGCAGAACCGGGAGCGTTTCGAGCGGCTGATGCTGGAGGCGCTGGCCGTGGATCCCGACGATCTTCCGAGCTACCGCCTCCAGAACCTGATCGTCCAGAGGCGCGCCCGTTACATGCTCGACCACGTGGACGATTACTTCGTGGAGTAGTCGGGAGGCGCCTGCGTCGAGATGTCGTGATAGGGAGGGGAACATGACGGTGCGGAGAACCATGACGCTTATGGTGGCTGCCGTTTGTGCGTACCTGGCTGCCGTGCCCTCGCTGGCCGCCCAGCAGAGGGTTCGGGTCAAGTTCGCCACGCTGGCCCCCGACGGGTCTCCGTGGCACCGGGTCCTCGAGGACATGGGACACGAGTGGCGGCAGGGTACGCAGGGCCGCGTCCGGCTCGTGATCTACGCGGGCGGCGTCGCGGGCGACGATCGGGCCGCATTGCGGAAGATCCGGCACGGCCAACTGCAGGGTGCGGGGCTCACGGTAAGCGGCCTGAGCGACCTCGATCCGGCGTTCAACCTTTTTGCGGTCCCGCTCTTCTTCGAGTCCATTGAGGAGTTCTTCTTTGTCCTCGATCGGCTCGGTCCCGTTCTCGCGGAGCGGCTGGAGAAGCGGGGGTTCGTCGTCCTCAACTGGGCGTACGGCGGTTGGATCCACATCTTCGCCAGGCGGCGCCTCCAAACGGTGGAAGAGCTGAAGCAGCTCAAGATGTACGCGGGCGCGGGCGACGAGCCGCTGATCCGGATCTGGAGACAGAACGGCTTCAACCCCGTGCCGCTCTCCCCGACGGACATCATGATGGGGCTTCAGAGCGGGATGATCGATGGGCTTCCGGTGCCGCCGCTCGGCGCGCTCGCCATGCAGTGGTTCAAGCAAATCCCGTACATGATCGATCCCGGCGTCTCACCGCTCATCGGCGCCACCGTCGTCGATGCCAGGACATGGAAGAAGATCTCCGAGGAGGACCGCGCGGCGATTCTCGAGGCCTCGCGGCGCGCCGCGGAGCGTCTCGCGCTGGAGATCCCACAAAAGGACGAGGAATCGATCCTCGAGATGGAGAAGCGCGGCCTGGAGGTGATCCGCCTCCGGCCCGGAGACGAGCAGGATCCGTGGCGGGCCACGGCCGAATCCTTCGCCGAGAGCATGCGGAGGACGATGGTGCCGGTTGAGATCTTCGATCTGGCCGTCCGCTACCGTGCCGAATACCGTGCGGGTCGACCCGGCGAGCGGTAGCGTGTGGGGCACGACGCGCCCACCGCGATAACCCGGCGGCCGGGATAGCTCGGTGAAGACCCTTCGCAGGACGGAAGAGCTTGCGGCGAGCCTCGCGCTGGCCGCGATGGTCATCCTGCCGCTTCTCGAGATTCCGCTCCGAAAGCTCGGCACCGGGATTCCGGGTGGGATCTCGATCGTCCGCCACCTCATGCTCTGGGTCGCGTTTCTCGGCGCCGCCCTCGCGGCCCGGGAGGGCCGCCTCCTCTCGCTCGCCACCGGGCAGCTTCTCCCCGAAGGGAAGCTCCGCTCCGGCGGCCGGTTGTTCGCCGCGGCGGTGGCGGCGGCGGTGTCAGCGCTCTTCTTCCGGGCCGGGATCGCTCTCGTGCTCGAGGAGCGAGCGGCAGGCACTATGATCACAGAGAGCCTGCCCATTTGGGTCGCGCAGGTCGTCCTTCCGCTCTCCTTCTTGCTCATCGTTGTCCGCCTGATCTGGCGCGCCGGTGAGAGCTGGAAAGGCCGTGCGATCGGGGCGATCGGGGCGGCAGTGGGTCTGGCGGTCGCGCAGTGTCCCGGGCTGCTGGAGGCCCGGCCTGTGTGGCCCGGCCTGCTGATGATTCTGGCCGGCACCGTGCTCGGAGGGCCGATCTTCGCCGCCCTGGGCGGTATCGCCGCGCTGCTCTTCATGGCGGAAGGCGTCCCACCGGTGGCTGTCCTCATCGAGACCTACAGCCTGGCGTCGGACCCTGTCCTGGCCGCGATTCCGCTCTTCACGCTGGTCGGTTTTTTTCTGGCGGAGGGCCGGGCCTCGTCTCGGCTTCTCGGCTTCTTCCACGCCTTCTTCGGCTGGATCCGGGGCGGCACCGCTGTCGTCTGCGCGCTCCTGTGCGCGTTCTTCACCGTGTTCACGGGCGGCTCCGGCGTGACGATCCTGGCCATGGGCGGGCTGCTGTACCAGGTGCTCCGGGAGGACCGTTACCGCGACCGCTTCTCGCTCGGCCTCCTCACCGCATCGGGCTCCCTCGGCCTGCTTCTTCCGCCCGCGCTTCCGCTCATCCTTTACGGGATCGTGGCGGGGGTGTCGATCGGGGACCTCTTCATCGGCGGCATCCTTCCGGGAATCGTGCTGGTAACACTGGTGGCGGCGTGGGGCGTGCGTGAGGGAATCGTCGGGGGGGTGGAGCGAACGCCCTTCGCCCGGCGTGAGGCGGGGAGGGCGCTGTGGGAGGCGAAGTGGGAGCTGCTCCTCCCGCTCATCGTGCTCTTCGTGTACCTGGGCGGATTCGCCACGCTGGTGGAGGCCGCGGCTCTGGCCGCTCTCTACGCCTTCGTGACCCAGTGCTTCGTGCACCGGGACGTGTCGCTCCGCGGCGATCTGCCGCGCGTCTTCCGGGAGTGCCTCGTGCTGATCGGGGGCGTGCTGCTGATCCTGGGGATGGCGATGGGCTTCAGCAGCTACATGGTCGACGCGATGATCCCCGCGCGGGCCCTCGAGTGGGTCCAGGCTCACATCGACTCGAGGCTCGTCTTCCTCCTCTGCCTCAACCTCTTCCTCCTGGCGGTCGGCGCCGTGATGGACATCTTCTCGGCCACGGTCGTCGTCGTGCCGCTGATCGTGCCGCTCGGCCTGGCGTTCGGGATCGATCCGATCCATCTGGGGATCATCTTCATCGCCAATCTGGAGCTCGGGTACCTCACGCCGCCGGTCGGCCTGAACCTGTTCTTCGCCTCCTACCGATTCGAGAGGCCGCTGCTGGAGATCTACCGCGCCGCCGTGCCGTTCCTGATCATCCTGGGGTTTGGCGTCCTGCTCATCACGTACGTGCCGCCGCTCACGACGGGGCTGTTGACGATCCTCGGGAGGACAGGATGATGTCGATATCGGCTTCGGGCCGGCTGGAGGGCATGGCCGGCCTCTCGTTCGCTCTCGCCCTCCTCGCTTCCGGGGCGTGCGCCCGGGACGAGCCCGAGATCTACCGAATCCCTTTGATCGGCGACCGCGTGTTCCCCGAGGGCATCGCGGCCCACCGCGGGAGCGGAGAGATCTTCGTCGGCGGCCTGGCGGATGGAGAGATCCAGCGGATCCGCGACGGGGAGGCGAGCCTCTTCAAGGTCTCCCACTCCGACGGTATCAAGAACGCGATCGGGATGGCCGTGGATCCGGTACGCGACCGCCTGTGGGTGGCTTCCACGGGTTTCCTCTCCGACGGCGAGATCGTGATCAGCCCCGACGATCTTCCCGAGGTGCTCGTGTTCGACAGCGGGTCGGGCGAGCTGCTAGGCCGCTTCGCGGTGCCGCACGACGGGTCGCCGCACTTCCTCAACGACATCGCGGTCGACGGGGAAGGGAACGCCTACATCACCGACAGCCTCGCCCCGACGATATGGACCATCGACGCGGGCTTGAGCGGGATCGAGAAGTTCGTCGAGGACCCGGCGCTGGTGATCCAGGAGGGCTTCAACCTGAACGGGATCGCGATCACCCCGGATCAGCGCTACGTGATGGCGACGATTCCGGGCGCTCCCGGCGCGCTCTTCCGGATCTCGCTCGACGAGCGCGAGATCACGGAGGTCTCCTTCGACGGAGCGTTCCGAGGGGCGGATGGGCTGGTCTTCGCGGATCCCGAACGGCTCATCGGCGTCGTCGGCGGCCTCTACCTCATCGAGCTGTCCGATGACTACTCGAGAGGAAGAGTGGTTGAGCTGCCGGACTTCGAGTCGATGTTCGACTTCGCCACAACGGCCGACGTGCTGGACGACCGCCTCTACGTGGTGAACAGCCAGCTGGACCACATCGTGCCGATGTTCGAGAACGATGCGCCGCCCGAGGTGCCGTTCACGATCACGTCGGTGCCGCTGGAGCTGGTCCTGACCGGCTCCGGAGGATAGCCGGGGGTAGCCCCGCTACGGCGCGCCCAGCAGGGTTTCTCAGCGACCTTCCAGGTTCTCGGCCTTCCAGCGCATCGCCATCAGAATCCGGTTCCGGGCGCTCGGGCGGTCGAACAGGAACCACTCCTCCAGGGGTCCCGGATCGACCTTCCGGTACTCGCCCAGCTTCAGGATGATCTCGGCGAAGCCGTCCGGCTGCCGTGCCGCGTTAAGACCATAGAGGTCGGCCTCGACCTCGTTCGAGCGGATGAAGCTGTTGGTGATCGGAGTCAGCGCGAACGAGTAGACGGAGATCAGCGCGACAAAGAGGGGCAGGCCCGCAACGTCTCCCACATCCCGCACACCCCATCCCGATCCCCAGCGGCCCAACGCGCGGCCGAAACCCCAGCGCACGAACGCGAAACCCACGACCAGGACGATCGCGAAGAAGGTGAAGTACTCGTATGCCACCCTGAGGGCGAAGTGGCCGATCTCGTGGGCCACGACCGCCTCGACCTCCGCGTCGCTGCCCCGCTCCAGGAGGTTGTCGGAGAGGCCGATCCGGGTCGTTCCGAGGAAGCCGGTCACGAAGGCGCCGATCCGGGTCGTCTGTCTCGATGCATCGTATTCGTACACCTCGTCCGCCGGCACACCGTTCGCCCGCGCCAGCGAGAGCACGCGCTCCTTGAGCGGTCCCTCCTCCAGGGGCGTGTAGTCGTTGAACAGCGGCGCGATGTAGACCGGCGCGATGAAGGTGACGATCGCGAGAAACGCGAGGCTTACCCCGGAGCCCCAGATCCACCAGGTGCGCGGCGCACGTCGAATGACGCCATAGAGGACCACGAGGAGGACGGTAGCCAGGACGAGCGACACGAGCAGGGCCAGCAGTGCCTCCGAGAACCAGGCGCCAAACGTCTGGGTGGAGAACTCGTAGCGGTGCTCCCGGATGAAGCCTGCGTACACCGTCAGCGGAAAGAGCAGGAGCGTCGTCACGAGGACGTACTGGACGACGTAGAGCGCCGTCTGGAGCGGCCTCCGGCGGGAGATGCGTTCGGCCAGGTCCCGCATCCGGGCTGACAGCCGCGTGTTTAGCAGGAACCAGGCGACGGCAAGGCCGTAAAGGAAAGCCAACACGCCGAGCCAGTAGCCGCTCTCCGTGTAGGCCTCCGACTTCTCCGCCGTCTCCGGCGGGAGCCTCGAGAGATACTCCTCCGTCGCGGCTTCGGGGTCGAACGCCTGCGCCGCGTCCGGTGGTGCGGGCGCTCGAGCACCGGACAGCTCTCGCCGGAGGAACTCCACCGTGCGGGGCCATGCCGCTTCCGAGGCCCGCAAGTTGGCGCCGTCCCGCCCGCTCTGCTGGCGAAGGAAGCCGTGGCCGGCGCCCTCGTAGATCTCTATTTGATAGGCTTTGCCGAGGTTGGCCATCACGGTTGTCGCCGGGTCGATCGTGGCGTTCACCCGCGCGTCGTCCCCGCCGTACAGGCCGAGGACGGGGCCCGCTAGGCTCGCCAACGCCTCGGCCGGCGGCGAGGTGCCGTAGTAGACGACCGCCGCGTCCAGACCGTCCC
>JAPULH010000085.1 GCA_027295155.1 Gemmatimonadota bacterium
AAGCCTACGCCGAAGAGGCCGCCCGACCCGATGGCGATGAGCGACTGGTTCAGCTGGTAACCGATGTCGTCGGCACCCAACCCGGGCTTCAGGAACGCCATCATGCGGTTCAGGCGATACCCGGTGTTCATCACCTGGTCCCACAGGACAGGCAGGCCGAGGGCACCGAGAAAGATGAAGTGTCCGAGGCGGCCACCCGCCACGAAGAGCACGACGAAGGCGAGCACCGCTACGAGCATCGCCCCCGACAGATGGGGCTCGAGCAGGATGAGCAGGCACAGAGGACCGATGACCAACAGGAACGGCAGAAGCCCGTGGCGCAGGCTGGGCAGGCGATCCTGCTTCTTCACGGCCAGAGCCGCGGTCCACACCACCACCGCGAGCTTTGCCACCTCCGAGGGCTGGAACGTCACGCCTATCGTCAGCCAGCGTCGGGCGCCGTGCAGTCGTGGCGCGATGGCCTCGGTCCACGGCAGGATCACGATGATCAGCATCACAACCGTCATCGCCATCGCGGGCCAGGCCAGGTGCCGGTACACACGGTAATCGACGTAGCTGGCCGCCAGGAGTGCGGCGATACCGACCAGCGCGCGCGCGGCCTGCTGCACGAGGTAGTAGCTGTCGGGCAGACCCTCGGAGTGCGCGGTGAAGGAGCTCGCGCTGTACACGCTGAGCAACCCGAATCCGACGAGGAGCAGCGTAACGGTCACGAGACCGGGAGCGAGGTAGGCGCCGCCCAGCTCTTGCCGGACGTCGAGGCGGAGGGCCCCCGCGAGGCGACTCATCCGCCCTCTCGCGTGTAAAGTCCGTCCACGGCCCTCCGGAAGGCCTTCCCGCGCTCCTCGTAGTTCCGGAACATGTCGTAGCTGGAGCAGGCCGGAGAGAAGAGGATCACGCCGCCGGGCGTGGCCAGCTCCCGGGCCGTGCGCACGGCCGACTCCAGACTGCTCTCCACCAGGACCCCCGAGAGCGAACCGTTCAGCTCCGCCACCACCTGCGGCGCGGCCTCGCCGAACGCCACGATGCCTGATGTGCGGTCGAGCCAGGGTAGAAGGGGCGCGAACGGCTCGCCCTTGTGCCGGCCGCCCAGGATGAGCACGAGCGGCCGATCGAACGCCTGCACGGCCACGAGCGTGGCGGCGACGTTCGTCGCCTTCGAGTCGTTCACCCAGAGCACGCCATCGTACGTGCCAACCGGCTCCAGCCGGTGCGGCAGTCCCTCGAACTCCGCCAGCGCGCGCCCGATCGACTCGCCGTCACAGCCCGCGAGGCTGGCGGCGAGGCCCGCCGCGAGGGCGTTCCCGATGTTGTGTCGGCCGGGGAGCCGTATCTCGCCGACCGTCAGCCAGCGCTCGCATCGGCCCGGGGCGTCGAGCGTAAGAGCGTCATCGTCGAGGTAGGCGCCAGGCCGAACGGGGCCGGCGGTCGACACGTGGTAGTGGGTCCCCGGAGCGCCTCTGGCGAGCTCCAGCACCGCCGGGTCGTCCGCGTTCAGCACCCAGCAGCTTTCGGCCGTCGCGTTCCGGAAGAGCCGCTTCTTGTCCGCGTAGTAGCTCGCGAGATCGCGGTACCGGTCGAGGTGGTCCGGCGAGAGGTTCAGCAGGACGCCGATCTCGACCGAGAAGGCGTCGACGTCCGCCAGCTGGAAGGAGCTCAGCTCCACCACCACCCAGTCGGGCTGCGTCGTTCGGAGCGCTATCTCGCACAGCGGCACCCCGATGTTCCCCGCCGCAGCAGCATCGATGCCGCCCGCCAGCAGGACCTGATGGCACAGGGCCGTCGCCGTCGTCTTTCCGTTGGTTCCGGTGACGCCGATGAGCCTGGACGTGAGGTCGCGATACGCCAGCTCCACCTCGGCCACCGATGGGATGCCGGCGTCCCGCAGCTCGCGCCGAACCTCGGCCGAAGGGGGGATGCCGGGACTCACGACCAGGAGATCGCAGCCGCGGATCCGCTCCAGGTCGTGACGGCCGACCTCCGCATCGATCCCCTCCGCTCGAAGCTCCTCCGCAGCCGCCGACTGCAGATCGGTCAGCGCGACGTCGCTGGCATACACGGAGGCGCCCCGGGCCGCGGCGAGCCGGGCCGCGGCCACGCCGGACACGCCCAGCCCGAGCACGGCGACCGCGTCCCCGGGTCGGACCAGCGGCGGTCGCGGCCCCGTCGGCCGCCCGGGCGTGCTCATCGAAGCTTCAGCGTTGCCAGGCCGACGAGCGAGCAGAGGATAGCGAGGATGTAGAAGCGCACCACGACCCGCGTCTCCGGCCAGCCGAGCTTCTCGAAGTGATGGTGGAGGGGGGCCATCCTGAAGAGGCGCCGACCGGTGCCAGTCCGCCACCGGCTGAACTTGAACCACCCCGTCTGGAGGAGGACCGACACGGCCTCCGCCACGAACACGCCGCCCACGAGGACGAGAAGGAACTCGGACTTCAGGAGCACGGCCGTGACGCCGAGCGCACCGCCCAGCGCGAGCGAGCCCGTGTCCCCCATGAAGACGTCTGCCGGTGGCGCGTTGAACCACAGGAACCCGATCGCCGCCCCGGTGATCGCCGCGCAAAAGACCCCCAGCTCGCCGGCGCCCGGAAGGTAGAAGGTCCCGAGATACGCGGAGGTGTCGACCCGACCGATCACATAGGCGAAGAGCCCGAACGTCAGAGCCGCGATTCCGCTGAGCCCGGTGGCCAGCCCGTCGAGGCCGTCGGAGAGGTTCACCGCGTTGGCGCTGCCCGTCACGACCAGCGCCACGAACAACGGGAAGGCCGGCACCCAGAAGGCGACGTACAGGTTCTTGAAGAAGGGCAGCATCGTCTCGGTAGGCGGCTGGCTCGACAGTGGAAAGAGAAGCAGGAAGATGCCGAGCGTGAGACCGGCCGCCATCTGCCAGGCCAGCTTGTAGCGTGCCACGAGGCCGCGTGGCTCGTGCCGCACCACCTTCAGGTAGTCGTCCATGAAGCCGATGGCACCCATCCACACCGTGGCCGCCGTGGCGATCAGGACGTAGGGGTTGTCGAGCCGGGCCCAGAGCAAAATCGACAGCATCACTGCCGCCAGGATGATGATCCCGCCCATCGTGGGTGTCCCCGCCTTCTGGAAGTGGGAGCTCGGCCCATCGAGCCTCACCACCTGACCCCATCCTCTCGTCTTCAGCCATCGGATGACAGGAGGTCCGACGAGGAAGGAGGTCAGAAGCGCGGTCACCATGGCGCCCGCCGACCGAAAGGAGATGTACTGGAAGACGTTGAAGATGATGTGACGGTCGGCCAGCGGGAACAGCAGCTCGTAGAGCATCAGGTCTCACCCTCGGCGAACGCCTGCAGCCGCTCCACGATCCCTTCGAGCCGCACGCCCCGGGAGGCCTTCACGAGCACGACCTCATCACCGGAGAGCCGTGGCGCGAGGTCCTCCCAGAGACGCTCCACCGTGTCGGCCGCCACGACCCCGATGCCGTTATGGTCGGTCGTCAGGCCGCGAAACGCCGGGATGAAGTCTCCGGTGGCCGCCACGACTTCGAAGTGCGCCCGGACCAGCCGCTCGGCGATGCCCCTGTGAGCCTCTTCCGACGCCTCGCCCAACTCCAGCATCGTACCCACGACCGCGACGAGCCGCCGGTCCCCGAACGCGTCGCTGCAGTAGTCGATCGCGGCCTCGAAGGACTCGGGGTTGGCGTTGTAACAGTCCGCGATGACGGTGAGCCGGCCGAACTGGCGGAGGGCGCTGCGCATTCCCAGCGGCCGGAACTCGGCGAGCCCCTCCGCCGCCTCCTCGGCCGGGATCCCAACGGCATCGGCGAGGGCAGCCGCGATGAGCGCGTCAACCAGATGGTGACGGCCGCCGGCCCGCACGCGGTAGGTCACGCCGCGCTTGACGAAGCTCACCTCGTCGGCGGCGATCCGGTACTCGTCCGGCCTCCAGGAGGCGGCCTCGCCGATGCCGGCCACGATCGTATCGGGCCTGAGCAGGCTCGCCGCCTCGACCAGCTCGGCGGGTCGCTCGCCGACGATCACGACGCCGTCCCGGCTCGCGCCTTCCACCAGCGCGAGCTTCTCTCGCAGCACTGCCTCCACGTCGCCGAAGAACTCGAGGTGCGCCGGGCCTACCGTCGTGATGACGGCATCGGTGGGCGCCGCGATCTCGGTCAGCCTGCCGACCTCGCCGGGCTCGCTGGTCCCCAACTCGAGCACCCACACGTCCGCGTCGGCGGGCGCGTCCAGGATGGCCAGCGGAAGCCCCACCTGGCTGTTGAGGTTCCCGGCCGTCTTGTAGACAGGTAAGCCGGGCGCCAGGGCCCGGGCGACCATCTCCTTGACGGTCGTCTTCCCGGAGGTCCCGGTGATCCCCACGACCCGGACCCCGCTGCGCCGGCGCACCCATGCAGCCAAACCCCCCAGAGCACGCCCCACGTCGGCGACGCCGAAGAGCTCGAGATCCGTGACCGCAAGGGCGCGCCCCTCCGGCACCACGGCTCCGATGGCCCCGCGCGCCTCGGCTTCGGGAAGGAGCTCGGCGGCGTTGTAGCGCTGCCCCTTCAACGCCACGAACAGGGCACCCGGCTCGAGCGTGCGGGTGTCGGTCGACACGGAGGTGTAGACGCGCGAGCCGGGGCCGCCGGAATTGATCCGGAGAGCTTCACGCACCTCTTCCGAGCGGAGTGGGGGTGGCCGGCTCACGCGCCCCCGCCTCCAGCCCCCAGGATCTCGGCAACGATCCCGGGCTCGTCGAACGGCAGCGCCCGGTTGCCGATGATCTGATACGTCTCGTGCCCCTTGCCGGCCAGGAGGACGACGTCGCCCGGCCTCGCGTGCTCCAGCGCCCGGGCGATCGCCTCGCGTCGGTCGATGACCACCTCGTAGCTCGAGGGACTCATCCGGGCGACGGTCTCCTCCGCGATGAGACGCGGATCCTCCGAGCGAGGGTTGTCGGACGTGACGATCACCCGATCCGCGCCGGATTCGGCGACCTCGCCCATCATCGGCCGCTTGCCGCGATCGCGGTCTCCGCCGCAACCGAAGACGACGATGAGCCGGCCGCGAGCGAGCGGGCGTAGCGCGGCAAGAGCGACGGTGAGGGCGAGGGGAGTGTGAGCGTAGTCGCGCACCACGAGCGATGGCTCGGTGCTCAGGATCTCGAACCGCCCGGGCACCTGAGGGGCGCTCGAGAGCCGGTCGGCGGTCTGCTCGACCGTCATCCCGATGTGCAGCGCCACGGCGGCCGCCGAGAGCGCGTTCTCCACGTTGAACCGCCCGAGCAGGCGGAGCTCGACGTCGGCCTCGCCAAAGCAACCGGCGAGCCGGAAGCAGGTGCCCGATGGCCCCTCCTCCACACCTTCCGCTCGCACGTCCGCTTCGGCGCCGAAACCCGTGGAGAGGACCGCCCCGTTTCGGGCCCTGAGCTCGTCCCAGGCCGGCTCATCCGCGTTGACCACCAGCACTCCATCCGGCCACAGCAGGTCGGCCAACCGGAGCTTCGCCTGCAGATAACTGGACATCTCGTGGTGGTAGTCCAGGTGCTCGCGGCTGAAGCTCGTGAACACGGCGTAGTCGAACCGGAGCCCGTCCACCCGACGCTGATCGAGGGCGTGCGAGGAAACCTCCATCGCCACGATGCGCACTCCCTCGTCGCTCAGCGTCCGCAGGGTAGAAGCCAGCCCCAGAGCGTCGGGCGTCGTGAGGGCTCCCGGCAGAATCCGGCCTTCCGAGCCAACGATCCCCAGCGTCCCGACGGCCGCTGCGGGCTCGATGCCCGAGAGCAGATGGCGGGCGAGCCAGGCGGTCGTGGTCTTCCCGTTCGTGCCCGTGATGCCGACGAGCCGCAGGTGAGCCGCGGGATCGCCGGACCAGAGCATCGCCAGGTGGGCGAGCGCCTCACGGGTGTCGGGAACGATGAGCTGCGGAAGGTCGATCTCCTCGACGGCGCGCTGCACGAGCGCGGCGGCCGCTCCCGCGCGGCTCGCCTCGCCGAGGTAGGCGTGGCCGTCCACCGTGGAGCCCACCAGGGCGCAGAAGAGATCGCCATCTCCTACGGCGCGAGAGTCGGCGGTGAGCGACCGCAGGGCGTTCGGCGGCCCTCCGCGCCACCGGACCGGCACGCGCTGGAGCCGCAGTCGCTCCACAACCGCCTCGGACGTGATCACCTTTGCTTTCCCTTCCCACCGACCGGCCGGCCGCCACCCTTGCCCGGCAAGGGTGGGCCGGCGTGCGAGCAAGCCAGATCGATCGCCGCTCACCGTCAACGCAGGAGTACGACCGAACCCATCGTCACCCTCGACCCGGGTGCGGGCGACTGGGATGTCACGCGACCGTGAGCCTCGAGATGTGCCCGAAGACCGAGCGCATGGAGGCGCGCTGCCGCCGATCGGATGCTCAGACCGCGGAGATCCGGCAGCCACCGGCTGGCCTTCGGGTACTGGGCCTCGGCCCACCGGGCCGAGCCGTCATGCACCGTGAAGACGACACCGTCCGACGGGGCCGCGCGTCTGGAACCGATCCCGTCGACTCCCCAGTCGAACCGGAAGGACGCTGGAAGAGTCGTCCCCCTCGAGATGGTCACTCCGCGTGTCGCGAGCGCCGCCTGCAGCGCGCTCCGACTGATCGGTGCGGCCACGGCACCGCCATAGTAGGCGCCCTGAGGGTCTTCCAGCTTCGCGAGGATGACAAGACTGGGATCCTCAGCCGGGCTGTAGGCGATGAAGGACGCTCCGTATCGGTTTTCATACCCCCCACCCGGGCTCAAGAGACGGGCCGTTCCCGATTTCCCCGCGACCGTGATGGTGCTCATGGCCGCTCGCTTGCCGGTACCGCCCTCCACGACGGACGTGAGGACCTGCGTGACCTGGTCGGTCACGCGTTCGTCCAGCACCCGGCGTATGGTCTGAGGGGGGCGGTAGTGAAGGCGCTCTCCGGTCGGGCTTCGCACCTCCTTGACGAGCCTCGGACGGAGCAGGCGTCCGCCGTTGGCAAGAGCGGCATACGCCATCACGAGCTGCAGCGAGGTGACCGATATCTCGTAGCCCATCGCCAGAGACGCCTGGCTGAGCGCCGACCAGTGCTGCGGCCGGCGCAGGACGCCCCCGGACTCGGCCGGGTACTCGATCCCGGTCGGGAGCCCGAAGCCGAAATCGCGGAGGTATCGATAGTGCAGATCGGGAGTCAGGCGCTTGGCCAGGAGCACCGCTCCGATGTTGCTCGAGTAGCGGACCACCTCCGCCACCGTGAGGACGTCGTAGGGGTGGACATCTCGGACGACGCGCCGGCCGTCCTGGTAGACGCCGTGATGCACATAGATCGAGTCATCCAGGGAGACGAGACCCTCGGTGAGGAGCGCGGAGAGAAGAAACGGCTTGAGGGTCGAGCCGGGCTCGAAGGGATCCGTGAAGGCCGGGACCTTGAGAGATCCATCCTGGCGGCGGCTCGCCACGGCGAGCAGGTCTCCCGTCCGGGGATCCACCATGAGGAGATCCCCACCGGACGCCCCCGAGGATTCGATCGCCTGCTCGAGCGCGTCCTCCGCGATCGCCTGAAGATCCGCATCGATCGTGAGGACCACATCGTGGCCGCGCTTCGGCGGTGAGAGGGCGGCCCCGGGAAGCCGGTAGGTGTCCCCTTTGCCGTCCCGCTGCGTCAGAGCACGGCCCGGTTCGCCCCGGAGGAGCGAATCGAGCGTCAACTCGAGGCCCGACCGGCCGCGGCCGTCCGCCCCTATGCTCCCTAGCAGGTTGTGGGCGACGTCCTCGGGATAGATGCGCCCTGCGAGCGGTTCGAAGTGGAGCCCACGGCGGACGGCATCCTTGAGCCGAGCTCGGTCCTCGGCGGACACCCGGCGCGGCACCACGACCCAACCACCCTCGGCGGCCGCCAGCTTCGCCTCCTCGCGGCGTGAAAGACCCAGGATACGCCCGATGGCCGCGATCGAGCGGTCGGGATCGGCCATCTCGAGAACGGCGACGTAGGCGCGGAATCGCCGCGCCGCGATCACGAGCGAGCGACCATTTCGATCGAGAATCGCCCCCCGCTCCGCGGGCAGGTCGACGTGGGTCGCGTACTGGGCGCGGGCCCGTTCGAGCCACACGTCCCGCTCGATCACCTGGAGCTGGACCGCGCGTCCGAGGAAGACGCCTCCGAGCAGGATCCACATGGCGGCCAGCGCCCGGGTGCGCCGCCGGTGTGTGCGTGAGCGCTTCGAGCGGGCTCGTTCCTTCATCGACATCGAGTCTGAGCGATCTTTCATCGAGTCTGAGCGACCTCTGCGTCGGGTAGGAGTACGTCCCTGATAAACACGATCTCCTCGTCGGTAGCCGGCCTGAGGCCGAGATCGGCGGCCGCTTCCAGAAGCCGGCTCCTCGACGACAGCGAATCGGCGCGGCGCATTGCGGCGGCGAGCCGGGCCCGGTAGACGCCCTCGACCGACTCGAGCGAATCGATGGCTCGAGCGACCCTCCTCGCTTCCGTCGTCCGGCGGACCGTCCAACCCATCGACGCGACGAGCACGAGCACCGCAACCGTGATTCCCAGAAACCGGCGGTGGCTCCTGGTCCAGAACGGCCGCCGGCCGCTCACGCCGTAGCCGACAATCGGTCGCTCACATCGTCACGAGCGGTCGCTCCGCTCCCAAGCTCTCAGCTTCGCGCTCCGGGCCCGCGGGTTCCTGGCTGTCTCCGCTTCGGAGTCCGTCACCGGGCGCGGCGTGAGGACCCTGCCCAGCGGCCTCCCGCGACACTGACA
>JAPULH010000086.1 GCA_027295155.1 Gemmatimonadota bacterium
TACGATGCGGTCGGCGTCGTACACCTCGTCCAGTGCCGCCCGAATCGCTCGAACGTCCACCATGACGTTCCGGCCCCTCTCCGGCAGATAGATGAAGTCGCGGGAAAGCCCCTGGATGTTGCGGTCGAAGTTGAGGCCGACCAGCGCCTGATCCGGGGTCACGGCCGGAGAGCCGGAGTTGCCGCCGTACGTATCCGCGGTCGAGACGAAGTTGAGCGGCGTGCTCAAGTCGAGTCCCGCGGGCGGTTCGCTCCAGCGCCCTGGCAGCGCCCAGTCCACCTTGCCCGCCTGGCTGTAGTGCCGGTCATAGAGCCCGTAGAAGGTCGTGTACGGCGGCGCGAGCGTGCCGTTGTACTCGAAGCCCCGTACGACGCCGTCCGTGATTCGCGGTGAGAACGTGCCGTCGGGCGGAACGCTTCCTCCATAGATGGCAAAGCGCGCCCGCCCGAGCTGGGCCGCCAGCTCGTTCTCCTCGGTGACGAGCCGATTGAATCCCGAGCGGTAGCGGCGGGAGACCGGCAGCAGAGCCGCGACGAGCCGGAGCGCCGGATCCTCGGCGGGACTCGGGCCACCTGCCGTCAGCGCCGCTGCCGTTGCCGCCGAGTCGGCGAGCACGGAGCCGGCGAGCAGCGCGTCGGCCGCCTCCGCCGGCGTGACTCCCTGAAGAGCGGCCCGCGTGATCTCGTGGTCCGCTCCAAAGTAGCGTTCAAAATCGGTGAGGCGGGCCGCCAGGAGCCGCCGCTCCAGCTCCGGAGGCTGGTCGCCGATCCGCCGGATCTCCAGGGCGAGCAGCTCGAGGCTGTCTGCCGGGGCTCCCTCTGCCCGTGCCTCCAGATACGCGTCGGCGGCCAGCGCCCGGCGCAGCGTGGACGAGGCGTACAGGCTGCTGGTCTGCGCCACGAGGGCACCGAATGCCGCCGCGTGTTCGGCCTTTTCGACCTGGATGCCCGCCAGCCGCTCGTGGACGCCGTCGTACCGGGCCTCCAGCTCGGGATTGCTCGGGATCGAGTCGCGAAGCTTCCGCTCCGCGTCCCGCTTTCGCGCCATGATGACCGGGTCACCCAGCGCCTCGAGGCGACCAGTGGAGGCCTTGAGCGAGTTCGACAGCCCGAACATCCGGTTCCGGATCTCCAGAGCCTCGGCCTCCGCGGGCCGCGCGCTCCGGTACTCTTCCAGCGCTTCCAGCCGGCTCCGAAGGAACCCGATGAGGGCCGGAACCTGGATGTCGCGCTGGTACTCGAGCTGTGCCATCGTCCGGAGGCGATTTGTCTGCCCCGGGTTTCCGATCACGAAGACGACGTCGCCCTCCTCCACGCCCGCCTGGCTCCAGGCGAAGTGATGTTCCGGGCGGTACGGTGCCCCGTCGACGTAGATCCGCAGAAACGCGAAGTCGAGGGCGTAGCGCGGATAGGTGAAGTTGTCCGGGTCGCCGCCGAAGAAGCCGAGCTCGAGCTCGACGGCCTGGACGAGACGCACGTCCGTGAAGCGGCGGAAGACATAGGCCGAGTAGCGCCCGCCGTTGTACAGGGACACCACCTGGACCCACACGGAGTCGCCCTGGTCGCCGTAGGCCTCCCGGCCGCGGGCACGAATACCTTCCATCACCGCTCGCCGCGCCCGGTCCCGTTCCTCACCGCTTCCCGACCGATCGAGGGCCGAGAGAACCTCATCGCTCACGTCCTCGATCGCGATGAGATGATCGGCGAAGTAACCCTCGAGCGGCCGTTCCTCTTCCAGCGTGGCCGCGTAGAAGCCGCTGTCCAGCAGGTTCTCGCCCGCCCGGCTGACCCGGCTGACGGCGCCGCGCACGCAGTGGTGGTTCGTCGCCACGAGGCCGTGGGGGGAGACGAAGGAGGCCGAGCAGCCGGGGATTCGGAGCACCGAGAGGCGCGCCCGCCGGAACCAGGCCTCGTCCGCCGAAAAGCCGTAGGTTTCGGTGAAGTACGCCTCCGGCGGGTGCTCGAACGTCCACATCTTGCCGTTGTCAAACCGTCCCGCCCGGACCGTGTCGAGGTCGATGTTGCGGGTCTGCGCCTCGAGGACGCCGACGGAGGCGAAGAGCAGGAGGGCGGCCGAGCCGCATGGCTTGAGGCCTCGCCGGACGCCAGGTGGCCGGGCCGCTATCGGTGTACGCATGCATCGCTCCTTTGAGCCGTCGATGGGCTTGCCACGAACGCTAACGCGGGGCTCCGTGGAACCGTTCCCTTGATCGTCCCCGATGCGACGGGCTACCATACTCGGCGCTTGGCGCCCGGTTCGCCACGTGTTGAAGATCGTGAGCCCACGCACCCGTGGCACGTTGTCTAGATACCGCTCGAAGTAGATGGCATAATCGACATTGACAAACGGAGATACGGGAGGATCGATGAAGCCGTATGATCTGTCGCAGCCGCTGAATGCCGAGGTCTCCTTCTGGCCGTACTACCCGCCGTTCGAGGCGAAGTACTTCAAGAGGAAATCGGAGCATGGGGTGAACGCCCAGTATATTCAGACGTCCAATCACATCGGCACGCACCTGGACGCGCCCCGGCACTTCGTGACGGGCGGGATGACGATCGACGAGATTCCGCTCGAGTGGCTATACGGGCCCGGGGTGATCGTCGACCTGACCGACGAGATGGACGACTGCGCCGTGTACACGCCCGAGATGATCGAGAAGAGGGTCGAGGTTCGAAACGGCGACCTCCTCGTGCTCCACACGGGCTGGCACCGCTTCGGCCAGTTCGGCGAGAGCCCGAACGAGGAGCGCTACATCCTGTACCACCCGGGTGCGCACCCGGACATGGTCCCGTGGCTGCTGGAGAAGGAGATCAGGATCTGGTCGGTCGACGCGGTCTCCACGGATCATCCGATGAACCTTCCGATCGGGCGGTTTCTCGGAAAGGGGACGTTCGGTCACTGCGATCGGGTGCGTGCGCTGTGCGAGCGGAAGTTCGGGGGGAGCGAGAAGCTCGCGGAGCTCTTCCCGGAGGAACACTACCAGCTCACTCACAACGCCTTGTTCCCGCACCACTGCATGCACGCGGAGAACCTAGGCGGCGACATCGGCGCGCCGGAGCTCCAGAACCGCCGTCTGACCATCGGCGTGTTTCCGTGGAAGTTCAAGGGCGGGGAGGCGGCGTTCTGTCGGGCGATCGCGTTCTTGGAAGAGTAGTGCGCCCGCCGGGGCCGGTGCTGTGGCGCTAGCTGACCTGTCCGCGACCGAGCTGCGAAGGAGGATCGGCAGCCGTGAGGCCTCGCCGGTCGAGGTCGTGGAGGCGTGTCTGGCCCGGATCGAGACGTACGGCGAGAGGCTGAACGCCGTCGTCACGCTGAACGAGGGCGCTCTCGATGAGGCACGCGAGGCCGAGAGGGCTCTCGCACGAGGCGCGGATACCGGCACTCTGTTCGGCCTTCCCGTCGGCATTAAGGACGTGACGCCGGTCGCCGGAATGCGCCACACGTACGGCTCCCTGATGTACGCCGATCACGTGGCGACGGAAGACGCGTTGGTCGTCCGCCGGCTCAAGGACGCCGGCGCCATCATCCTCGGGAAGACGAACACCCCCGAGTTTGCGACCGGCGCCAACACCTACAACGAGATCTTCGGTCCGACCCGTAATCCGTGGAATCCCAAGCTCAGCGCCGGGGGATCCACGGGTGGTGGGGCCGCCGCGCTGGCGAGCGGCATGATCGCCCTCGCCGAGGGGACGGATCTCGGCGGCTCGCTGAGGGTGCCGGCCGCCTTCTGCGGCGTGGTCGGGCTCCGTCCCTCGCCGGGAGTCGTGCCGACATACCCCTCCCGCTACGTGTGGGACACGCTGCAGGTCACGGGCGGGATGGGGCGCACCGCCGAAGACATCGCTCTGATGCTCGAGGCCGTCGCCGGCCCCAGCCGGAAGCTTCCCGTGAACCAACCCGCGTCCGGATCCGGCCTGGTCGAGGCCGTGCGGCGCCAAATCGACGCGCCCGGCCGCTCCGCTGCGGTGGGTGGCGGTCCGCTCCGGCTTGCCTACTGCCCCGACGTTGCGGGCATCGGTGTGGACGCGGGGGTGGAAACCGTCTGCCGCGGCGCGGTGTTCGATCTGGCCGGAGATGACGTCGAGGTCGAGGAGGTAGGGCTCGACTTATCCTTCGCCTGGCAGGCCTTCCTCGCGCTGCGGGGCTACTGGATGGTGGCGCACCACCGGGAGCGGATCGACAGGCTGGATGAGCTGGGCGAGAACCTGGCCGGAAACATCCGCGCGGGCCTGGAGCTCACCACGGCCGAGCTTGGCGCGGCAGAGCAGGCTCGATCACGGCTCTGGGAGCTTCTGGGGGAGACCCTGAAGCGTTTCGACCACCTGCTCACTCCGTGCGTGGCCGTGCCCCCTTTCCCCGTGGACCAGAACTACCCGGAGACGGTCGCCGGGCGGCGGATGGGGTCCTACGTGGACTGGATCGCGCCGACCTTCCTGCTCAGCCTCTCCGGCCTTCCCGTGGCTTCGGTGCCCTGCGGTCTCGACGAAGGCGGGCTGCCCGTCGGCCTGCAGGTGGTCGGGCCGCTCTTCGGCGAAGTCTCGGTGCTTGCCCTGGCTGCGCGCGTTCAGACGCTCCGTCCGATCGGCCTTCCCGACCTGTCCTTGCTCTGAGTTCTGCGGCGGCGGACGTGATCGCGCCTGACGAGGATTGGGAGAGCCGGACGTGATCGCGGTCGTCCTCGCCGCGGGGGAAGGGACGCGGCTCCTGCCCGTCACCCGCGGCCGTCCGAAGGCGCTGCTAGAGGTGGGCGGCAGATCGATCCTCGTCCACTGCCTGGAGGCGTTGGCGACCCTGGAGCCCGACAGAATCGTCGTGGTCGTCGGCCGCCGGAAGGAGCAGATCGCGAGCGCCGTGGGCGGCCATTTCGCCGGGATCCCGATCGACTACGCGGAGCAGCCGGAGGCCAGCGGCTCGGCCGACGCCATCCTGGCGGCCGCGGCACACCTGGGGGCAGCCGAGGAGATTGTCGTCATGAACGGCGACAACGTGTTCGCGGCCGATCTGAGGCCCGTGCTGCTCGTCCACCGCGCCGAGGGACACGCGGCCACGCTCCTCGTCGAGCGGCTTTCGCCGGAGCGGGCCGTCCAGGGCATCTGCCGTCTCGGCGCCGCCGGCCGCGTGGTAGGCCTGACGGAGCATCCTTCCGAGGCGGAGCGGCAGACGGGGGTCGTCTCGGCGGGCTTCTACGTCTTCTCGTCCCGCATCCTGGACGCCTGCCGCCGCGTCGCGCCCTCAGCGAACGGAGAGCGAGAGATCTCCGAGGCCATCAACCTGCTGATCGAGGAGGGCCACCCGGTGGGGGCCTCCGGGCTGGATGGTTGGCGGGTGAACGTCAACCGCGCCGAGGATCTGGAGGTGGCGGAGCGCAAGCTCGGGGGCGGGGGGCAGCTACCCTAGGAGCCTGTCCTGGACAGGCTCCTACCAACCGAAGAAGGCGCCGCCGGGGCAGCCGAACGCTCCCGGCCAACCGTAGTTGGCGCCGAAGATGAAGTCGTGAAAGCCGAATCTGAATCCGAAGTTCAGGCCGGCGCCGTAGCCGTATGGGCCGTAGCCGTAGCCGTAAGGATCGAAGTAGCGGCCGAAGGCGCCGTAGCCATACGGGCCGTAACCGAACCGTCCGAAGTAGCGAGCTGCACCGTACCGGTAGGGGTTGTACCCGTAGGGGTCGAAGTAGCAGCCTGCGCCGTACCCGTAGCCGAAGAGACGGCTTCGCCCGTACCGATGCCGGTGCGGGAAGCGGAAGAAGGGGGTGCGGCCGTAGCCGTACCACCCACGCGGGTTCCAGTGTCGGGTCTGCAGCCGATCGCGATGGGGTCGCTCGAGGCGGGATGTTCGCTCGGGCCGGTAGGGCCGCTCAAGGCGTGCGGTTCCCTCCGGCCGCGAAGGCAGCTCTATGCGTGCGGTTCGCTCCGGCCGATAGGGTCGCTCGATGCGTGCGGCTTCCTCCAGACGCGAAGGCCGCTCGAGGCGTGCGGTTCGCTCGGGCCGGTAGTGCCGCTCGAGGCTTGTGGTTCCCTCGAGACGCGACGGTCGCTCGATGCGTGCGGCTTCCTCCAGACGCGAAGGCCGCTCGAGGCTTGCGGTTCGCTCCAGACGTGAAGGCCGCTCGATCCTCGGGTGCTGGATTCTTGGGGTACCCTCGATCCTCGGGGGCCGCCCCTCCACGGTGGGCCGCTCCGGGCGCGGGCTTCGGAAGCTCGTTCCGCCCTGGTGCTTCGACACGCGGGCTCTCTTGGCAGCGGGGGAGGGCTTACCCCCCGGCCCAGAAGCGCGGACCGCCTGCCCTTTCGGGCGAGAGTGACGCGTCGCCTTGCTGGAAGCGGCGGGCGCCCGTCTCTGGGCGGACACCCGTCTCTGGACGGATCCGCGTCGCTCGGCGGACGCTCGTCTCTGGACCTGAGCCACCCGGGAAGCCGGAGCGGCCCGGGTGACGCGTGCGCGAGACTGGCGCTGACTCTGGGAGGCGAGGTCGGCCGCCGTCCCCAGTAGCAGCGGAACGGCGAGCACGCCGGCGAAGAGCGCTCGCGTGACACGTCGTGCGTACATCACCCTCACTCCTTCAGCGACGGAAAGGTGCCGGCAGGTCACATGCCGCCGCCGCCCCCTCCGTCAGAACCCTCCCGTTCTGATAGACGCCGCGCGAGCCCGATTGGTCACGCGCCAGCCTCGTCTCGCGCGGATCCGGCATCCGCAGCCTGATCCCGCTCGCCGGCCCGTGCGGCCGACATGGCCCGTCGAAGGGCGGGGACGCTGAGCAGGGCCATGGAGCCTGCCGCGACCCACATGAACGGGTATCCGCCGAGCTCCGGGCTGAATCGGGCGCTTAGGTCGATCACCACGCCGATGATCACGGGGGCCACGATGCGGGCGATGCCGATCGACACGACGTAGAGTGCCGTTTGTCGCCCGGGCGCTTCGTCACCCGCCAGCCGCGCATACAGAGGGAAGGGCAGCGCGATGAACGCGGCGGCCGCGAGACCCGCGAAGGCGAGCAGGCCCACGATTCCGGACGGCTGGCGCGGGAAGTACGCGAGGAGCATCGCGATGCCGCAGACCGCGGCCGCGATGGAGAGCAGCCGTGCGCGGCCAAAGACGTTGCTCAGCCGTCCGATCGCTACGGCGCCGAGCCCCACCCCGAGCATGAGGAAAACGAGGAGGCCGGAAGTCCCCCCGACGGAGATGCCGAACACGGCGGCCGCGTAAAGGAAGATGTACGGCCGGATGCCGTCGATCGCCCCGTTCCAGAGCGCGCTCGCCAAGAGGAACCAGCGGATCTCCGGCCGCTTCAGGAGACGTCGCCACACAGGGGCCTTGGGCTTGCGGGGCTGGAGCAGCGCTCCCCGCCCGCGGTCGCCAGGGGCGGAGAGCACCGTAAGCCACGTCGAGACTATCAGGAGGAACGCGGCCGTGACGAACGGCAGCGGCTCCCACAGCTCGAAGAGCAGGCCGGCAACGATGAGTCCGAACGCCAGGCCGATCGCTTGAAAGGCTCCCCGGACTCCCTGAACCGTTGCCCTGCGCTCGTCCGGCACGGAGTCGATCATCAGAGCCCACAGCGGCGTCACGTAGCCCTGGAGCGCCGTGAAGAAGAGGATGGCCGACAGGGCGAGCGGCCAGAACCCGTGCAGGAACGGGACGAGGACCAGCGCGCCCCCCATGAGCGGGGCCGAAACCCACAGGAAGAAGGCCCTCCGACCGACCCGGCGTGCCCACGTCTCCGGCATGTGATCGCTCAGGTATCCGACCCAATACGGGACGAGGATCGCCACGAGCCCTTCGCTGCCGATAACGGCGCCGATCAGGGTGGCCGACTGGGTGTACCGCCCTAGCAAGACGGGCAGGAGAGCGATGATGAGTGTCTGGGACGCGTTCGACCCAAGCGTTCCTATCGTCAGTCCGTACTCGCGGAGTCTTACCGCGCGTTCTTCTTTCAAGTCGCTCCTTCGTGCCGCTCTCCTGCGCGGCTGGTTGGTCCCAAAGGCTCTCCCGGACGCGGCTGCATTCGCTGCCGCGCCTTCCCGGCGAGAGCCGGAGTACGGGTCTCGTGGCCCACAGTTATGGCAGGGTCTGGTCCGCGGCTCAAGGGCCGAGCACCTGGCTCAGGATCCACCCGACGAAGAGGCCGAGGATCACCGTGGGGATCACGTAGCGGATCCACACGTACAGCAGCCCCACGAGCCGTGATTCGCAGCCTTGCGCCAGCTCGCGAAGCGCGGCGGAGCGCCGGAGCGACCATCCGAGGGTTACCGCGGCGACCAGGGCGCCCAACGTCTGCATGCCGGAGCCGAAGGTCAGATCCCACCGCAGGAAGACCTCCAGGTTGATCATGGGCAGCAGCGCGAACAGGTAGGCGACTCCCGCCATCAACCACGCGGCCTGGCGCCGCCGGAGCCGCGTGTTGTCGGTGAGCCCGGCGATCACGACCTCGAAGGCGGCCAGATCCGACAGAAAGCCGGCGCCGAAGAGCGATCCGAAGAAGAGCGCTCCGAACAGCCATCCGGTGGGCATGGCGTCGAAGACGGCGGGCAGGGTCTCGAACAGGAGCCCGGGCCCGCTCGCGGGCTCGAGGCCGATCGCGAACACCGCGGGAAAGATCGCCAGGCCCGCGAGCAGCCCGGCCAGGGTGTCCCCCGCAGCCGTCAAGACGGCGAGCTGCGGGATGTTCTCGTCTCGTCTCAGGTACGAGCCGTAGACGACCATGAAGGTCCCGCCCAGGGAGAGAGAGAACGCCGCCTGCCCGGTGGCGGCCAGCACGACGCCGGCGTTGATCTGCTGCGGGTCGAACTTGAGTATGTACCATTCCAGGCCCGCGCCAGCGCCTGGCAGCGTTACGGCCCGAAAGGCTAGAGCAATCAGGCCGATGAAGAGCGCGGGCGTGAGCAGTCTGCTCGCACGCTCGATTCCGCGGCGCAGGCCACGCGTGAGCACGAGCACGCACGCCAGCATGATCAGCGCGGTGACGAACGCCTGGAGCAGGAAGGACCGGCCGCTCGTGCCCGTCGCCGGCGGCAGGATGTCGGCCGAGCTCCATTCCAGCCCGAGCGCCGAGGCTGCCTCGCCGATCCCGAAGTAGGCCACCCAGCCGAGGACGTTGGTGTAGTAGCCGATCGCCGCCGTCATCGTGAGGAAGAAGAACCACCCCACCCAGCGTCCACCCGGCAGGCCTGCCGCCGCGAACGCGCCCACCGTACCGATCCGGGTGTGGCGGCCGAGCGTCCACTCGGCTGCGAGCGCGGGAACGCCGATCACGGCGATCGCCAGGACGTAGAAGAGGACGAACGCCGCCCCGCCGAACTCTCCCACCATGTACGGAAAGCGCCAGACGTTCCCGAGTCCTGCGGCCACCCCGATCATGGTCAGAAGGGTTCCGAAGCGGGAGCCGAACGTCTCCCGCTGCCCCCTCGAAGGATCGACCGCGCTCGTCAACGATGGATCAATGGCCGGGCCATGGTTCAGGGAGCCGGGAGGCGCCCGATGGCGTCCTCCACCAGGCTGCCGAAGTAGAGATCATCGCCGTGGCGCTCGACGCTCGAGATCTGGGCGAAGCCGCCGCTTGGATCCTGGAGGTTGTGGATCACGCGGCCGCTGCGATCGAGTCCGAGCACGAACGAATAGCGCTTCGGCCCGGGCTGCAGGCGCTGGGGAAGGCGCGCCAGAATTTGCCGCATGAGAGGGTGGGGCAGGAGGAAATCGATCAGCGGATTCCGCGGCGACACGAGCGCGAGCCAGAAAACCCCGCGGCCGTCCGAGGAGATTCCGTCGGGAAAGCCCGGCAGGTTGTCGATGAAGATCTCGCTCTCCCCGCTGTGCGGGCCGCGGATCCACTGCCGCAAGACACGATAGCGCCCCGTCTCGACGACGAGGACAAAGGTGCCGTCCGCGCTGACGGCCACGCCGTTCGCGAAGTAGAGCGGCCAGAGAACGGTGCGTACGTCGCCGGTACGGGGATCGTAGGCCAGCAGGCGACCGTTCGGTCGAGCCTCCATGAGGTCCATCACGTAGTCGTCGAGGGAGAAGCGGTCCGAGGCGTCCGTGAAGTAGATCGTTCCGTCGGGTGCGATGTCGACGTCGTTGGTCAGGCGGAACCGCCGCTCGTCCGCTCCCACCGCGAGGCGCCGGATCGTTCCGTCCGGAGCGATCGACAGCAAGCCCCGGTACGCATCGGCGACGATCAGGCGGCCGGCGGCATCGAAGGCGAGACCGAGCGGCCGGCCGCCGGTGTCTGCGAACACCTCCGGATCGCTGCCGTCGGCCCCCAGGCGCACGATCCGGCCGTCTTCCATCCCTCCATAGATCCGGCCCGCCGCGTCGGCCGCCACGTCCTCGGGAGCCAGGCCCGAGCCGGAGCCCAGCCTCTCGATCGCCGCCAGCCGGCGGTTCGGCTCGTACGCTCCCGCGAGCGGCGGAGCCTCGGGTGGCGTCCAGGCGAGCGGCTTGATCGGCGACCGGGGGAGAACCAGGTAGAGCGAAGCCCCGACGATCAGCGCGACCACCGCCAAGCGGACGAACTCGTAGATGATCCGCATCGAGCCGCGCTTCCAGGAGGGAGGTCAGACCTCGTAGGAGATGATGTTCTCCCACTCGCGGGCGTCTGAGCGAGCGACGACGGCCACCACCGGCTCCTCGTCGCTCAGGTTGTGCACCTCGTGCGGGACGCCGGGCTCGATGAAGATGAAGTCGCCGGCCTCGTTGTCGACCGTATCGGTCAGCCCGGGTCCGTACAGATGCTGCACTCGGCCCGAGAGAATGAAGAGCATCACCTCGAAGTCCACGTGGATGTGGGCGCGGGCGATGGCTCCCGGCGGAATAGTGGCGACGTTCATCGACAGCTTCCTGGAGCCGACGTTCTTGCCGGAGAGCCCGATCTTGTAGCGGATGCCGTTCCACTCGCGTTGCTCCTGGTGCGAGCGGAGCACATGGATGCCTTCCCCGCGCTCGATGTGGCGCCGCAGATCTACCGTCTCCACCGTCATGGTTCCAATCGCTTCCTGTGGGGGGGTGTGGGTGGTCGGGCGGGTTAGAGGATAAGCGCCCGCCGGGCGGACCGCGAGCCGGGATGACTGCGAGGGGGAGGCTTCTGGATGCAGGAAGGCCCCGGCTCGCCTGGCGATCCCGGGGCCTTGTGCCGCTTCGAGGAAGCGAGCTCAGCGCATCGATCTCAGAACCGGCGCGTGGTGCCCCCGATCCCCAGGCCCGAGAAGCCGCCGATGCGGGTGCCCGGCAACACGACCCTGGTCGGGCCCTGGCAGCCGCTCCCGCCGCCGCCGATGATCAGAGGTCCGCGACCACCGGAGCCCTCCGGGATCCGGAACCCGCCGACGCGCGCCCATGTGTCGGCCTCGCCCGCGCCATTGGCGGCCGCCGCCACGGCCGCGCCCAGCCGATCGTACTCGATCGCGGATGCGATCTGGTTGTCAGGCGCGTCCACGAGGCTCACAGAGAGCAGGGATCCGGAGCTTGCCATGGAGAGCTTGGGGGGCTCCAGGTCGAGAGCCGCGTCCTCCGTCGAGGTCGCTGCGTCCGGGGCGGGCAGGGAAGCTGCGACCTCGTCCGCCTCGGTCACGCGAACGTCGGCCAGCTCGGCCGGTTGAGCGTTCGCGTAGGCGAGTGCGAGCTGTGCTCCGGCTTGAGCCTTCTCGCCGACATCGGCCGCTCCCACGTTCAGGCGGCCCCACGCCAGCGTGGCTCCCAATACCGCCACGGAGACGAGAAGTCCGATCCCCAGAATGCGGTGATAGACCTTGTCGTATCCAGCCCGCTCACTCATCTGCCACCCCTCCATTGAAGGCGTTCGCTCCCCGCCCAGTACCGGTTTCATCTTCTCTGACGAAGGAACACCGCCAAAGGTCACACTAGTTCCTCGCCGGATGCGACGCCAGTTGCGCTGCCGTCCATGCCAGTTGCGCTGCCGTCGTGGCCAGTTGCGCTGCCGTCCCGAGCGGTCGGGCGCCCGTTCGTGCTTGAGGCCGGGACCACGGTCGTCAGGTCCCGCTCGAAGATCCGGTTCATGGCAAGGGTGAACGCCACCTGCAGCTTGTTGCGAAGCCCCACCATCTTGAGAATATATGCCGTCCGGTTGATGAGCCACGCCTTCCGTCCCACCACACGT
>JAPULH010000087.1 GCA_027295155.1 Gemmatimonadota bacterium
TTCTCCCGATGCGATAGGCGCCGTTGTCCAACTCCCAGTCGACGCCGAGCATGCCCACGGAGAGGCTCGGCTGCTCCTCGATGTCCCCTCCGCGGTAATAGGCGTGGCCGATATTCAACTCCGAGATCATCTCGCGGATGACGTAGCTGACGTCCTCGCGGGTGATGCAGTCATCGAGCATCTTCTCATACTGCTCGCGGACGGCGGGCCAGTCCACGCCGTGCAGGTTGTCGACGTAGAGGTAGTCGCGATAGAGCCGCCATGCTTCGACAAAAAGCTGATGCCACTCCTGGCGCGGGTTGATATACGCGGTCATGCCGGTCGTGCTGACGTTCTTGCCCGAGGCCCCGGCGGAGGCTTTCTGGATCGACGCGCCTCCCCCGCGAAGAACGATGAGCTTCTTGCCGTCACCGGACAGCTCGAAGCTGCCCGACCCGGAGGCCACGGTCTTCTCCTTCTTCTTCTCGTCGCTGATGTCGAACAGCTTGATCGACGGAGGCGAGCCGGAGGAGAAGCGGGCGTAGATGAGCTGGTTCTTCTTGTTCACGGCGAGCTGGCCGAAGTTGCCGCTGGGGACCGGAAGCTGAAACGCTCTGCGCTCGAAGCCCTCCAGGTCGATCTCGACGGTCTCGCGCGGCTTGGATTCGTCGGCCTCGGCCTCGTCGCCGCCGGCCGCGGCGGTGGCCGTCCGCTCACCGGAGAACTCAATGCTCATCTCACCCATGGTGACGGTCCCGGAGATCCCGGAGCCGGAAATGGTGGCGATCATCGATGCGACAGTGCCGTCTTCGAGCGTGATCTCGGCGATGATCTCGCCGGTGGTGCTGTCGTAGGTGCCTTCGATCTGCCCGGAGCCCATGGGAGCCGAGATCGAGCCGGTGATGGACCCGTCCTCGCTCAGGCTCAGGTTCATCACGAACTCCAGGCCGGGTGGAAGTTCGGCCCCGGTCAACGTGCCCTCCCAGGTACCGGACACGCCGTCATCGGCCACCGGCTCCTGCTCGCTCTCCTGGGCTTCGTCATCGGCGTCGGCGTCTTCGTCTGCTTCTTCTTCAGCCTCGCCTTCTTCGGCTTCTGCTTCGGCGTCCTCTTCTTCGTCCTCGTCCTCTTTCCACGTCTCCTCGTCGCTCTTGGGAAGCCAGGGCGACTCGACATCGGCGCGGAGCGGGACGGCCAGCAGCACCTCGCTCTCCCGGTAGACGAAGCTCGTGTCGATATCGGAGTAGGTGGGGCTGAACCGCCGGCTGCTCGCGAAGAAAAGGTGATCGCCCTTTCGATCAAAGACGGGGGAGGAGTCGGAGAAGACACCGCTGGTGACCTGGTGGCGCTCGCCGGTCTCGATCGAGTACAGCCAGATTGCGGAGATCGGCTTGCTCTCGTCGGTGCGGCCGTAGGTCAGCCAGCGGCTGTCGTGCGAGAAGCTTGGCCGCGACGTCATCCCCCAGGGATCCTTGTCGATGGTTTTGGTCTCGCCGGTCTCGATCGTGTGCAGAAAGATCTGTGACGCTTTGTCGCCGAACACGATGAGCTTGGAGTCGGGCGACCAGAGGGGATCGTTGTAGAAGGTCGCGCTGCCGGAGGTCAGCTGCCTGGTCTCGCCCTTGCCGTCGGACTGGGTGATGTACAGCTCGTATTCGCCGGTGGCGTCGGAGAAGTAGGCGATCCACCGGCCGTCTGGGCTCCAGCTCGGCTCGCGCTCCGCCACGCCGCTGGTGCGGGTCAGGTTGCGGGGTGAGCCGTGCTCGGCGGGAGCGGTCCAGATGTCGCCACGAGCCTCGATCACGGCACGCTTGCCCGTCGAGGAGATGTGCCACCACCGCGCGTATTTTGAGGCATCGACGCGCTTGGTCCGGATCGTGGGCCGATCGCCGGGGATCGTTACCTCGATCACTTTGGCCATGTTGGTCCGCAGGTCGAAAAGGAAAAGGTCGGCTCCGTTCTGGAAGACGATCTCCCCGCGGCCGGTCGGCCCGGGGCCCATCGAGGGCCACTTGACGTCGTAGTCGGTGAAGGTCGTCACTTGCTGGCGCCGGCCGCTGGCGGTGTCGTAGGACCAGATGTTGAGCCGGTGCTCCAGCCCGCCATCGGAGAGGTAATAGAGCGTGCGCGCGTACCACATGGGCAGCGTGTCCGTCCCTTCCCAGTCGGTGATCTTTTCGGCGGTGTTGTCGGTCAGGTCAAAGAGCCAGATGTCCGTGGCCATGCCGCCGCGGTACCGCTTCCAGGTCCGCTGATCGCGTGAGTGCGGGGTATAGGCGAGCCATTTGCCGTTGGGGCTGATCGCCCCGTTCGCCCCGTAGGGGACCGGGAGCCGCTGGGGGAGCCCGCCGCCGGCGTCGACCGTGAACAGCTGCTGCTGTCTGCGCAGCCCGGCGAGGCCGTTGGAGAAGAAAAGCAGTTGACCTTCCGGCGTCCACCCGCAGAGGTTCTCCGCGCCGGGGTGATGGGTCACCCTGACGGGAACGCCGCCTCCGCGCGGGATCGTGTACAGGTCGCGGTTGCCTTCGTAGTTGCCGATGAAGGCGATCGTTTCCCCGTCGGGGCTGAACTTGGGAAACCCCTCCGGCCCGGGCGGGCTGGCGAGCGGGGTCGCCTGGCCGCCGTCGCGTGAGACCAGCCACAGGTCATTGGCATAGACCAGGACGATCTGCGTACGGCTCACGTCAGGGTAGCGGAGCATCGCCGCGTGCGGCTGAATATCCGCAGAGGCAGCCGGGGTGGGGCCGAGAAGGACGCCGAAGCAGACGCCGGCGGCGATGACGATGGCGGTGGATTTGTGCTGTGACATCTTGTGGAACTCTCCATCCTTCGAGGGGTGCAGACCCAGACCCTTCTTGTACGGGACCGGCGGCCTCGGCTTTC
>JAPULH010000088.1 GCA_027295155.1 Gemmatimonadota bacterium
ACCTCGTAGGCGAAAGCCCGCCGGGTGATCCCGGCATGCGCCTTCGTCGTGTCGAGGCCAAGGAACGTGAAGAGCCGGAGCCCGCCCGCCAGGGTCACGGACGCCACCGCGTTGTTCGTCAACGGAAGCGGCAACGGCGACACCTCCGTCCACCGTCCCGCGGCGACAGGCACTAGATCAGCTGAAGCGCTGCCGAGCTCCCCGGAGCGCAGCTCCTCGTGCCCGACCTTCCCTCCCAGGTTGGCCGTCCACGCCATCAGGCCGGAGACGAGCAGGGCGCCGGTCAGCGTGCCCGCACCGAACCACCTCGGTAGGGTCTTGGAGCGGGAGACGAAGAGCCCCGCGAGCGCGACGAGCCCCAGAGCACCCGCCGCGATGGCGGCCAGCTCCGCGGCCTCCTCGTGCCGCTCGATCACCGCCTCCGGCACCCGGGCAGCCTCCTCCACCACCTCCTCGGCCGCCCCCCCACTCAGGTAGACCACGCCGGCGGCGATCGCCGCCAGGACGAGCACGCCGAGGCCCACGCGGAGGGTCTCCTCCCGCCGGGTGGCGAGCGCGAACACCAGCAGCCCGAGGCCGAAGGGGACGCCGAGCACCGGGAGGTGGTTGAGCATGAGGTGAACCTGAATCGGGCCGAGATCCATCGGAACGCCTGCTTCGGGAGTTGATCGGCTAGGCTGTCCTCACGCGAGCATCTGGCGCAGGACCGTCTGCAGGATGCCTCCGTTCCGGTAGTACTCCGCCTCCATCGCAGTGTCGAGCCGCACGTCCGTCTCGAACTGCACGACCCTGCCGTCGCCCGCCCGGGCCGTGACCCCTACCGGGGAGCCCAGCTCCGAGACCTTCGCGATGCCCTCGATGTCGTAGAGCTCCGTGCCGTCCAGCCCGAGCGCCTCCCTGCCCTCGCCGGGCAGGAACTGCAGGGGAAGGACGCCCATGCCGATCAGGTTGCTCCGGTGGATCCGCTCGTAGCCTTCCGCGATCACCGCGCGAACCCCTAGCAGGCTCGGCCCCTTCGCCGCCCAGTCGCGTGAGGAACCGGTCCCGTACTCGCGCCCGGCCATCACGATGAGGGGAACGCCATTCTCCACATAGCGCATCGCGGCATCGTAGATCGCCATCTGCTCGTCCCCGGGAAGGTGCCGCGTGTAACCGCCCTCCACTCCGGGCACCAGCAGGTTCCGAAGGCGAATGTTGGCGAACGTGCCACGCATCATCACCTCGTGGTTCCCCCGCCGGGAGCCGTAGGAGTTGAACTCGAGCGGCGTCACGCCGTGTTCGATCAGGTAGCGGCCCGCCGGCGAGTCCACCGCGATCGCTCCAGCGGGCGAGATGTGGTCGGTCGTCACGGAGTCGCCGAGCAGCGCGAGAACGCGGGCGCCCCGGATGTCAGCAGGGTCTTCCGGCTCGCGCTTCATCTCCACGAAGAAGGGCGGCTGCCGCACGTAGGTGGAGTCCGAATCCCAAGCGAAGCGATCTCCCTCCGGCACGGGCAGCGCCCGCCAGCCCTCGTCACCGGTGTACACGTCAGCATACTGCTCTCGGAACATCTCCGTCTTCAGCGCTCCGCGCACCGTATCACGGATCTCCTCCTGGCTCGGCCAGATATCGCGGAGGAAAACCGGCGCCCCCTTCGGGTCCTCCCCCAGCGGTTCATTGTACAGGTCGATGTCCATCCGCCCGGCGAGCGCGTAGGCGACGACCAGGGGCGGAGAGGCCAGGTAGTTGGCACGGGTGTCGGGGTTGATCCGGCCCTCGAAGTTCCGGTTTCCGCTCAGCACCGCGCATACGACGAGGTCGTGCTCGTGGATGGCCTCGGAGACCGGGGCTGGCAGCGGTCCGCTGTTTCCGATGCACGTCGTGCACCCGTAGCCCACGAGGTGGAACCCCAGCTCCTCGAGGGAGGGCGTCAGTCCCGCCTCCGCCAGGTATTCGGTGACCACCTTGGAGCCGGGTGCCAGGCTCGTCTTGACCCAAGGCTTGCTCTTCAGCCCGCGTGCCACGGCGTTCCGGGCGAGCAAACCCGCCCCGACCATGACGGACGGGTTCGACGTGTTCGTGCAGCTCGTGATCGCCGCGATCACCACCGAGCCGTCGCGCAGCTCGAGCCCATCGATCTGGACAGGTGCGGCTGTGGCCACCGCCGCACCGTCGCCCCCCTCGGACTCCCAGCGCCCCACGGCTCCGCCGTCGCCGGTCGCGCCACGGCCGTCGAGGAAGGCAGACAGTGCCTCGCCGAACGCCTCCTTGCTGCGTGAGAGAAGTATCCTCTGCTGCGGCAGCTTCGGTCCGGCCAAACTCGGCTCGACCGTGTCAAGATCCAGCTCCAGCGTGTCGCTGTACACGGCCTCCGGGGCGTCGGCGGTGTGGAAGAGCCCCTGCTCCTTCATGTAGGCCTCCACGATCCCGACGCGTTCCTCGGACCGGCCCGTGAAGCGCAGGTAGGCCAGCGTCTCATCGTCCACGGGGAAGATCGCGCAGGTGGCACCGTACTCGGGCGACATGTTGCCGATCGTCGCGCGGTCGGCGAGCGACAGGCCGGAGATTCCCGGCCCGTAGAACTCCACGAACTTCCCGACGACGCCCTTTCGGCGAAGCAGCTCGGTGACGCAAAGCACCATGTCCGTGGCCGTCGTGCCCTCGGGCAGGACCCCGTAGAGCTTGAAGCCCACGACCCTCGGTATGAGCAGGCTGAGGGGCTGGCCGAGCATGGCCGCCTCCGCTTCGATACCACCCCCGCCCCAACCGAGAACGCCCAGGCCGTTGATCATCGTCGTGTGGCTGTCGGTCCCGATCAGCGTGTCCGGGTAGAGGAGCCGCCCGTCACCGCCGTCATCGTTTTCGGCGTGGGGGTCACCGCTGTCGAGCGGCGCCGGGTCGAGACCGCCCGCGTCAAACACAACTCGCGCCAGGTACTCCAGGTTCACCTGGTGCACGATACCGGTGTCGGGAGGGACCACCTTGAAGTTGTCGAACGCCGTCTGCCCCCACCGCAGGAAGGCGTAGCGCTCGCGGTTCCGCTCGAACTCCTTCTCGGCGTTGATGAAGAAAGACGCCCGGCTCCCGAAGGAATCGACCTGCACGGAATGATCGATGACGAGCTCGGACGGTAAGCGCGGGTTGATCCTGGCCGGGTTTCCTCCGAATTCGCCCATCGCATCCCGCAGCGCGGCGAGGTCCACGACGGCCGGCACGCCCGTGAAGTCTTGAAGCAGCACTCGCGCCGGCATGAACGCGATCTCGCGCTCCGCCGGTTCCGAGGCCCTGGCGGACCAGGTGGCGAGGGACTCGACATCCTCCGCCGTCACGATCCTGCCGTCCTCTCGCCGGAGCAGGTTCTCCAGGAGGATCTTGATCGAGTACGGCAGCCGGTCCGGCTCTCCGATGCCCTCTCGCTCGAGGGCCCGTATGTCGTAAATGGTCGCGTCTTCGGCGCCGATCTTCAGCCCACGCCGCGCTCCAAACGAATCCATCTCCGTATCCCCTCGGTGTGTGCGCATCCATCGCCCTGGACGGAGCATCGACGGTCCGTGCCCGTCCGGTTCGTCATCTTCACCTGCTGGAATAATGCGGAGCGGTCGGGCTCGAGGCGAGGAGCAAGAAAGGCGACGACGCGGCCGTCAGCGCCATCGCCAGGTGTGGAGCGGCCGCTCAGCCGGGGGGGCACGGGATTGAGCAT
>JAPULH010000089.1 GCA_027295155.1 Gemmatimonadota bacterium
CTGCGTCACTCGTCGTCGACGATGCACCGGGCGTCGACTCCTCCTCCTTCCTTGTCTTCGACTCACAAGACGGTAACAGGCGCTACAGCGACTGTCGCGCGCGACCCGCCAGGGTTTCTCAGCGAGCTGCTGGAGCCCGGCCGAGTCTCGGGCCCCGACCGACTGGTCAGGAGCCCGGCCGTGTCTTGGCCGCGGCGAGCCTCGGAAGATCGTGCTTCCAGTCCGCCTGGCGCGTGCCGAACGGGTAGGCGAGACGCATCCGGTCGTCGGGCGCGAAGGCGAGAACCTGTGCCGCGTGCCCGACCTCGTAGGAATCGCCCTCCACCGGCGCTGCGCCCAGGCGAACGGACGGAGGCAGATCGAGCCCGGCCTGGATCCGGTTGACCTCCTCGATCCCTCCCCTCAGACCGACGAACGCCGGATCGAACCCGGATAGCCAGTCACGCAGGCGATCCGGTGTGTCTCGCGCCGGATCCGTGGTGACGAACACGACCTCGATGCGGTCCCGGATCTCCCAGGGGAGGTCGCGCAGGACGGCGGCGATGCCCGCCATCTGAACCGGACAGACGTCAGGGCAGTGCGTGTAGCCGAAGAACAGGAGCGCGACCTTGCCGTCCGTTTCCCGCCGGAAGTCGAACGGCCGCCCCCGCGTGTCGGTGAGAGTGAAATCCGGGCGTGGGCCGGGCTCGAGCATGACGCCCCGGAAGCCGTTCGCCGCGTCATTCCGGCCGCTCCCATCGCCGCTCCCATCGCCGCATCCCTGAGCCGGAGCGATGAGGAGCAGCGCCGCGGTCGCCATCAGAAGAGTGGCGAGCCGCCCGGCGAGTCCCGATTCAGTCGCGTAGCCCCTCATCGTCGCTTCCCGCACCGGTGTTCAGGTTCTCCGCCTTCCGCCGTCGCTTTTCCTCGGGGGACAGGCTGGAGTCGAAGCCGTACAGGGCCCTTTCCCACGAGCCGTACGTCGGGTTCGGGAGGATGATCCACTTCCGCCCCCAGAAGGCGGCGTGATCGGTTGCGATCTGGTCCCGCTCCTCCGCGGAGGAGCGGGTCACGGTCACGAAGTCGTTCAAGTCGTCCCCAACCACGAGGAGCACCCGGTAGCGGGCCGCCACGTAGGCGCGCCGGCTCGACTTGTCGGAGCCCCATCCCTCGTGCTCGCCGCGCGTCAGGATGACGTCCTCGCCCGGCGCGAGTGGGAACTCGTGCCTCTCGAGGTTGCGACGCGTCGACGATTCCATGTTCGCGTCGCGGTTGGTCACGTAGAAGACCATGACACCTTGGGCCGCGGCGTGGAGCGCGAAAGCCAGTGCGCCGGGGACGGGCGCCGCTGCGGCCTGATCGATCCACTCGCCCCACATCTGCGGGTTGAATTCCCGGCCCTCGATGATCAGTCTGGCCTGAAAGGGGGAGTTGTCCAGGACGGTTTCGTCCACGTCCAGGATGATGGCGGGGGGAAGCGCACTCGCGTCGCTCCGCTGCTCCGGTGCTGCCGTCCAGCTGGAATCCTCGAGTGCGGCCGCCAGCATGTCGCTCGCGATGCGGTACGCTTGCTCGGTGGAGGCCCCGTACTCCGCGGCATGCTGAATCCACAGGGTCGCGTCAAGACCCTCGACCCCGGTGTCGCCGGACACGACGGCGCCAGCGCCGGCTGCGATGCCGGTGCCGCCGGACGCGCAGCCGGCAAGGGCGAGGGCCAGGGTGGGGATGCCGAGCCTGGCGCGTGATCCGTCGCTCATCAGAGCTTCCAGTAGATCGAGGCGAGGATCAGGTTGGCGCTCAGGGTCTCCCCCTGCCGATCCAGCGGATCCAGGACGTCCTCCAGGCTTACGCTGTAGTGGCGAAACTCTACGCGCCCCCCCCAGCGTCCGCGCGGCTCGAGGTCGATGCCCCCGCCGATCGAGAACGCCCCCTGGCTTCTGGTCCTGAAGTCATCGCCGCTCGGATCGAGAATGATCGAGCCGAGGCCCACGAGACCGAACGGCACCACGCCGGCCCGTACCAGCGGTCGAACGGCGAGCCGCCCCACGGCCATGAGGTCGATCATCCACTGGTTCACGTCGACCGACGACGTATCGTCAGCTGCCGAGGTTCTGCCGTAGGAGACGCCGAGCCGGAAGGCGAGGGCCGGCACCACGCGGCTCTCGATGTCCAACCCGAAGAGGGCGAGATCGTCGATTCTCGGGACGTTCTCCTCCTCACCCCAGAGAAAGACTCCGCCCGTGCCGGACAGCCTGAACTGCAGCGGCGCCTCGGCCATCGCCGGCTCCTGCTCGGCCGGCTCCTGAGCCCATCCGGGGACGCTGCCCCCCGCCAGCAGGAAAGCGAGAGCCATGAACGCGCCTCGCGCCACGCCCATACCGGTGCGCACGCTCACCGCTCCCCCATGGCTGCGGTCAGCTGTGCGCGGGCAGCGTTGTGGTTGTAGAGGGCCTGCACGAAGTTCGTGCGCGCCCGGGTCACCGCCAGCTCTGCGTCGTTCAGCTCGACCTGTGTCGACAGTCCGTTGCGAAACCGCGTCTGGGCGATCTCGAGGGCGCGCTCCGCTCGCGCGATGTTCGATTCGCTCGCCTCTATCTGCTCACGGCTGGCAACCAGCGCTTGGTGCGCCTGCTGCACCTGCAGCCGGGCGTTCTCGACAAGCTGCTGGAGCCGGAACCTCTCCCTGTCGACGGCCGCTCTCGCCTGCTGTACTCGACCCGAGCGAGCCCGACCGTCGAAAACGGGAACGGAGAAGGAAAGGCCGGCCGACGCACTCTGTGCGAAGTCCTTGCCTCCCGGGAAGAGCGTCGAGGACGCCCCCCGTCGCGAGAAGCTGGCGATCAGGTCCAGCGTCGGATACCCGGACGCCTTCTGGACGGCCAGATTCTCGCTCTGAAGCGCAATCACGAGTTCCTGGGAGTCCACGTCCGGCCGGTTGCGGAGGGCGATCTCGATCGCCTCCTCCAGCGGCGGAATCTCCGTCGGGCGTGCCAGCCGGTCGACGAGCTCGATCGTCCGATTCAGCGGCATGCCGATCGTGCGCTTGAGGCGGTTCCTGTCCAGCTCCAGCAGGTTGCGCGCCTGGATGAGCAGCGGCTTGATGTTGTCGACCTCCACCTGGGCCGTCAGCAGGTCGAAGTCGGAGGCCGTTCCCACCCGATAGAACGCCTCGACCTCGCGCAGCCGCGCCCCGGCCTGTTCGATGGCCTTCTCCTGCACGACGACGAGCTCCTTGTCGAGCAGCACCTGGTAGTAGGCCAGCCGCGCTTGCAGCGCCACGCCGACGCGGGCGCTCTCGACCTGGACCGCGGTGGCCTCGCCGCTCAGCCTCGCTGCCGAGCGTGCCGGGCCGAGCGCCAGATCGATGATCGGTTGCTCGAGGGTGAGAATGAAGCTGAAGTCGTTCTCCTGGCCCAGCTGGACCTGCTGGACTCCGTCCCCCGTCTCCAGGAAGAGCACGGCGTTCTGGATGTTCCGGTTGTAATTGATGTCGGCTCTGATGTCGGGCAACGACGCGGCGCGCACTTCGCGCACCAGGCCGGCGGTGCGCGCCTCCTCGGCCCGGGCGATGAGCACGTCCTCGTTCAGGTCCACCGCCCGCCCGACCGCTTCCGCCAGGCTGAGACGAACCGGTTCCCGGCCCGCGGCTCGGGAGCCCTGGGCGGTGAGAGCGTCCGGGAAGCCCCCTATTTGCAGCAGGACTCCGCACGCGATGGCAAACAGATATCTCGGCACGGGTAACCCCCTCGAGTCAAGTGCCAACAATCGTGGAGGAGTCGCGTACGTACGGCATTCCCGGCGGATCGTCAAGCTGGCATTGCGCCGCCTGCTGTCCGACGGGATCATTTGGTCGCTGGCGACCCTCTGAGGCGCCGAGCTCGCACGATAGCGGAAACCGAGGATTCAGGAGAGCAGCAGGATGAGAACCTTCCCTCCGTGGCGTTCGCGGAGTCCATCAGCCGTGGGTCTTCTCGCAGCGGCGCTCCTCGCCGCGGCGGTGCTGGCCGGCGCGTCGCCGGTGGTCGCCCAGCCGTCGTCCCCAGAGGACCGGGCGGCGCTGGCGGCGCTCATCGACATCGAGGTGGATCGCGTGGCGCCGGAGATCGTCGCTCTCCGTCATCGGATCCACGAGCATCCGGAGCTCGGGAACCGCGAGTTCGAGACGGCTGCGCTGGTGGCCGAGCATCTCCGCGCCCTCGGTTTCGATGAGGTGACGACGGACATCGCGCATACCGGCGTGGTCGGGATCCTGCGAGGCGGCAGGTCCGGACCGGTCGTGGCGGTGCGCGCGGACATGGACGCGCTGCCCGTCACCGAGGCGACGGACCTCGCGTTCAAGTCGTCCCTACGCACGACCTACCTCGGCCAGGAGGTGGGCGTGATGCATGCGTGCGGCCACGACATCCACACGTCGGTGGAGCTGGGGGTCGCCTCCGTGCTCGCCGCCATGCGCGACGAGCTTCCCGGCACGGTGAAGTTCATCTTTCAGCCGGCCGAGGAGGGGGTTCCTCCGGGCGAAGACGGCGGCGCGGAGCTGATGGTGGTGGAGGGCGTGCTGGGTGATCCGGAGCCGGCCGCGATCTTCGGGCTCCACGCGAGTCCAACGCTCCAGGTCGGTAAGATCGGCTACACCCCGGGCCCGGCCCTGGCCGCGGTGGATCATTTTCACATCGAAATCCTCGGCACGCAGTCGCACGGAGCATGGCCTCACGAGAGCGTGGATCCGGTCGTTCTGGCGGCTCAGGTCGTCACGGCGCTGCAGACGATTCGCTCGCGGAACATGCCGCCACTGGAGCCCGGAGTGGTTTCGGTCGGCATCATCCGGGGTGGCGAGCGCTTCAACATCATACCCGAGCAGGTGCACCTGGAGGGTACGGTGCGGACGTACGACCCCGATGTGCGCGACATGGTGGAGCGCCGGATGAACGAGATCCTGGCCGGGATCACGGCAGCCGGCGGGGGCAGCTACGAGCTGGAGTACGATCGAGTCACCCCCGCGACGACCAACGACGTGGCGCTCACGGAGCGGATGGTGCCGGCCATGGAAGCGGTGGTGGGCTCCGAGAACGTGATCCGCACCGATCCCGTGATGGGCGGCGAGGACTTCGCCTACTTCTCGAACGTGGTTCCCGGGCTCTACTACTGGCTCGGGACCACGAAGCCCGGCACGACATCAGGCGGGCTCCACACGCCCACGTACACGGGGGATGACGAAGCGATCGCGGT
>JAPULH010000009.1 GCA_027295155.1 Gemmatimonadota bacterium
GCGAGGGGCAATCCCGCGCGAATTCGAGCACGCGCCGCGTCCCCTCTACGTTGATGCGCATCCCCGCTTCCCTCGACACCTCGAGGTCGTAGACGGCCGCCAGGTGGTAGATACTCTCGGTGGCGCGAGCCAGCTCGTCGGAAGCGGCCAGGCCGAGCCGAGGCACGGTGAGATCGCCTTCCACCAGCCGAATGCGATCCGCCAGAGTTGGATCGGCGGCCTCCAGAGCCCGCGCCCTGCGTGCGGCCAGGCCCGCGTACCGCGGCTGCACCAGGCAGACGGCTGAGGCAGCCGGCCGGCGGTGAAGGATGCGCGGGAGAAGGGCGCTTCCCAGGAAGCCAGGGAAGCCTGTGAAGAAGATGGAGGCCATACCGGTGTCCTGGTGGGTCTAGGTGGTGGCGACGGCCCGGACCCTAGCGAAGCCCGGGGAGTCGCTTGAGGAGACGCAGCGCCCAGGTCATGACCTGGCTGTACCGCTCCTCACCCATCCAGGGCGGGGCCGCGATCGGAAGGCCGCGCTGGACGGCGATCGTCTGCGCCTCCGTGTACTTCCGGATGCCTTCGGCACCGTGTCGGCGCCCCACCCCTGAGTCCTTGAAGCCGCCCATCGGGGCGTCGATGGAGCCCCAGGCGGCACCGTACGCCTCGTTGATGTTCACGGTACCGGCCCGGATCCGCGCGGCGATGCGGCGGCCGGCGGCCACGTCTCTCGTCCACACGCTTGCGCTGAGGCCGTACGGCGACGCGTTCGCCCGCTCGATCGCCTCCTCCACCGACTCAAACGATGCAACTGCGACGGCCGGGCCGAACGTCTCCTCGCCGCACATCCGCATCTCGTCCGTCACATCGGTGAGGATCGTCGGCTCGAAGAAGTACGGGCCGATCTCCGGCCGCGGTGTGCCGCCGGCGAGAATCCTCGCGCCTTTGTCCAGCGCGTCGTCGACATGACTCTTCACCTTCTCCAGCTGGACACGAGAGGTCAGAGAGCCCACGTCAGCGCTGAAATCCAGCTCCGCGCCCAGCCGCAGCGATCGCGTCCTTGCCACGAACCGGTCGATGAACGGGTCGGCCACCGACGCCTGGACATAGAGACGCTCCACGGAGATGCAGAGCTGGCCGGAGCTGGCGAAGGAGCCGCGAACTGCCCCGTCGGCCGCCCGGTCGAGATCGGCATCCGCCAACACGATCATCGGGTTCTTGCCGCCGAGCTCCAGGCTGCACCCGATCAAACGCTCGCCGGCCCTCCGGGCCACGACCCGGCCCGTGGCGGTGCCGCCCGTGAAGGAGAGGTAGTCCACCGCTTCGACCACCGCCGGCCCGACCTCCCGCCCTCCTCCCACCACCACCTGGAGAAGATCGGCGGGCAGCCCGGCCTGATAGAGGAGATCGACGGCCCAGAGCGCCGTGAACGGCGTCTGCGGGTCCGGCTTGAGGAGGGCGGCGTTGCCGGCGAGCAGCGCGGGGATCGCATCGCTGATCGCCAGGCTCAACGGGTAGTTCCACGGTACGATGACGCCCACCAGCCCCACCGCATGCCGGTGCTCCCGGGCAAGCGTGAACCCCGGGAACGCGCCGCGGCGCCGCCGCGGCCGCAGGTGCCCCCACCCGTGCAGGGCGTAGTAGCGGGCAACGAGGGCCGCGTCCTCGACCTCCTCGAACGCGTGCTTCCGCGCCTTCCCGGTCTCGAGCTGGATTAGGTCCAGTGCCTCGTCCCGTCGTTCCAGCAGGAGGTCGTGGAAGCGAAGAAACGGAGCCGCCCGCTCCGCGTAGGACATCGCGGCCCAGGCCGGTTGAGCGCCTCTCGCCCGCCCACAGGCGTCGCTGACGTCCGCGGCCGTGGCCCGAGGGACGTGGCCGAGGATCTCGCCGGTAAACGGCATCTCGACCGGGATGCTCTCACGGGGTCCGCCGCCCACGGCGAGACGCGCCCCGAGGCGCTCCAGCATGTCGAGATCGACCGACCCCAGATCACGCTTCGGACCCGCCGGCTCGCTCGGAGCCGGGACCGGCGCCTGACTCATCCCTACCTCCGCTGGCTGGAACGCTCCGGTGTTTGGACGACCCTTCGAGCGACGGATAGTATGCAAGAGCTCACTGGAACGCTCACCATGGAACGGGGCCATCCGATGAAGAACGAAGCACGTGTAGCCGATCGGCAGTGCTCGAAGGCGTTCGCCCGCGCGACGCTTCTCACCGCCGCGCTGGTCGGCCCGGCTGTTCCCCTCGCGGCACAGGGGACCCTCGCAGCCGATCCCGCCGACGTCGAGTCGGTCGACGCGATCATCTCCGCGTTGTACAACGTGATCTCCGGCCCCGCCGGCCAGGAGCGTGACTGGAACCGCTTCCGTTCGCTTTTCCTGCCCGGGGCGCACCTCGTGCCGACCGTTTTGACGCCTGACGGCAGCATTCGCTACGTGGTGTGGTCGCCCGAGGACTACGTGACGCGGGCCGGCCCCCAGCTGGAAGAGGTCGGGTTCTTCGAGGCCGAGATCGGCCGCGTAGCGGAGCGTTTCGGCAACATCGCCCATATCTTCAGCACATACGAGAGCAGGCTCGAGGAGGATGCCGACCCGATCCAGCGTGGAATCAACAGCATACAGCTGTTCTGGGACGGGAACCGCTGGTGGATGGTGAACATCCTATGGGATCTGGAGCGCGAGGGCCGTGAGATCCCAGAGCGCTACCTGAGCGACGACTCCTGACGACCGGCCGCGGCTTGCTCGCTCTGAGTGCGCTTACGGAGCGGGAGTGGAAGGTCCTCCGCGCTCCACCAGTATGGCCATAACGGGCATGCCCTCGGCCAGCCGCTCCAGGCCGCCCACGACGACCGTGTCCCCAGCGGCGACGCCGGCCCGCAACTCTACGAAGCCGGGCGTACGCACGCCAAGTTCCACCTGCCGCCGCGTGGCGTGACCCTCGGTCACCGCCCAGACGTAGTCCGCGCCCTGGAGGGGCAGGATCGCGTCCTCGGGCACGACCACCGCCTTTGGCCGCTCCTCCGTCACCAGATCGACCTCGATGAACATCCCCGGCTTCAGCCGGCGTGTCGGGTTCGGGACGCTGGCCTTCACGATGATGGTACGGCTGGGAAGCTTCACCACCGGGTCCACAAACTCCACGACGCCGCTGAACTCCCGCTCCCTCATGGCGGCGACCCGGAGCGTCACCGCCTGACCCACCGCCAGGGCCTCGGCATGGCGCTCGGGCACCTGGAAGGCGGCCCGCTGCGGATCCACGGTCTGGAGCGTCGTCAAGCGGGTGGCCGTAGATACGTAATCGCCCAAGCTGACAAAGCGCTCTCCGACGACCCCCGAGAAGGGCGCGCGCACGACCGTCCGGTCGAGGCGAAGCTGCTGGAGGTCCAGCTGCGCCTGCGTGCTCCGCGCACTCGCCTCGGCCACGTCCAGGTTGGCCGGCGAGGTGGCCTGCTCCTCGATCAAGGCTCGCGTGCGGGCGAGCACCTGTGCGGCCAGGTCCCTCTCCGCCTCGAGCCGGGCGACCTGCGCCCGCAGCTGGGCATCGTCCACCCTGAACAGCGGCGTGCCGCGCTGCACCTCGGTGCCCTCTCGGATCAGGATCTCCACGAGCCGGCCCTCGATCTCCGGCCGGAGCTCGATCGACTGCACGGCCTCAATCTGGCCCGTGGCGTTGATCGATTCCACGACGTTCTGCTCTCGGGCGACGGCCACCTCCACGGGCATGCCGCTCGGCGCGCCTCCCGCCGTGCCCTCCGTGGATTCTGCACCGCAGGCGGCCGCGCCGAATGCCAGCAGCACCACGGCTGCCAACTCACTCCGTATGGTTCTCATCCAGCCTCCGCAGGCTCGAGCGCCTGCGCTCCCCTTCGGGTTCGGAGACGGACAAGCAAGCCATCGAGCAGGATGTAGACGACCGGTACCAGGTACAATGTCAACGTCGTCGAAACGATCATCCCTCCGAGGATCGCATACCCCAGCGGGCGCCGGCTGGCCGAGCCGGCCCCCAGGCCGAGGGCGATCGGAATGATGGCGCTGATCGTCGCGACGGAGGTCATCAGGATCGGCCGTAGACGAATCCGGCCCGCCTCCAGGATCGCCTCCACCGTGTCCAGGCCGCGTTCCTTCAGCTGGTTCCCGTACTCGACGAGCAGGATCGAGTTCTTCGTCGAGAGGCCGATCAGGAGCACCATCCCGATCTGGCTGAAGAGATTGAGCGTGGAGCCGGCGACCAGAAGCGTGAGCAACGCGCCCGTCACCGCAAGCGGCACGGAGAGCAGGATCGTGAACGGATGGACCAGCGACTCGAACTGGGACGCCAGCACCATGTAGACCACGACGAGCGCCAGGATGAACGTGAACAGAAGGGCGGAGCCGCTCTCCTCCAACTCTCGCGAGTCGCCCGCCAGCGCTGTCGTGCTCCCGCGAGGCAGGACCTCGGCGGCGGCGGCATTCAGGGAATCCAATGCCTCCCCGTGCGTGAACCCCGGGGCCAGGTTCCCGGTAAGCGTGAAGGAGCGCACCCTCGAGTAGTGGTTCAGCTGACGCGGGCTCAGCGTCTCTTCGACCCTGACCAGAGCGTCGAGACCCACCAGAGAGCCATCCCTTCCCCGAACGTAGAGGCTCGTCATGTCGCTTGGCGTGGCCCGAGCGTCGGGTGACATCTGAACGATGACGTCGTAGAGCTTGTTCTCCCGGGTGAACGTGCTGACCTCCCGCCCCCCGAGCATCGTTTGGAGCGTGTGCGCCACGTCGGCGATCGGCACGCCCAGATCTTCCGCCCGGTCTCGGTCGTAGATCACCGTGAGCTCCGGCTTGTTGATGCGGAGATTGGTGTCGACGTTGATCAGCCCGGGGATCTGACGCGCCCTCCCCACCAAACGATCCATCCCGACGCCCAAGGAATCGAAGTCCGGATTACGGACGACGAAATTCACCGGACTGCCCCAGCCGAACGCGGGCGGGTTGTTCGCGAAGACGAAGACTCCCGGAATCCCAAAAAGCTGAGGCTGGACTTCCGAGATGATCTCCTGCACCGATCGGTCACGCTCATCCCAGTCCGAC
>JAPULH010000090.1 GCA_027295155.1 Gemmatimonadota bacterium
GCTCCGCTTCGAGATCCGGGACGGCGTGCCCGTGCTCCTGAAGGAGCCGGGGGTGTACTTCCTCGACGACAAGGAGGGAAAGCCCGTCGGCATCGCGCGGTTCATCGGCCGCCGGCCGATCCTGGCGTTCGGCAACTCGGATGGCGACCTGGCGATGCTGCAATACACGGCCGGCGGAGACGGCGCCCGATTCGCAGGGATCGTCCACCACGACGACGCCGATCGCGAGTGGGCGTACGACCGCGAATCGAAGATCGGACGCCTGGACCGGGCGCTCGATGAAGCGGAAGCACGGGGCTGGACGGTAGTGTCGATGAGGAATGATTTCGCGACGGTCTTCCCGCCCGATTTGGGCAAGTAAAGGCCCCTAGTCGCTCCCGGCCAGATCGGCCGACGCCGCCCGCAGGAGGTCGCTCAGCGCCGCCTGCTGGAGATCGGCCAGCAAGCGCTCCAGGTCGATGCCGTGTGCCTCCGCGGCGAATGAGATCGGGTGCACACCGCCGCAGCAAAGGTCCAGACCATACTCGGCGAGAGGCTCGGCGGTCGCCGGGTAACGCTCGTACGCCTCCGCCACCGTGGTGTCTCCCGTGATCCCCGTTTGCGTAAAGCGCACGAGGTACGTGCCTGGCTCGGGCTCGGCCGTGGCGTGGGCGAAGCCGCGCCCGGAGAGGACCCCGTACAGGGGGAGGGGCTCGAAGGGGGCGGTCACCTCGAGGATCCCGCCCCTCCCGAGCGAGTCGGCCGCCTCCAGGATCATCTGGAACGGCTCCTCGCCAGCTGCCAGCACGGGTCTGACGTCCAACGTGATCGTCTCCTGAGGAGTGTTCTCGTTCATGCTTGGTCTCTCTCGATCATTCCTGGGTTCCATGGGGGGCTCCAGACGATCCGGATGTTGGTGGCCTTCACCCATTCCAGCTCGTCCACGACCCGGCGCACGCCGGCTTCGATCGCCGGGCCGAGCGGACAGCCCCGGGACGTGAAGGTCATCGTTATGCCTACCTCGCCATCCCGTACGTCCACGTCGTAGACCAGACCGAGACGCACGATGTCGAGGTCGAGCTCCGGGTCGACGACGTCACGCAGCTGACGGTAGACCTCCGCCTCCCGCCGGGCGCTAGCGGCCGGGTCACCTGGAGGCGGGTTCGTCTCTCGCGTCATCGAAGCGAGCCTGTCTCTCGCATCATAGCGCTGCTTCGCCCTCGCGCCTCGGCGGGGCGGCGAGGGATGCGTACTGGATGAGCATCCCGCCGACGCCGAGCGCGAACACGGCGGCGCCCGTCGCGGCCCCGGCCGGGCTTCCAGCGGCCACCGAGACCGTCAGCGTCCCCACGCCGGTGGCGAGCAGGCCGTGGCTCGCCCAGCAGAGCCTGCGCTTGACGAGATCGCCCACCTTGGGCGTGTCCGGCCGGCCGATTCGCCCGGAGAAGCGGTGCATCCAGGTCAGCAGCGGGAGGATGCGGAAGTAGACGCCGGCAACGAATAGCGACAACCAGCCGAGGATCCCGAGCAGCCCGTACGCGCTCAGGAGGCGCGGACCCTGCGCGATGCCCAACATCAGACCCAGCCCGAGCACGGTCGCGGCGGCCAGGAACGCGTGCGCCACGGCCGTCAGGGAGAGACCGGGGTCGAGTTCCCGCCTGGTCCGGAGCCGATAGTAACGGCTCGCGACGTACAGGTAGAGGAGGATCGCGGCGGCCGTGATCCCTCCGCCGGCCAGCAGCGCCACCCGCCCCTGCCAGATCGCTCCCACCGAGAGCGAAAGAAGCCCGGCGGCCAGCAGGGGGCCGATCCAAAGCAGAGGCCACGCCGGAACGTCGTGATTCCGCTTGTTCCGGCCTCGCTGCTGGTGAGCCCTCTCATCTGGAGGAACGTCTGCCCGCTCGCTACCCTGGACCTGTGGTCGAACGGCCGCCTGGCCCGTACGCAGCAGTCAAGGAGGTTCGCGGCCTGGTCGGGTGCGCTCGGCATGGTTCTGCTCGTGGCTCTCGTCCCGGCCCGCCGCTTTCTCTTCAACACGAACGGTCCGGCGCTGGCCGCGACGATCGTCATAGTTGCGCTCCTAGCCCTCGCCCTCGGGGCCGCTTTCGACATGAAGGCAGGCTTTTGCAACGCCCTGTGTCCCATCCTCTCGGTCGAGCGGCTGTACGGCCAGAGCCCGCTGCTCCACGTGTCGAACGCGCGCTGCGCCTCCTGCTCGCTCTGCTCCCACGCGTGCATCGATCTTGCGCCGGAGAAGGCGATCGCCCAGCACATCGGGCCATCCCGACGAACGATATCGTGGCTGGGCTCACCGTTCGGGGTGTTCGCCGGCGCGTTTCCCGGCTTCGTGTTCGGGTACTTCACCATCGAGGATGTGTCGCTGGCGGCCGCGGACGCGGTCTACTTCCACGTGCTCGGGTGGGCGGCGCTCGGCTACCTGCTCACGCTGGCGATCGTGAGCCTTCTGCGCCTCTCGTACGACCGCGCCCTGATGGCGCTCGCCGCGCTGGCCGCCGGGCTGTATTACTGGTTCGGGGCGCCCGGCATCGCTGAGGGTCTCGGCCTCGCCGCTGGGGGGAATGCCCTCCGATTCCCGGCGCTCACGCTGGTTCTCGTGTGGTGGTGGAGGGCGGAGCGTCGAGCCTTTCGTCGGCGCGTCCGCACCTAGGCAGATCGCTGGACTTCGGTGACCGCGCCTAGCAAGCACGCTTAGCAAGGAGGAAACGATGCGCCTGGATCCCAAGGCTCTCGCGATGGCGTGTGGAGTGCTGTGGGGTGGGGCCCTGCTTCTCGTCTCGCTCGTGGACCTGGCTTCGCCCGGCTACGGCGGCGCGCTCCTGCAGTTGGCGGCGTCCATCTATCCTGGCTACCATGGGCCGGCCGGTTTCGGATCGTTGATCGTCGTGATGCTGTACGGTCTGGTGGATGCCGCGATCGGCGGCTTCATCCTCGCCTGGCTCTACAACCTCTGGGCCCGGCGCTCCGCCGAGTAGTCGGCACGGAGCTCGGCCGAGTAGCAGCCAGTCGCCGTAGCTCGGCTCCTAGTCAGACACTGCCCCCTCGATCTCGGGCGGCCGGACGCGTATCGGGCTCTTTTTCTCCGGCCGCTTGCCGGTCTTGTCCACGTAGAACTTGGCGATGACTGCCATGTCGGCCTCGATGTCACCCGTCGGGTACAGGGTGGGCCCGAGGCCCACCCGCCGGGTGGGATAGTCGGCGAACGCGAGAGCGATCGGGACGCCCGCTCCAAGCGCGATGTAGTAGAACCCCGTCTTCCAGTAGGGCGTGTACCTCCGGGTTCCCTCGGGCGTGAGCGCGACCACCAACTCGTCGGCCTCCTTGTATGCCGCGACCACCTGATCGACGAAGTTGCGGCGCTGTGAGCGGTCGATGGGGATGCTGCCCAGCGCGCGCAGCAACCAGCCGAGCGGTGGCCGCAACAGAGTGTGCTTGACGACCAGCGTCGGCTTGATGCCCAATCCGATGAGTCCCAGCATGCCGATCGGGAGGTCCCAGTTGGTGGTGTGGGGGGCCCCGATGACCACGTACTTGGGCAGATCAGGTGCCTCGGAGACCAGGGTCCAGCCAAGAAGGCGAAGAATGCCCCGGGCGATCCGCTGTGCGATCACGCGGACCGATCCTTCGCGTCAGGCTTCGGATGGTAGTTGGCGGGCAGCACGGCTCCAGTCTACGGAGGCGCCCGCCCGCCGTCCACGCTGGGAGCCTGCCGGGCTAGGACAGGCTCCTAAACGACGTGCCTGGAGGCCGCGATGGTGATCTCCTGGCCGGGGATGTCCAGTCCGGGCACGCGGATCTCCGGAATCACCATCTCGCGGATGTCGATCTCGGGGATCGTGATCTCGGGTATGACGATCCACGGCTCCCCGTCTCCCTCGATCGAGAAGGAGGGGATCCGGATCTCGGGGATCAGGAC
>JAPULH010000091.1 GCA_027295155.1 Gemmatimonadota bacterium
GAGGACCTCGCGCCACGACTGAACGGCGCCCTAAGCTTGCTTACGATAGGCGTGACGAACCAGCCCTCGGAGGTGGCAAAGCTCGCGGTGGTGGAGTGGCCCGCGGCTCTGGACGTGAAGAATCAGGATCGCCTGCGCAGCCTGCGCCACGGGCTGCTGCCGTTCCTGCTGGTCATCGGTCCCCTGTGCCTGCTCATCCTGCTCGAGCCGCATCTGTCGGGGGCGATCCTCGTAGGGGTGCTCGCCTTCATCGTGCTCTTCGTGGCGGGTGGCCGCCTCGGACACTTCATCTTTCTCGGCGTCCTCGGCCTGCCGGTCCTCTGGGACCAGGTGATGAACACCGGGTATCGCCTGAACCGCATGATGGCGTTCCTGAAGCCCGGGCTGGGTGCCGACGACATCGGTTACCAGCTGAACCAGTCGCTCATCGCCATCGGGTCGGGCGGCCTCTTCGGCGTAGGCTTCGGAGAGAGCCTGCAGAAGCTCTTCTACCTGCCCGAGCCACAGAACGACTTCATCTTCGCGATCATCGCCGAGGAGTGGGGGCTCATCGGTTCGGTGTTCGTCATCGGCCTGTTCGTGGCCTGGGCGCTCCTCGGGGTGCGAATCGCGGGTTGCGCTCCGGACCTGTTCGGACGGCTGATGGCGGTCGGTCTGACAGCGCTGGTGGCGGTCGGTGCGCTGGCGCACATCGGTGTCACGCTCGGTGCGTTGCCCACGACGGGCGTGAACCTCCCGTTCGTGAGCGCCGGCGGGACCGGTCTGGTTCTCGCCCTGGCCGTAACCGGCATCCTCGTGAACATCGCCAAGCAGCGGAGATGCTAGGGCGTGGCGGGCTTTCGGATCCTTCTCGCTGGAGGTGGCACGGGTGGCCACCTGTATCCCGCGCTGAACCTGGCCCGGGCGCTTCGCCGTGCGGATCCCGCCGTCCGGCTCGCCTTCATCGGCGCGCGGCGGGGGATCGAGGCAAGGATCTTACCCGAGAGCGGCTACCCGTACCGTCTGCTTCCGATGCAGCCGCTCTACCGGAGCCGTCCATGGAGGAACTGGCGGCTCGTCGCGTCCGCTCCGGCGGTCCTCCGTGGCATCTCGCGGGCCTTCTCGGAGTGGGATCCGGAGCTGGTCGTGGGGACGGGTGGCTACGTCTCCGCCCCGGCGCTCTTCCGGGCGTACCGGGTCGGCGTGCGCACCGCGATCCAGGAGCAGAATGCCGAGCCGGGACTCGTGACGAGGCTTCTTGCCTCACGCGTCGATCAGGTGCATCTGGGCTATCCGGAGGCGGCCGAGCGACTGGACGTGGGAGAGAGGACGCGGGTCTTCGCGTATGGCAACCCGGTGGCGGCCGGCACGATCGGATCCCCGGGAGAATCGCGCTACCCGTGGCCGACGGGGAAGGTGCTGCTGGTGGCCGGCGGGAGCCAGGGGGCGGAGGGCCTGAACCGGCGGCTCGTGGAGGACCTGGCAGCGACCTCGTCGTGGCCCGAGGGCACGACCATGGTTTGGGCGACGGGGGTGGGCCACCACGCTTGGGTGGCGGAGCGGGTGGCTCTCCTGCCGTTCGCGGATCGCATCCGGGTGGAGCCGTTCATCGACGATCTGGGCGCCCAGCTGCACCGGGTCTCGCTGGCGATCGCGCGCTCCGGGGCGATGTTCCTGGCCGAGCTGGCAGCGGCCGGCGTGCCCGCGGTCCTGGTGCCGTTTCCGGGGGCGGCTGGCTCCCACCAGACGGCGAACGCACGGGCCGTGCAGGCGGCGGGAGCGGCAGTGATGCGCGAGGAGTCGGAGCTCCAGGCGGGCGACCTGTGGGAGCTGGCGTGCGGGATCTTGCGGGACGAGCCGACGCGGCTGCGCATGGCGGAGGCGTCCGGAGAGCGGGGCGCTCCCGACGCGGCGGAGAGGATCGCGCTGGAGCTCCTGGAGCTGATCGCTTCCGGGCCGCCGCCCCGGGCTACCGGGCCGTCGCCCCGAGTGACCGGGCCGCCGCCAGGGGCGAGTCGATGACGCTTCCACGCCGCTCGGACCTGCCGCCTCCCGGCGCGCACGTGCACCTGATCGGTGTCGCGGGCGCCGGCATGCGGGGGCTCGGCGTGCTCCTGCTCGATGCCGGCTACCGGCTGAGTGGCTGCGACCGGGCGGGCGCCGCCGCGCTGGACGAGCTGACGGAGCGCGGAGCTGTCCTCTCGGCGGGGCACGCGGCGTCCCACGTGGAGGGAGCCGATCTGGTGATCTTCAGCTCGGCCGTGCCCGCGGACCACCCGGAGCTCCGTGCGGCAGCGGAGGATGGTGTGCCCGTGATGAAGCGCGCGCGCGCGCTGGCGGCGCTTCTGAACGAGAGACGCCTGGCCGCCGTGTCGGGGACGCACGGCAAGACCACGATCACGGCGCTCGCCGGCCTCGCCTGCTCGGCGGCGGGCCTCGATCCGATCGTGGCCGTCGGTGGGCGCGTGGCCGGCTGGAACGGGTACGCCCGACCCGGAGCCGGAGAGGTGGCGGTCGTTGAGGCCGACGAGTACGACCGATCGTTCCTGGATCTAGATCCGTCACTGCTTCTCATCAGCTCCGTGGAGCCGGAGCACCTGGACACGTACGGCACGCTCGAGGAGCTGGAGGGTGCCTACCTCGTGCTCGCCGAGCGCGCCCGCCCCCGAGACGGTGTGCTCTACTGCGCCGATGACGCCGGGGCCAGGAGGATCGGGGGGTCCGTGGGGGGGACGAGCTACGGGCTCGCGGCGGACGCCGACTGCAGGGTCGAGGTGCTGGCCCGAGAGGGAGGTCGGCAGCGCTGCCGGCTGCGGCTCGCCGCCGGAGGATGGGATTTCGACCTGGAGATCCCGGGCGAGCACAACGCCCAGAACGCAGCCGGCGCCCTGGCGATGGCACTCCGGCTGGCTTCGGCGAGCTCCGGTTCGGCGGAGCTCCTGGAGGCGGGCGCGCTGGCCTCGGCTTTCGAGGGGTTCAGGGGCGTGGATCGCCGGCTTCAGCTTCTCGCCGACACGGCTGGCGTGGCGTTGTTCGACGACTACGCCCACCACCCGACCGAGGTGGCGGCCTCTCTGATGGCGGTCCGGCGCGCGTTCCCGGAGCGCCGGCTCGTGGCCGTGTTCCAACCGCACCTGTACAGCCGGACGCGGGCGTTTGCCGACGAGTTCGGCGAGGCTCTCGGTGCGGCGGACGAGGCGCTCGTTCTGCCGATCTATCCGGCGCGCGAGGACCCGCTTCCTGGCGTCACGTCGCGGCTGATCGCGGACGCCTCCGGCGGCGGAGTGCGGCTCGCTTCGAAGGAGGAGGCGCTGGAGCTCGCGCTCGCGGCTCGGGGACCGATCGCCCTGGTCTTCATGGGAGCGGGCGACGTGACGGAGTTGGCGCACCAGGCCGTCCGCGAGAGAACCGATGCGATGGGAGGCTGACGTGCCCCTGGCGGGCCTGACCCGGCTGGCGGTCGGCGGCGCGACCCCTCGACTGGCGCGACCGGATTCGCCGTCGAGCCTTCGGGAGATCGTCAGGAGCCTGGAGGGGTGCGCCTTCCGCGTTCTGGGCGGTGGCGCGAACACCCTGGTGTCGGATGCCGGCGTGGGCGAGCCGGTGTTGATCCTCGAGGGTGAGTTCGATCGGCTGGAGTTCTCGGAGGAGGAGATCCAGGCCGGGGCCGCCACGCCTATCCCGGCGCTCGTCAACGCGGCCCGCCGCGCCGGACGGGAGGGTTACGTCTTTCTCGAGGCGGTTCCCGGGACGGTGGGCGGAGCGCTGCGGATGAACGCCGGATCGGCGGAAACGGGCCTGTGGGACCGGGTCGTGTGGGTCGCGGCGATGACGCCGGAAGGCGAGACGGTGCGAATCACAGCCGAGGAGGCACGGCCGCGGTACCGCGGGATCCGTGTGCCCGAGGAGTGGGTCTTCCTCGGCGGGACCTTCGCTGCGCCGCCCGGCGACGCCGGCCGGATCAAGGACGCCCACCGGGAGCGCCGCCGTGCCAAGGTGGAGACACAGGTCTACGACCTCCCGTCGTGCGGATCGACGTGGAAGAACCCGGGTGGCCGGTACGGCGCGGCCTGGGAGATCGTGGAGCGAGTCGGCATGAGGGGGGCGCGGCGCGGGCGCGCGGTGATCACGGAGAGGCACACCAACTTCATCGTGAACCTGGGCAAGGCGACCGCCGCCGACATCCTCGGGCTCATGGTCGAGACGCACCGGCGAGCCCACGAAGAGCTGGGAGTCAGCCTCGAGCCGGAAATCCGGCTCTGGGGCTTCACCGATGATGAGCTGCGCGCTGTAGGAGCCATGGCATGATCTGCGGGACCGGTCTTCCGTGGGCTTGCGGCTCCTACAGCCCGCAGCTTCGCTGCTGCGAACCGGGGAGGTGAGCGTGACGAGGCGAGGCAGACGAAGAGCGTACGTCATCACCTCCGCGGCCGTGCTCGGTCTCGGAGGCCCGTTCTGGGCCCCTCCGCTCCTGGGGACGCTTCCCATCTTCCGGATCGAGCGGGTCGAGATCGCCGGGACGGTCTACGTGACGCCCGATGAGCTTCTGGAGCTCGCAGCCATCGAGCCGACCGCCTCCGTGTGGAGCGATGGGACGCTGTGGGAGGAACGGGTTCGATCTCACCCGCTGGTGCGGGAGGCGCGGGTCCGCCGGACCGGCATGCAGGAGATCGAGATCCGTGTGACGGAGGTGCTGCCGCTCGCCTTCGTGGCCGGCGCGACGCTCCTGCCGGTGGACGAGAACGGCGTGGCACTGCCGCTTGATCCCGCCGTGCACGCGCTCGACCTGCCGGTGCTCGTGGGCGATGTGAGGCTCGAGAACGGGCGGGTCGAAGGTGCCGGCGCACGCGACGCGCTGCGTGCCCTCGCCGCCCTGCAGGAGTACGACAGCGCCTTTTTCGGCCAGATCTCCGAGATTCGACCGCTGGAATCGGGGTGCGTGGAGATCGAGCTCATCGAGGCGGGGAAAACCGGCAAGGTACTGCTTCGGACCTCGGATCCCGTGAGAGGATTGCGGCTCGTGGAACTGGCCCTCGGCCACGCGTCCGATCTCGGGGTGGCGACGGCCGACGCACGGTTCGAGGGACAGGTAGTGCTCAGCCTCAGGGAGGAGGGATGATCTCAGGAGAACGCTTCACCACCGGATTGGATATCACGTCGACCCAGACGTGCGCCGTCGTGTTGGGAAGCGACGCCCGCAACGGAGAGGTACCCGCGCTCCGCGTGCTCGGCGTCGGTCTGGCCGCGACGGAGGGCATGCGGGACGACATCGTCACGAATCTGGACGCGACCCGCGAGGCCATTCACACGTGCCTGCGAGAGGCCGAGATGATGGCCGGTCGAGAGGTCAGCAGGGTGTTCGTCGGGCTCTCCGGCCGCCACGTCGATCTCACCTACTCCACCGGGATCGTGAAGATCGCCGGCCATGAAGTCGTGGCATCGGATGTCCGACGCGTCCACGAGGTGGGCCGAGCCGTGCCGATGCCGGCGGAGCGTGTTCTGCTGCACGCCATCCCGCAGGGCTACGCGGTCGATCACAGGGCTGGAATCCAGGATCCGCTCGGGATGTCCGGCACCCGGCTGGAGACGGAGATCTGCATCGTCACGGCCGCCACGTCTGCATGTCGGGACCTCCGCAAGGCCGTCGACAAGGCCGGCTATTGCATCGAGGAGATCGTCCTCCGTCCGATTGCGACCGCGTCGGCCGTGCTGAGCGAGAAGGAGCGCGAGGGAGGAGTCGCTCTCGTCGAGGTGGGCGGCGCCGCCACGGAGATCGCGGTGTTCGAGCGGGACAAGATCCTCCGGCTCTTCACGGTGCCGCTCGGCGCTTGCAGCGTTTCCAACGACATCGTCAAGGGGCTGGGTGTGCCGCCCGAAGAGGCGGAGCTCATCAAGGAGCGGCACGGGGTGGCCTTGACGAGGCTCGCTGCGCCGGATGAGAAGATCGAGGTCTCCGGCCCCATGCCGCGCGCGAAGCGACGCGTCTCGGCCGAGCTGCTCGCTCACATCATCGAGCAGCGGATGGATGAGGTCTTCGGCCTCGTCTACGACGACCTGGATGAAGCCGGACTCCTCGAGCGGCTCGCCGCCGGCATCGTGCTCACGGGCAGCGGCGTGGCCCTTCCTGGAACGCTCGAGCTGGCGCAGGGCGTGTTCAACCTCCCGGTCCGCCTCGGAGAACCGGGGATCGGAATGAGCGGGCTGGCCGACGCGGTGCGCCGCCCGAAGTTCGCCACGCCGGTGGGCCTCGCCGCCTACGGCGGTCTGCGGGCGCGCAGGAACGGGTGGGCACCGATCGAGTGTGCTCTCAAGCGGGCTAGCGCCTGGCTCAAGGACTTCTTTTGAGGATTTCATGGAGGCATACGAGGTGAGAAGCGGCGGAAGCGAGGACCATCCAACGCGGAGGCGCACATGATATTCGAATTCGATGACAGCATATCACGGAACGCGCGGATGAAGGTGGTCGGCGTCGGCGGCGCCGGCGGAAACGCCGTCAACCGCATGATCGAGGAGAACCTCGAGAGCGTGGAGTTCGTGTCGATCAACACGGACGCGCAGGCACTGCGCCGGTCCAAGTCGCATCTCAAGATCCAGATCGGCAAGGATCTGACACGAGGGCTTGGGGCCGGGGCCCGGCCCGAGATCGGCCGGCAGGCGATCGCCGAGAATCTGGAGGAGGTGCGGCAGGCTCTGGAACAGGCGGATCTGGTGTTCATCACCGCGGGAATGGGTGGCGGTACCGGAACGGGCGCGGCCCCGGTGGTTGGCCAGATCGCCCGGGAGCAGGGTGCCCTGTGTATCGCGATCGTGTCCAAGCCGTTCCGTTTCGAGGGAAGGAGGCGCATGGGGCACGCCGAGATCGGTCTGCGCGAGCTGAGGGCGTGCGTGGACACCATGATCGTCGTGCCGAACGAGCGTCTGCTCTCGGTGGTGGGTGAGGGCACCAGCTTCCGCGACGCGCTGAAGAAGGCGGACGAAGTCCTGCTGCACGCGACGCAGGGGATCTCGGACCTGATCAGCGTGACGGGAGAGATCAACGTGGACTTCGCGGACGTCCGAACCGTGATGTCCAACCGGGGAGCGGCGCTGATGGGTACCGGCGAAGCCAGCGGTGAGGAGCGCGCGATCGAGGCGGCGCAGCAGGCGATTTGCTCGCCCCTGCTCGAGGATGTATCCATCAACGGCGCCACGGGCGTGCTGGTGAACATCACCGGTGGATCGGACCTGGCGATCGACGAGGTGACCACGATCAACTCGATCGTCCAGGAAGCGGCCGGCGAGGAGGTCGAGCTCATCTTCGGGGCCGTGCTTGATCCGGCTCTGGAGGGCTGCGTCCGGGTCACGGTCATCGCGACGGGCTACGGGGAGGTGGAGGAAGACATGTTTCTCGAGCCTACCGACGATGTGGTCCCGTTGCACTCCGCCATGCCACGACTCGTCCCGGAGCCGGCGTACGCGGAGTTCGCGCCGGAAACCACGCCCGATCTCGGTGTACAGGGCACGTCCGATTTCGGATCGGATCTCGGGGGCGAGGCGCTCACCCTGGCGAACCGGGGTCTCGATGACCTCGAGATCCCGACGTTCATCCGCCGGCAGATGGACTGAAGCACTCCGCGTGGGATAGGATCGAGTCTTTGATACGAAGAACCGTTGCTGCCTCGGCCGCCGTGCTCGTCACCGTCGGCCTGTGGCTGTGGTGGGCCGGGAGGGAGGCCGAACCCGACCCGACGCAGCTCCGTACGGTCTTCGTCCCGTCCGGTCCTCCGACTGTCACGCTCACGGACACGCTGAGGGTCGGGCAGACGCTCGGTCAGCTGTTCGACGCGTACGGCCTCAGCGGACCGGACGCCGTGGAGGTGGTCAACCTTCTCCGCCGCTACAAGAACCCCCGCTCCCTGCGTCCGGGCACGATCGTACAGTTCGAAGCCAACCTGGTTGAAGGACCCACGCGCGACGGCCATCCGCTGATGGATGGGTTGCCCATCCGCATTCTTCTTCAGCCCGATCCTGATGCGCGGCTCGTGCTGGACTCGTCCCGGGGCGAGTGGCTGGCGAGCCTGGACTCGGTGCCGGTCGTGCGAGACACGGTTCGGCTCACGGCCCTGATCGAGAGGAACCTGTATGACGCAGGGGTGGCGGGGGACACCACGGGGATGGCCTCGGCGGAGGTGAACCAGGTCGTGTGGGCGCTCTCGGAGGTGTTCGCGTGGCGAATCGACTTCTATCGGGATATCCGCTCGGGTGACGCGTATCGGACGCTGGTCGAGCGACTGGTGAGACCCGACGGCTCGGTGCGCTCCGTTCGCGTGCTGGCCGCCGAGTTCCGGAATCGTGACAGGGTGCTCACGGCGATCCGCTTCCAGCCTCCAGAGGGTCGGGCCGGCTACTTCGATCAGGACGGAGGCTCGGTGCGGAGGGCCTTCCTCCTCGCGCCGCTCGACTTTCGCCGTGTCACGAGCGGGTTCAGCGGACGTCGCTTTCATCCGGTCCTGAAGCGCTACCGGGCCCATCTCGGCACGGACTACGGGGCGCCCCCCGGCACCTCCGTGCGGGCCACCGGCGACGGCGTCGTCCGGCGGGCAGGCTGGTGGGGCAGCTACGGGCGGATGGTCGAGATCCGCCACGCCAACCGAATCTCGACGCGCTACGCACACCTCAGCCGGGTGTCGGTCAGGCCGGGTCAGCGCGTCGCCCAGGGCGACGTGATCGGCCGCGTCGGGTCGACGGGCCTCGCAACGGCCTCGCACCTGCACTACGAGTTCCTGCAGCACGGCCGGCATCGAAACCCTGCGCGCCTGAACCTTCCGCCGGCCGAGCCCGTGCCGGAGGAGCTGAAGCCGGCCTTCATCGAGGAACGTGACCGGCTTCTCGCCCTGCTCAGCCAGATCGAGCTGCCGGCCCTCACCCGGATGGCGGAAGGATCGATCTGAGGGGCGAGCGGCCGAAGCGCTCCTTCTGGCAGAAGGTGGTGGACCTCGCCCTGACGGATGCGCGCACCCTCCAGAACGGCATCGACGAGGCCTCGATCGAGCGTCTGGAGCGCACGCTGCTGGAGAGCGACTTCGGGGTGCCGGCCACCATGGAGCTCGTCGCTGAGTTGGAGCGGGCGGCGGAGCGAGGGAAGGTCCGCACTGAAGAAGATCTGCGCACCCTGCTGTCCGGCCGAGTGCGCGAGATGCTGCTCGAGGGCGGCCCGGAGCCGGCGGAGTTGGAACGCCCGGCGGAGGGGCCCGGCGTCACGCTCGTGCTCGGGGTGAACGGGACGGGGAAGACCACGACCGCCGGCAAGCTTGCCTGGCGCTTCATACAGCGGGGCGAGAAGGTGCTGCTTGCCGCCACGGACACGTTCCGCGCCGGCGCACAGAAGCAGCTTCGCATCTGGGCGGAGCGCGTGGGCGCGGGCTATGTGGGAGGCCGCGAGGGCGGCGATCCGGCGGCCGTCGCGTACGATGCCCTGGAGGCCGCTCTGAGCCGGGACTACGACAGGCTCCTGGTCGACACGGCCGGGCGGCTCCACACGCAGCGTAACCTGATGGAGGAGCTCGGGAAGATCGACCGCGTGCTCGGCAGGCTCCAGCCGGGAGCGCCGCACGAACGCATCCTTGTCGTCGATGCGACGTCCGGCCAGAACGTGCTGAGCCAGGCGGCCGCCTTCGGCGCGGCCGTGGCCCTGACCGGCTTGATAGTCGCGAAGTTCGACAGCTCGGCGCGGGCCGGAACGATCGTCTCGGTCGCGAGGGAGCTCTCCCTACCGGTCCGGTATCTGGGGACCGGCGAGCGTCCGGAGGATCTGGAGTTGTTCGGAGCCGATCACTATCTGGCGAAGATCTTCGGCTGAAGGGGCCTTCGATCTACCGTCCGGTCCAGTTCCTGAAGACCGTCGGGCCGCGGCGGGCCGAGCGGTTCGCGCGTCTGGGCGTCCTAACGGCCCTCGACCTTCTGTACCACGTCCCGCGCAGGTATGAGGATGCCACGACCGTGGCGCGCAT
>JAPULH010000092.1 GCA_027295155.1 Gemmatimonadota bacterium
GACGCGGTCGCCGAGGCGACCGATCCCATATACGAGAAGGTCCGGCGGAGCATCCCGCGTTTCGAGTGGGAGATCGCCGCTCCCCTCATCGCCGAGATCAATCGGCTGAAGCGGGTGCGGAACGCCGTCATCCTCGGGCACAACTACATGGTGCCCGAGATCTTCCACGGCATCGCCGATTTCAAGGGCGACTCCCTCGCGCTCGCCCGAGAGGCGAGGGACACGGACGCCGAGGTCATCGTCTTCTGCGGCGTCCACTTCATGGCCGAGACGGCCAAGATCCTCAACCCGGATCGCACCGTCCTCATCCCCGACCTCGAGGCGGGCTGCTCCCTGTCTGAGAGCATCACCGCAGAGGACGTCCGGCTGCTGAGACAGCGGTACCCGGGCGTTCCGATCGTCACCTACGTGAACACTCCGGCCGCGATCAAGGCGGAGTCGGACATCTGCTGCACGTCGGCCAACGCTCGCGCCGTCGTGGAGTCGCTGGGCTCCGATACGGTGATCTTCCTGCCCGACGAGTACCTGGCCAAGAACGTCGCGAAGGAGACAGATGTCCGCGTGATCACTTGGCACGGCAAGTGTATCGTCCATGAGCGCTTCACGGCGGACGAGATCCAGGCTTACCGGGCCCAGTATCCGGGCATCGAGGTGATTGCCCACCCGGAGTGTTCGCCCGAGGTGTGCGCGGAGGCCGACTTCGTTGGCTCGACGAGCGGGATGATCGGCTACCTGAACGCCGCGCGCGGCAACCGGGTCATCATGGTCACCGAGTGCAGTATGTCGGACAACGTGCAGGAGGCCCACCCAGAGCTCGACTTCATCAAGGCCTGCGCCATCTGCCCGCACATGAAGAAGATCTCGCTCGAGAAGACGCTCGCCTCGCTGCGGGAGCTCCGGTACGAGGTCGAGGTGCCGGAGGGCGTGCGAGTGAGAGCGCTCCGGGCGGTGGAGCGCATGCTGGAGGTGGGTCAGGGCTAATAGGTCGTCGGGCCCTGCAGCGACCTGCCAAGGTCGGTTGGCCAGCTCCTACGCAGCCGGCCCCAGCTCCAGTGCCCGACGCCAGATCCGGTCGAACATCGGCTCGGTCAGCCGCTTCGTGAAGGTGTTCTGCTGGCTCGGGTGGTAGGAGGCGATGACGGTGAGCTCGCCGCCCAGCGGCACCTCACGCGCGTGCGCGAACGGTGGGCGAGGCACCGGGACCTCGTAGCCCCGATCGCGAAGAACGCGCAGAACCTGCTCGTAGGCGAAGCCGCCAAGTGCCACCACGACCCGCACGCGCGCCAGAAGGTCCAGCTCCCGCTCCAGATACTCGCTGCAGTTGTCCCGCTCCGCGCTCTTAGGCCGGTTCCCGGGGGGAGCGCACCGCACAGCCGCCGTGACGTAGGCGCCATGCAGCTCGAGCCCGTCGTCGCGCGCCGCCGAGGAAGCCTGGCTCGCCACGCGGGCCTTGTGGAGCGCCCGATACAGCCAGTCGCCCGAGCGATCTCCCGTGAACATGCGGCCCGTGCGGTTGGCTCCGTGTGCGGCCGGCGCCAAGCCGACAACGAGCAGCCACGCCTCGGGATCTCCGAAGCCCGGTACGGGCCGGCCCCAGTACTCCTGGTCGGCGAACGCGGCGCGCTTGACCCGAGACACGTCCTCGCGCCACGCGACGAGACGAGGGCAGCGGCGGCAAGCGACCAGCCGCGCGTTGAGCTCGGCAAGGCGGGCGGCGGTCGTCAGAGGCTCGGCTCCGCTTCGGCTTCGTCGCCCGGCGGCTCCACCACGCCATCGCACAGCAGCTCCACGTCTCCGTCCTCCTTGGCCGCCGACAGCACGACGGACGTGTTCGTCCCTTCGATGCCCGGGAGGCTCAACATCCGCTTGATCTCACGGTTCATCTCCCGCTCGTTTCGAAAGCGGCCGATCACCAGCACGTCGAACTCGCCCGTGATCTCGTAGACGTGAGTCAGGTTCCGTTCGGCTGCGAGCGCTTCGACGATGGACGGCAGGGCGTCCCCCCGGGCCTTGATCTTCGTGACGGCGATCAGGCCGTATCCGAGCCTGGCATAGTCGATGACGGGCCGGAAGCCCTTCACGACCCCTCGCTCCCTCAGATCCTCGAGCCGCTTGCTGACCGTGCTCGTGGAGACGCCAAGCACGTTTGCGAGCTGGCGAAGCGAGCGGCGGCCGTCCTCCTGAAGAGCACGGATCAGGCGAATGTCCAAGTCTCTGTAGGTCATCTCACTCGCGTCCCGCCTCTCATTGTGCGCGCGGCCATCTCATTCCACTTTGGCCTCGCCCGTGCCGCTCGGGGCCGGGCAGACCGCTGACCCGGCCCGGTGACAGGAGAACTCCAGCATGATCACTTCGCAATGGCATATCGGTCCGGCGCTCCTCGGAGCCCTCTGGTGGCTGGCCGCCTCCGCCACCGCACACGCCCAGAGCGCGCCTTCTCCGGACTCGACCGACGGTGGCGTGCGGTGGTTTCAGAGCCGCGAGCCGTTCGCGCCGCTGATCGCCGACCCGCTCGAGACGCAGATCCGTGGCTCGGTCATCTCCGCCGACCTCGATGTCGACGAGATCGAGGGTGCGGATCCCGAGGGGCTGGAGGTGCTTGCCGGCCGGCATGCCGAGGCCGAGGTGGCGGTCGGATACCGGCAGAACGTGGTGCAGTTCCAGAGGGAGAGCCCGGGGCGGCCTGCCATCGCGCTCGCCTTCGAAGTCGGCGTGTTCACGCGCTTCCTGCTGGACACGCCGCAGAAGGACTTCATCGGCGCGGACTTCCGTGTGGGGCTCCCGTTCCAGATCGCGTATTCGGGCTGGGAGGGACGGGTGGCGATCCTGCACATGAGCTCCCACTTCGGGGACGACCTCTTCTCCCGTCTGGGTCTCCCGAACGCGCAGGTCACGTTCGACGGCTTCCAGCTGATCGCCGCCCGGCGGCTCATCCCACCGGTGCGCCTGTACGTGGGCGGAAGCTTCAACTTCCATTCGAACCCGGGCGTCGAAGAGTTGGCGGCTCAGTGGGGCGTCGAATGGGATGAAAGCGCGGTCTCCCGAAGCGGTCACGTGTGGCCGCTCGTGGCCGCCGACTTCCGGATCACCGACGAGACGGAGCGCGTTGCCGGAACGGCCCTCGCCGGCGCGACGTTCCGGATCTCCAGCACGCGACTTCAGCTCTCGGTGCGGGGACACTTCGGACCGTCCACGATCGGGAAGTTCCGCAACATCGACGAGAACTTCATCGGGCTCGGAGTGCGCATCATCCCATGACAGATGGTGCGGAGCGGCCCCTCAAACCGAGCGACCCCTCAGACGGAACGACCCGTCAGACGTCCTTCGCCAGCCGGATGCCCATGAACTGCCAGGTGGCGTCCGGCGTGAAGAAGTTGCGGTAGGTCTGCCGGATGTGCGTCTCCGAAGTGACGCACGAGCCGCCGCGCAGCACGAACTGGTTGCACATGAACTTGCCGTTGTACTCCCCGAGCGCGCCCGGAAGCGGCTCGTACCCGGGATACGGCGAGTACTGGCTGCGCGTCCACTCCCACACGTCGCCGTACATCTGACAAAGACCCGCTCCGTCGGCGGGCGCCGGGTGCAGCCGGCCGGCCTCCAGCAGGTTGCCTCGGATCGGTAGCCCGGTGGCCGCCGTCTCCCACTCCTCCTCCGTAGGCAGCCGGGCGCCCGACCACCGGGCGTACGCGTCGGCCTCGAAGTAGCTGACGTGGCAGACCGGCTCGTTCTCGTCCACCTCTCTCATGCCGGCCAGCGTGTAGGTCCACCAGTGCCCGTCGCGCTTCTCCCAGTAGAAGGGCTCGGTCCAGCCGCTCGCTTCCACGGTGGCCCACCCCTCCGAGAGCCACATCTCGGGACGCTCGTAGCCCCCGTCCTCCATGAAGGCGACGTACTCCCCGTTGGTGACCGGCCGATCCGCCAGGAGATAGGGCTCGAGGTAGTAACGGTGCCGCGGCGTCTCGTTGTCGTAGGCGAACCCTCGACCATCGTGGCCCACCTCGCACAGGCCGCCCTCCGCGTCCACCCAACCGAGCGGAGCAGCTGGCGGAGACGGCTCGTGCGGCAGGTCATGGTAGGCAGGGCGGAGCGGGTTTACCGAAAAGACGTGCTTGATGTCGGTGAGCATCAGCTCCTGATGCTGCTGCTCGTGGTTCAGGCCGATCTCGATGAGCGGGGCGATCGTCTCGAGCAGCTCCGGATCGGCCGCGCTCAGGAGCTCTTGGAGGCGCTCGTCCACGTACGCGCGGTACTCGAACACCTCCCCCAGCGTCGGCCGCGAGATGTAGCCGCGCCGGTCACGGCAGTGACGCTCACCCGCCTGCAGGTAGTACGAGTTGAAGAGGTACGCGTACTGGGGGTTCAGCTGGCGGTAACGCGGATGGTGCGGGATGAGGATGAAGGTCTCGAAGAACCAGCTGACGTGCGCCAGGTGCCACTTGGTAGGGCTCACGTCCGTCATCGTCTGCACAACGCAGTCCTCCGGGGCGAGCGGCTCGGCGATGCTCTCCGTGGCCGTCCGGATCGCCCGGTATCTGTCTCCGATCGCAGCGGCGTCCGTAGATCCGGAGACCGGGGAAGCGACGGCAGTATCGGTGATCATCTCGCGGCTCCGGCGAGGCTGGGTTACACGGCCGACAGCAAGCCGTCGATGGAAGCGGGCCGGGCGCGTTACGCCCGGTCATAAGCGCTCCGCGAATCTATAGCGGAGCGGGCTCTCGGGAGCTAGTACGGAATCCGGCGCCAATGGTGCCGCGGACGCAGTTGGCCGGGCCGCCGACGCCAATGGTGCCACCGGCGCGAATGGTGCCGTCAGTGCGGTTGGCCGGGCCGCCGCACAGCGGCCCGGGAGAGCGGTCAGGCTTCCTTCGTCTCCAGCCAGACGGGAGTAGGACCCTCGGCAGCGTCGCCCTTGGCGGCGTCGCCGTTCGCGCCACCGGCCGTGGCAGCAGCCTCGTCACCCTCGGCCTTCGCGGACTTTCCCTTGTCGGACTTCTCCCCCTCCCCCTGGAGCTTGTCCATGGTGCGGCTCACCGAGCCGTTCTCTCCGCTCTCACCGCTGGGTTCCCCCAGCTTCTTCAGCTCGACCGCCGACTCGTCGCCGAGCAGGTCCTGAAGAGCCTCGAGGGCCGTTCGCAGCTTCTCTGCGCGCTGATAGCCCAACTGGATGTGTCGCTCCGTATCCGCCAGCTCCGTCTGAAGAGCCTCGTGACTGGCCTCGAGCACGTCAACACGTTCCGCCATCGATCCTCCTACGCTCGTTAGCGAGTTCTTCTCCAACCGCCCGACACGCCGCCTCAGATCCCCGGACAGGGATCGGTCGGCAGGCTTACCGGACGCAGCGAGTAGTTGTGGTCGAAGAGCGACGCGCCCGTGGCCTCGAAGTAATCGGACCAGAACGTCTTCACCCTCTGACCTGCATTGGTATCGACCCGCCCGCCGACGACGACCACGCACAGCCCGCTCAGGTCGGGCAGGCGCTCGCTTTCTGCCCGGGCCTGGATCCAATCGTCCGGCGGCATCCTGCGAAGGCCCTCCATCTCGATCTCGTGCCCCGACTGGAGCATGTCCGAGTAGATGTACATGACCGTCCGATAGTCCCGGTACGGGCGGAGCTCCGCCGCCACGTCGTGGAACGTCGAGAGAACGTCCGTCCCCATGATGTCGTCGCGGGACGCGGGATCGCTGAAAGCCCTCAGATAGGCATCCGCATCGCGAAGGAAGCGCGCGAGGGTGATGGAATCACGGGCGACATCCATCCCCTCCCACTCCCGCCTGGGCACCGACTGCGACCACCGTAGCGGCGGCTCGTCCAGCGAGAGTTGCAGCACCTGGACGGCGGCGATCCGGTCGCCGTGCTTCAACTGAGCGATCCGGTCGCGGGTCAGGTCCCGCGCCAGCTCCAACTGATAGTCGGGGATGCTCGCGGAGCGATCGTACACGAAGATGACGAGCTCCGGCGTCCGGTTCGCCTCCGAGTCCGCCACGGCCGGAGCCCCGCCGCAGCCCACGATCGCCAGGCTCGCACCGAAGCAGGTGACGAGCCCGGGCCCGACCAGCCAGCTCTTGCGTCGCTTGCCGTTCATCACGCGAGTGCCTCCTCGGTAAAGCGTTGCCGCGCCCCCTCGAAGCGCTCCTTCAGCTCGCGCCGCTCCCGCTCGTAGTCCTCGGAATCACGCGTCTCCGGGTGCGGGCTCTCCGCCGCCGGATCGATCTGCATCCCTAGCCGCACGCGCCTCGAGAATGCCGGGATCGAGCTGGGATCCTGATCACGCGCCCGGCCGTTCTCCGAGCGATAGAGAGCGATCACCGCCTCCAGCTGATGGACGACACCGCGCCATTCCTTGAGCGGTTGCTCGGTCACCAGGCTCTTGAGATCGCGCGTGTGCCGAACCAGATCGGCGAGCAGGCCACTGACCTCGGCCGCAGCGCTCTCCGCGGCCTCGATATGGCGGGTTCGCTCGTCCTCGAACGGGGCTTCGTTGAACTCCTCCATACCGCGGCCCCGCCGATGGAAGTACGCCGCCGAGATCGCGCACAGGACGAGCGTCATGTTCAGCAAGAGAATCGGAACGCTGAGGCGGCTCATCGACCCCGCGTACTCACGGAGATGCGTGGCCGCGGCTTCCATGTCATCCGCCCGATTCGCCTGATCGTTGGCGGCCAGCAGATCGCCGTCCACGCGCAGCCAGCCGGCGTTCCGTCGAAGCTCCTCCACGACCACGATGTCCTCCTGGAAGCGCTTCTCACCGACATCCCCCAGGGTGACCCGCGCCTGGTACAGGACGGCCAGCACGAGCAGCAGCCCGACCCCGGTAAGGACCATCGGAACGACGTTCTCCATCGGTGAGCGCGCGGAGGTTGTCCGCTTCTGCCGGTCCCGTTGCATGATCAGGTCTCGCAGTGAGTGGCCGAAGAAGTGGGCAAGCACGCACAGGAACGTGATCACGCCCGCCGCCAGCAGGGCGGCATCCGGCCGCAGGATGAACTGTGCGAACACCCGCTCCACTCCGGCGAACCAGCCACTGGATGTCTCCCCGATCAGCTGGATCTGCCGCTCGGTGAGCGGATTGCGCGGCAGGAGGGATCCGAAGATCGGCGCGTTGGCGAAGAACTCCACGACGCCCAGGAAAATGATCGCCAGCAGATAGACCTTCGTGGGAAGCCCGTGATCTTCCTGGTTCTCCTTGCTCAGCTGCTCGTTCACCTCGCGGCGGCGCATCGAGACCCGCGCCTTGAGGCGGCAGAGCTCGTTCGTGAACCGCTCGAGGCGGTCGATCTCGAGGGAGGCGCGCCCCAGCTGGCCGGTGATGTCCCTCTCCACCTCGGCTACCTGGTGGTTCAGCCGGCGACGCTCCTGCGACTGCCAGCGCTCGAAGAAGGCCTTGCAGCGCTGCCGAAGCTCACGCTCCGACTCGCTGCCGCTGGTGTTGCCCGGCTCCGGAAGCCCGGCCGCGGCGTCATCTCTGGCGATCTGGATGGCGGCCTCCCTGAGCCGCTCGACGCCGCCCTGCACGGGATCGAAGGCAAGCGAACCCGGCGATCCGTACCCGTTGGCCGATGGTCCCACCGCCTCGAGCTCGGCAGCGGCCGCCCGAATCGCGGCACCGGCTGGCTCCGTCTCAGTTCGGTCGAGCCACGCCGGACGTCGGTCGACGATTCTAATCGACATCTGCCTCACGCTCCTCCTCGTTCTCCGCTGGCGGGTCGGGCATGTCCAGGAAGTAGGCCCCGCACGCCAGCTTGAGCATCTGCGTCGCAAGCGACGCCTCCACCTCCAGGTACTGCGCCAGGTCGCTGACCTGGCTGACGATGTCGCGTGGATGACAGGCGCGAGGCGGGATGCCGTAGCGGTCGTAGTAGTTCTCGTAGACGTACTCGACCGCCTGGCTGTCGTACTCGATGCCGCGCGCCGCGCAGCAGCGCATGAAGATCTCCTCGTACTGTTCCCTTGTGGGGTCGCCGACCAGGATCTTGTATCGGATACGGCGGAGAAACGCCTCCTCCACCAGCTCTGACGGGTCCAGATTCGTCGAGAAGATCAGCAGGCACTCGAACGGGACCGGCACCTTCGGCCCCATGGGCAGCGTCAGGAAGTCCACGTGCTTCTCCAGCGGAAGCATCCAGCGGTTGAGGAGGTCCCGCGGGCGAACGCGCTGGCGTCCGAAGTCGTCGATGATGAACACGCCGCCGTTCGCTTTGACCTGGGGCGGCGCGCGAAACACACCGCTCTGAGGGTCGAACTGCAGCTCGAGCTGGTCGAGCGTGAGCTCGCCACCCACCATGACGACCGGCCGCTGCACCCGGATGAAGCGCGCATCGTATCCCTGCGCCGGCTTCAGCCACCTCTCCGGGTCCCCGGAATCCTCTTCCTGGGGCGGCCTGTGGTGCAGCGGATCGAAGACCGCGATGATCTGGCCCTCGATCTCGATCGCGAACGGCACGAAGATCGTGCCTCCCATCATCTCGGCGATCGCCTCGGCGATCGTCGTCTTGCCGTTTCCGGCATCCCCGTACAGGAAGAGCGACCGGCCCGAGTTGATCGCCGGGCCCACGCTGTCGATCAGATCCTCATTCAGAACCATGTGTTGGAAGCCGGCGCGGACGTGATCTCGGCCGACCCGGACGCCCTGGACCTTCTGCCGGTCCACGATGGTCCAATACTGCTCGAGCGGGACCGGCGCGGGACCGACATAGCGACTCGTGGGGAGGATCTCCCGCACCCGGTCCCGGCCCTCGCCGGTGAGGTCGAACAGGTATCCTCGCCGTCCGAGCCCCTGCGTGGAGCGCACCTCCACGAGCCGTCGTTGCTGCAGGGTCAGGAGCTCGTCGTCCAGGAGGTGGAACGGCAGCCGGATGAACGACTCAAGCTGGGCGCCCGTGCGGGCCCCCTGCTGGTGGAGGGTCCGGAGCAGGAGATCGGAGATCGCCGCCGAGCTGAGCCCGGTGTCCTCCAAGGTCTCGGGAACCGGGGGAGCGGCCTCGGGCTCTTCCCCCAAACGGGGTGGCGCCCCATGTACCAAAGCGGGCTGAGCCGTCGGCCGCACCCCGGTCTGACCGACGCGCGCCTCGGTGACCTCGGCCAAGGATGTCGGCCTATTCATTGCACGCTCGTAAACAGTTCGACGATGTGGAACACGGCGGGCCCGAGGATCACGACGAACATCGCCGGGAAGATGAAGAGGACGAGAGGAAAGATCATCTTGATCGTCGTCTTCGCCGCCGCCTCCTCGGCCCTCTGCCGCCGCGCGGTACGCAGGCTGTCCGCCTGGACGCGCAGAGCCTGCGCGATCGACGTGCCGAACCGGTCCGTCTGAATGAGCATCGCGACGAGCTGCCTGACGTCGGCGACGTTGGTGCGGTCGCCCATGTTCCGGAGCGCTTCCTCGCGCGGCTTGCCGGCCCGGATCTCGAGGTTGACGATCTGGAGCTCCTCGCTGATATCGGAGCTGAGGCTCTCCATCTCCTCGGAGACACGAACGAGCGCCTGGTTCAGCCCGAGCCCTGCCTCAACAGAGATGACGAGCAGGTCGAGCATGTCGGGCAGCGCCTTCTGGATCGCCGTCTGGCGCTTGCGCACACGGCGGGAAAGCACGAGTTGTGGAAGAAGCCAGCCCGCCGCGGCAGCCAACATCGGACCCAGCGCCATGTGCACTCCGCTCACGCCCGCCAGCGGCCAGGTGATGAGGACGAAGGTGAAGAACACGGCCGCCAGAATGATGCGAGCGCCGAGGTAGATGTAGAGAGAGCTCGAGCGCCGATAGCCCGCCTGCAGGAGGCGGGCACGCATGCGGTGCTCGTTCTTCATCTGCCCCATGCGTCTGCCCATCGCCTCCACGAGATCGGCGAGGCGCTCGCGCTTCGCCTGTCGGCGACGCCGGTCCACCAGATCACGGAGCCGCCCGCCGGCCTGGAGGGAGGCGATGCGCCGGTCCACCACGGCGGGGCGCGAGGGGACGAAGTTCGCGATCGCGAGGATGATCAGCGACACGGAGGCCGCGGAGAGGACCATGACGAAGTAGATCATCAGATATCGATGTCGATGATTCTGCGGATTACGAGGTAGCCCACGATCTGGAGCACCCCGGCGAAGCCGAGCGCCAACCGCCCCGTCGACTCCTCGAACAGGACGCTCATGTACTCGGGACTGACCGTGTAGAGGATCACACCCATGACGATGGGCAGGACGGCGAGAAGGTAGCCCGTCAGCCGACCCTGCGCCGTGTAGACCTTGAGCTGGCGCTGGATCTTGAAGCGCTCACGAATGGTGTACGAGATGTTGTCGAGAATCTCGGCCAGATTGCCGCCCGATTCCCTCTGGATGAGCACCGCGATCACAAAGATCCTCAAGTCTACAAGGGGGATCCGGTCGGCCATGGCCATCAGCGAATCGCGAAGCGGCAGGCCGAACTTCTGCTCCTCGAACACCTGCCGGAACTCCTCAGAAACCGGCGCGGGAAGCTCCTCAGCGATCACCTCCAGCCCGCTGTTCAGAGCGTGGCCGGCCCGGATCGAGCGTCCGAGCAGGTCGATGGCTTCGGGGAATTGCTTCTCGAACTCCGCGATGCGCTTCGTTCGGCGTCGGCGGAGATAGAAGTACGGAAGGCAAGCCCCGCCGGCGCCCAAGAGGAGCGGGATGAGGCGACCCGGCACGAGGAACATCCCGGTCAGGCCAAACGCCACACCCAGACCGCCGGTCACCAGGAGAAACGTTCCGACGCTCCACGAGAGGTCCGCCTGCTCGAGCAGGTGCTGAATGTCTCGCCGCTGCGGCAAGCGCGCGACGATCGGCTGGAGCCATCTCGGCTCATCGCCCTCGCCCTCACGAAGCAGCGCGTCCGAGATCTCCTGCGAGCCGCCTCCCCCCAGGTCGGCCGCGGAGAGCTGCTTGATCTGCTCGGCCACCGCCCGTCGGCGTTTCCATTCCTGGATCGCCTCCCAGATGAGCGCGAGGGTGACGACCGCAAGAGAGATCGCGACGAAGCCGAGGATCGCCCCCGGCCAGTTTCCGGCCGGAAGGCTCATGCTCCACCCCGGATAGCGGTGAGCCGCGGATCGACGTCGGAGAACAGCGTGCCCGCCAGATCAACCCCGAACTGCTGAAGGCGATCGGCGCAGCGTGGCCGGATCCCGGTCGCCCGGAAGCGCCCGAGAACGTTGCCCTCTGCATCGATGCCTTCGCGCTCGTACATGAAGAGATCCTGCATCGTGATGATGTCGCCTTCCATGCCGACGATCTCGGAGATCATCATGATTTTCCGCTTACCATCGGCGAGGCGGACCACCTGGATCACGATGTCGATCGCGCTCGCGATCTGCTGGCGCATGCCTTTCTCGGGCAGGTGGAGGCCCGCCATCGAGATCATCGTCTCGAGACGGGTCAGCGCATCACGAGGGCTGTTCGCGTGCAGTGTCGTAAGCGAGCCGTCGTGCCCGGTGTTCATGGCCTGCAGCATGTCGATCGCTTCCGATCCTCTCACCTCACCCACGATGATCCGGTCGGGCCGCATCCGAAGGGAGTTGATCACCAGCATCCGCAGCGGGATCTCACCAGCTCCCTCGATGTTCGCGGGCCGCGTCTCGAGCCGGACGACGTGCGGCTGCCGGAGCTGGAGCTCGGCCGAATCCTCGATCGTCACGATCCGCTCGGTCTCGGGGATGAAGCCCGAGAGCACGTTCAGGAAGGTGGTCTTTCCGGCACCGGTCCCTCCCGAGATGAGCACGTTCAACCGGGAGGACACCACTCCCTTCAGGAACACGAGCATCGGTTCGGTGAGCGTCTCGTTTCTGAGCATGTCGTCGGCGCAGAGCACATCTCTGCGGAACTTCCGGATGGAGACATGCGGGCCATCGAGCGCCAGCGGGGGGATGATCGCGTTGACACGCGAGCCGTCCGGGAGCCGGGCGTCCACCAGCGGCGAGGAGTCGTCGATCCGGCGGCC
>JAPULH010000093.1 GCA_027295155.1 Gemmatimonadota bacterium
CCTCGGCGTCGCGCGACATGTACGTCGATTCCGCGGGCACCGTATCGGCGGCGAGCCGAACCGGACACCTCGCGGCAGGCGTGCCCGGATCGGTCGCCGGGATGGAAGGGGCCCATCGGCGGTTCGGGAACCTGGCCTGGAAGCGTCTGCTGGCCCCGGCCGTGCGATTCGCCCGCGACGGCTTCCTGGTTTCCGACCGCCTCCACCAGGCGATCTCCGCCCAAGCGGTCCGTCTGGCGCGCTTTCCCTCCTCGGCGGCGATCTTTCTCCCGAGGGGGATCCCGCCTCTTCCCGGCACACTCCTCCGCCAACCGGCGCTCGCTCGAACCCTGCAGGCTATCGCGGACTCCGGGGCCTCCGCCTTCTATGGTGGCTGGATCGCCGATTCGATCGCGCTCGAAATGAGGCGTGGAGGCGGACTGATCTCGCACGGCGATCTCGCGGCGTACCAGGCCGTGTGGCGCGAGCCGATCCACATCGCGTACCACCACCGCCGGCTCCTCTCGATGGGACTGCCGTCGGCCGGAGGCATCACCTTGGCGGAGATGTTGGGCATCTTGGAGCCCCTCGGCCTCCACAGCCTGGAGTATCACTCGGCCGACGAGATCCACCTGCTGGCCGAGACGATGCGAAGGGCGTACGAGGACCGGAACCGATACCTGGGAGATTCCGACTTTATGGACGTGCCGGTCGAGTGGCTCCTCAGCCAGGGCCACCTGGACTCACTCCGGGCCTCGATCGATCCAGAGCGTGCCACTCCTTCCGAAGCGAGGCTCGCTCCGCGACCGGAGCCGTCGCATACGACCCACTTCTCGGTCATCGACTCGGCTGGAAACGCGGTAGCCGTGTCGACGACGATCAACGGCTCCTTCGGCGCGGCCGTCGTCGTGCGGGGGGCAGGCTTCCTGCTCAACAACGAGATGGATGATTTCACCTCCCGGCCCGGCGTGGCGAACATGTACGGACTCGTGCAGGGGGAGGCGAACGCGATCCGGCCCGGGAAGCGAATGCTGTCGGCCATGACGCCGACGATCGTGATCGGCCCGGATGGGCGGACGGAGTTGATCACCGGCACCCCGGGCGGGCCCACGATCCCCACCTCCGTTCTCCAGGTGATCCTAGGGCAGGTGGAGCACGGGCTCGGCGTGCGGCAGGCGGTGAACGCACCTCGAATCCACCACCAGCACCTCCCCGACCTGCTGTACTACGAGCACGGCGGACTGGAGCCGTCCGTGGTCAGGGAGCTGGAGCGCCGAGGCCACCGGCTCAGCGAGCGGCCTGGTTTCTCGGGCCGCGTCCAGTCCATCTACATCGCGCCCGACGGCGTCCGCTTCGGCGCCTCAGATCCGCGCGGTGGCGGAAAGGCGCTGGGCTACTGAACTGGACCGCTGAAGGAGAGCGCTGCTACCGGCGCGTCGGATCGCGCGTCCAGATAGCCACGACACCACACCTCGCCCCCCGGTAGGCGAAGATCGCCGGTGAGCGGGAGGGACCTGTGTAGATTTCGATTCCCTCGATATCCTCGGGCGGCAGGAGGTCGATCGTGAAGCCGGTGTTGAGCGGCTGCCGAATCCCGTCCAAGTAGTAATCCATCTCGCAGACGCTGCCGCTCCGCGTGGTGCTCAGGATCGTGTTGGCCGGGTCCGTGGGAGAGCGAATGACCCGAACGCCCGGGACCATGTAGAAGAGCTGGCTCAGGCGACGCGGCTGCACCCGCTCGATCTCTTGTCGAGTGATGAACGTGCCGAAAGTCGTCGCCCGCCGCCGCTCGAAGCCACCCATCTTCCCCCGCTCCACGAGCGCCTCGATCTCCACGACGAGCGCGGGGACCGGAAGAACGGCGATGTCGAGCAGGAGCTCCACCTCGGTCGTTCGATCCTCCCGAATCGTCACCGTGACTCCCGGGGACGCCTGGGACACCATGCTCAGGAAGCCTACGATCACCTCGTGCTCCCCTGCGGGCACATCCTCGATGCGAAAGTAGCCGGCGCTGTCGGAGAGGGCGGAGAGATCCAGCTCCGCGATCATGACCTGTGCTCCCACGAGCGGCGTCAGGTCGCTCGCCAGCCGCACGCTTCCCTCCAGATGTCCGGCAGTCGCTTGGCCGGCGGCGCCATGGACGGATGGGCCGATGAGGAGTGCGATCGCGAGAAAGGGGGTGAGAGCGTCCCAGGGCGTGGATCCCGTTAAGCGTCCGCACTTCGGTGAACCAACCATCCTCCACCGCCCTTCTCCCGCCATCGACGAGCCGGGACGTAGCTTAGCGGAAGCTCGGATCCGCCGCATACCTGCAGCAACCGCGGAGCCGCCGCGTCGCTCAGGGAAGCTCGACCTGGATCTCCAGCGGAGCGTCGAGGCGCAGCGTCATCCGGGAGCCGCGCGGGAGAACGGCGTCCACGTCTTCCGTGCCGAGCACGATGGCGGTCCCGGCGGCGCCGCCCACGGCGGTTCCGATGATCGCCCCGGTGGCGTTGCCCCCGATGATGCCGCCGAGGATGGCACCGGCCACGGCCGCTCCCCCGATCTTCGCGGCCTTCGCACCGGTCGAGCTCCGTGACCTGGTCTCGGGATTCGCCTCCACGATCGAGGCTTGCAGGGGATACGTCTCGCCGTCGAAGGAGACCTCGTTGATGGAGAGGTTCAGCACCGCCTGCTGGCCCTGCCCGCCCGACTTCTGCACCACCGTGACCTGGCCGAGCACCGTCGCGCCGGCCGGCACGATAACGAGCCGTCCATCGGTGAGCGGGTGGACGAGGGTGGCGGAGTACAGATCACCTACCTGACTGGTACGCGTGCTGAGCTCCTGATTGAGGGTCACGTCGAAAGTGGTCCCGCCGGCGATGCTCCGGCCCTCAACACGCACTCCAGGCCCCTCGGCCTCCGCGCTCGGCGGCTCCGGGCCGGCCACCTGTTCGGACGGCGGCGGCGGCGGCGTGGGACGCGCGGCAGGCGTCCGGCCCGGGTCGCGCTCCTCGACCCGCCGTCCCTGCGGCTCATCGCGCAGCTGGGCTTCGTCGTGCTCGCCGCTCATGGCAAGGTCCAGCTCGCTATCGAGCAGGCCGAGCGTGTCCTCCGCCACGTCTCCTTCCCGATCGCCGGACCCTCCGCACGCTGCCGCGAAGGGCGCCAGGCCAAGCGCGATAGCCAGGGTCGCGCTCCTCGCCAGCCGCGCCGCGCCACCACCGAAAGTGTTCCCGTTCATGATTCCCGCTCCTGCTCCGTACGTTGAACGCGACGACCGCGAGATTTACCTTGCCCGGCCGCCTCGGTCATGTTGAGGGAGGCGAAGGCACCAGGGCGCAAGTAAGATACCCGTCCTTACAACACGCACGCCGGCCACGGCGTGTCCCGTGAACGGGTCGGCCCTTCCACTAGATGGACGAACGACGCAACCGGAAGGTCACGGAGGGAGAGGATGACCAGGAGCGCGGCCCGTGAAGGGGCCGGTAGCCGCCAGCTGAGGCCGCAGGCTCGCCTGTGAAGAGTCTGCGCACCCTCATCCCCTATTTTCGCCCGTACCGGCAGGGGATGATTGCGGGCCTCATGCTCGTCGTGGTGAGCAACGTGTTCACCCTCCTGGGGCCGTATCTGCTGAAGGCCGCGATCGACGCGCTCGAGACAGAGCTCAGCCGATGGTTTCTCGTCCGCTATGCCCTCCTCATCGTTCTCGTCGCGGTTGTTTCCGGCGTGAGCCGCTACTACATGCGTGAGCTCCTCAACGGAATCAGCCGTCGGATAGAGGCCGATCTGCGCAACAACCTCTTCGCGCATCTGCTCCGGCTTCCGGCGCAGTTCTATGACAGCTGGCGGACCGGAGACCTCATGAGCCGCACGACAAACGACGTGCTTGCCGTCCGAATGGTCGCCGGTCCCGCCATCATGTACGCGGTGAACACGGCGACGTTGAGCGCGCTTGCCCTCGTCCTGATGGTCTGGATCGATCCGGTTCTCACGCTGCTGGCGATGCTTCCCCTCGCGCTGCTGCCCGCGTCCGTCTTCTACTACGGACGACAGATCCACGCTCGCTTCGAACGCATTCAGAGCCAGTTCAGCGAGCTCTCGAACTTCATGCAGGAGTACCTGTCGGGGATCCGGATCGTGAAGGCGTACACGCAGGAAGACTCGCAGGTCGGGCAGTTCCGCGCACTGAACGAGGAGTACCTGGCGCGTAACATGAGCCTCGCGCGCGTCTGGGGAGCGTTCCACCCGTCGCTGACGCTGTTCACGGGCGTCGGCGCGGCAATCGTCCTCTGGTACGGCGGCGGGCAGGTGATCGCCGGCCGGATCACGCTGGGAGCCTTCGTCGCCTTCGGCTTCTACCTGACGTTGCTGAGCTGGCCGATGATAGCGCTTGGCTGGGTTACCAACCTGTTCCAGCGCGGGGCAGCCTCGATGCAGCGGATCAACGAGTTGATGGCGATCTCGCCGGCGATCGCCGACGGGCCCGCACCGATCCCGACCGGCGTGGTCCGGGGACGCGTCGAGCTTCGCGCCGTCTCTTTCCGGTATCCCGGCACGGATCGCTGGGTGCTCCGAGATGTCTCGCTGGTGATCGAGCCGGGCCAGACGGCTGCGATCGTGGGTGCCACCGGGAGCGGCAAGACCACGCTCGTCCGCCTCATCGCGCGGCTGTACGACGCAACGGAGGGCGAGGTGCTGTTCGACGGGATCGATGTGCGGCGGCTCGCCCTGGATGAGCTGAGGGCGGCGGTCTCCGTCGTCCCACAGGAACCGTTTCTCTTCGGCATGCGCTTAAGGCGAAACATCGCCCTCGCCTCCGGGGAGGCCGATGAGGTGAAGAAGCTGATGAAGGCGGTCGACATCGCTCACCTCACCGAGGCGTTGGCCGACCTGCCGGAGGGGCTCGACACGCGTCTTGGTGAGCGAGGCATCAACCTCTCGGGAGGGCAGAAACAGCGGGCCACGCTGGCCCGGGCGATCTATCAGGACGCGCCGCTCCTGATCCTGGATGACGCGCTCTCGTCGGTGGATTCGGCGACGGAGACGGCTATCCTCCGCGAGCTGCGGGAGTACATGCACGGCAGGACGGCCATCCTGATCTCCCACCGGGTCTCCGCCGTGCGCGACGCGGACGTGATCTTCGTCCTGGAGGAGGGGCAGCTCGTGGAAGAGGGCCGGCACGAGGAGCTGCTCGCGCTCAACGGCGTCTACAAGAGGCTGCTGGAGCGCCAGCTCCTCAGCGAGGAGATCGAGCGCGGGGAGGCGCTGGTGGGCCGCCCGTCTCCTTGATCGACGCCTCCGTATCGCTGCGGTACCGCTTTAGATACGGTCCAGGATGAAGTCCGGCGTGAGGCTGGCCGCCCATGCCGCCAGCATGGTGAACTGGCCGCTCAGGAGCAGCACGCCGACCAGCACCAGGAGGCCGCCGCTGGCCCGCTCCACCCACACGAGGTGGCGGCGCATCCGCTTGAACGTCGCGAGAAACCACGAGAGCGCGACGGAGCTCAGGAGGAACGGCACGGCGAGACCGGCCGAGTAGACACCCAGCAGCTGCACGCCCTCCGCCGTGTTCTGACGTGTCGCCGCGAGCGTCAGAATCCCGCCGAGGATCGGTCCGATACACGGAGTCCACCCGGCACCGAACGTAAGCCCCACGAGAAACGAGCCGACGTACCCGACCGGCTTGCGCTCCAGATGGACGCGTCGCTCCCGATTGAGCCAGCCCAATCGGGTGAGTCCCAGCAGATGAAGGCCGAAGAGTATGACGATCACGCCACCGATCCGGGCGATCCAGACCTGATACTCCCGCATGACCTGGCCGAGCAGGGTCGCGGATGCCCCGAGCGCCATGAAGATGAAGCTGAAGCCGCTCACGAAGAGCAGGGAGTGCACGAGCGTGGTCCGCCGAAGCTCCGCGCCGCCGCTCTCCAGTTCCTCCATTCCAAGACCCGTGATGAACGAGAGATAAGAGGGCACCAGCGGGAGCACGCAGGGGGAGAGGAACGAGAGCACGCCAGCCGCGAAAGCGGCTGTCAGACCTATGCTCAGTGAATCCATCCTCGCCACCCTCTCTCGATATGGGCCATCCGGCGCCCATTCAACAACCGGTCAAGCGTGCACGTTCCCCGGCGAAGCACCGGCGACACACTTGGAAGAGAGCTCTTTGTGTAGAGAGAGGAGGATCGGCGGTGGCTGGCTCCGCTCAGGCGCGGCACTCGGGACAGGTGCCGATCAGCTCGAGGCGATATCCGACGACATCGAAATCGGTGCCGGCCGACAAGGATTGTAACCACTCCGGCCGGCCCGTTTGCTCGACATCGGCTACCCGGCCGCAGTCGAGACAGCGGATGTGGTGATGCTCGTCCAAACGACCGTCGTACCTTGCGGGGCCATCCCCCAGCGTGAGCTTGGCCGCGAGCCCACAGTTCACGAACGCCTCGAGGGCCTTGTACACGGTGGCGAGGCTGATGTCGTGAATGTGCGTGCGAACACGCGTGAAGATCTCGTCAGCCGTCGGGTGGGCGCTGGAGGCATGCAGCGTCTCGTACACGGCCGCCCGCTGGGACGTGTGCCGGTGGCCCGCTGCTTCGAGCGCTCGCCGGAAATCACGCTCCGCTGCCTCTCTGACCTCGCCTCCCATCCGCTCGCTCCGTGATTCGTGCCGGTCGACCCGCTCCGCCCTCGTGCCGGCGAACGATCCATCGTCATGGAACGGCACCTAACGTAAGCGCACCTGGAAGCTGCGGCTACTCCTTGATGAGCTCCGCCCAGCGGACGTCGCACCCGCCGATCTCCACGTGCATGGGCTCGGCGGTCTCCCCCAACCTCCGCTGCAGCTGTCGCACCATGCGCGGGAGGCGATCGGCAGGCACCAGACCATGCTCGGTGATGCGCTGACCGGACGTACCGTTGGCCTCGACACCCGGCGGCAGGCAAGCACTGTACAGCCGACGGCGATCGCCGTCGAAGCGCGTGAACAGGAAGAATTCGGAAGAACCGTCAAGACCGGAGAGAGGCGGAAAGACCCACAGCTCGGCGATCTCGGAGGGGGATATCGTCCTGCCCAACTCACGGATGCGGTGGCCCACGCTCTGGCTATCACCGCATCCGTTCGCGGCTGCGTCCATCAGACCTCCTCGCAGTAGAGACGAGCCGCCCTCACGCAAGCGGCTTCTGAGGGTCAGATGGACAGGACTTGTAAAGTATAAGCCAAGAGGGCCTTACGGTTCAAGTGGCCCGGAGGCCGCCGGCCCGAATCCCGCGGCATCCAGCTCCTGCCGCACGCTGGCAAGAACCTTCTCTTGGGCTTTCGGAAGCGCTGTGGACATGTGCACGCCGGCGGCCTTGATGTGACCACCGCCCCCGTGCTGTCGAGCGATCGCCGCCACGTCCGCCTCTCCGTTGGAGCGCAGGGAGACCTTCGTCGACCCATCCGCGAGCTCTCGAAACAGCAGGGCCACCTCGATGTCTTTGAGCCGGCGGGCATACTCGATGATACCCTCCAGGTCGCTCGCGCCCCCGCCCGATTCCGAAAAATCCTGCCGGCGGAGGGTGATCCAGGCGATCGGCCAATCGGGATCCCGGGCGACGGCGGAGAGGGCGCGCCGCAGCAACTCCAGGCGCTCTGAGGTGACCTGCCCGTACAACTCCCGGTACATGAACTCGGGATCGACTCCGGCACGCAGCAGCTCCGCACATATCTCGTGCGTCCGCGGCGTCGTGTTCGCGAAGCGGAAGGACCCGGTGTCCGTCACGATCGCTACGTACAACGCGTCCGCCTCCGCCTTCGGCAGCGGCTCATCGTTCGGGGGAATCAGCTCGTAGACCAGCTCCCCCGTCGCGCACGCGGATGGATCACGCACCGCTGGGTCACCCATGGACTGGGGGCTGGGAGGGTGGTGATCGATGACCGCGACGCGACGGGCGCGGAGCACCGGCCACATGTCGCCGAGCCTCGAGGGTTCCGAGGTGTCCAGCACGACAAAAAGATCCGCATCCTCGCACGCGTCCTGCCCGATCCTCTGACGTGACGTGCGCGTCTCGAGCCCTTCGAGCAGAAAGGCGAAGGTGGCGGGAAACGGCGTGGGATTCACGATCGTCACCCGGACGCCCAACCGCTCGAGGTAGCGAGCGAGCGCCACCTCGCTGCCGGCACCGTCGCCATCGGCGTTGATATGGGTCGTGAGGACCACGTGGCGCGCCGCTTCCGCCGCCGAGCGGATGCGCTCCAGAACCTCCGCTCGCGATTCAGGAATCGGGCGCGCCCGCGCTGCCGCCGGGTCGCTCAGCCGCCCTCGCCTTCCTGGACACGATCAGGATACGGTAGTAGCAATACGCCGTGAGCGCCGTCACGGAGCCCATGCTTACAAGCATGAACCCCCAAGCAAACGGTGTAATCGAGGAACCTTCCATCCGATCGCCCCTTTCAGCTTATCCGGAATCCGGAGGCACGGGCTCAGTCTCAGCCGCGATCGCCTTTCGCGCCCACGCCTGATGGATCATGTAGAGACCCAGAGCCAAGAGGCCCAGCATGACGATCCGGCTGAACCATCGATACACGATCGTCTCCGGATCGTAGGCGATCGGGGCATCTTCCACATCCCGCATGAGTAGCGTCGGCACCGCCTCGGTGACGAGCCACCAGCCGAGGAGGACGAAGAGGAAGATGGGGGTCACCCACTTGATCACGAAGCGGTAGATCTTCGGCACCCTCAGGTCCGCCCCCACGTGCATCTCCTTCCACCCCCTGTCGATCCCGAAGACGTACGAGAAGAGGACGATCTCAACGGTCGCGAAGATGACCAGGCCGAACGTGCCCGCCCAATAGTCCCAGACGTCGAGGAACTGGCGATGATAGAAGACCACGTGGAGCGTGCCGAGGGCCACCGAGAGGGCCATGACCTTCAGCACCGCCTGCTTCCGTGTGTGCTCGTACTCCTCTTGGAGAAACGCGATCGCCGGGCTGGATAGCGCCACGGCCGAGGTGATCCCGGCGATGAAGAGCAGGAAGAACCAGAGGAAACCGGTCAGCTGGCCCCATGTCTCGCCCCCCGGAAGTCCCTGAAAGACGACACCCATCGCGACGATCCCGAGATCGTACGAGCCACCTTCCGCGATCGCCGTGGCTCCCGCGACCCCGAAGAAGGTGACGGCCGCCGGGATCGCGATCGTTCCTCCGAGGACCACCTCGGCGAACTCGTTGGTGGCGGCCGTCGAGAGCCCCGTCAGCGTCACGTCGTCCTTCTCCCTCAGATACGACGAGTAGGTATGGATCGTACCCATCCCAAGCGAGAGGGTGAAGAACATCTGCCCGGCCGCGGCGAGCCACACCTTCGCATCTGACAGGCTCGTCCATTCCGGATTCCAGATGAAGTTCAACCCCTCGGCCGGCGTCCCGGCGGCCTCCGGCAACGTGAGGACACGGATCATCAGAACGAAGGCGAAGAGGAAGAGGATCGGCATCCCGATCAGGGCCAGCTTCTCGATCCCACCGCTGATCCCCCGCGACAGCACCCAGTACAGGAAGACGATCGTGGCCAGGAAGAACCCGATCGCCACCCATCCGCCGTGGCTGGACGTGTTGAAGATGTCCTGGTAGGAGTAGAGGTACTGGGCCACCTGGTCGAAGTCGCCCAGTCCGAAGTATCCGCCGGTCAGGCTGAAGAAACTGAAGCCGAGCATCCACGAAACGACGTACGTGTAGTAGATGAAGACTATCAGCGGCATCACGATGCCCAGCACGCCGAGGTACTTCGCCCACTTGCGCTTCCTGTCTCCCAACTCGTCGAACATCCCGGGGACGGTGCCGTGGCCGGTGCGGCCCCCGTAGCGACCGATCGTCCACTCGACCCACATGAGCGGGATCCCAAGAAGGAGGAACGACACGAAGTAGGGGATCATGAAGGTGCCGCCACCGTTCTGAGCGGCCTGCACCGGGAAGCGAAGGAAGTTGCCGAGGCCGACGGCGTTGCCTGCCATCGCCAGGATAAGGCCGATCCGAGTGGCCCACCGTTCCTGTCCGTGCGTGTGAGAGCTCACGCCACCCCCCGGGAGTTGACTTGGGCGCTCACGCTACCCGGACCGCGGCGACCGTGTCAACATCGGCAGCCGCTTCCGGATCTTCGCCCACGTCGATCCGATGTGCACCCAGAGGCCCGACGGCGTCCCTTCGATCGTTCCGCCGGCCACCGAGCGCAAGAACGCCTCGGGCCCGTCGAACGGATCCAGCCGCACGCGGCCGCCTCCGATCTCCACCAGGAGGTGTGCGTCGCTACCGGCCCCGACCGGGAGCGAGTGCCTCTCCGCCCAACGCCGCGCCCGCTCGTTCCGTTCCGGGTCGTGCACGCGCGAGTTGAAGGCCTCGACCACATCCACGAGGTGGACGACGGACGACAGGAACTCCACGTCACCACCCCGCCACCGATCGAACGGATGCGGCAGGTACGTGACACCGCCCTGCCGATGTATCTCCACCGCCACGTCACGAAACGCCCCTCCGCGCGGGATGTGCTCCGACAGGAAGAGTCCGATCAGGTCGAGTCCCTCGGCCGTCCGGACCTCCTCGCCGACGATGACGAGATCCGGGGCGAGCCGCCGCGCCTCGAACGCTCCCTCGATCTCGTCGTGATCGGTGATCGCGATCCGATCCAGACCCACGCGGCGGGCACGAGCCACCACATCTGCCGGATCGCTCAGACAATCCTTCGAGTGGCGGGTGTGCATGTGGAGATCCACCGCCCAGCGGCCACGAGCCGCTGGGTCGGCGGCCGGCGCCAGCCGCTCGATCCTCTCCCATGCCCGGCTCGCGGCCTCCTCCAGCTCCTCGAGGGAACCGGCGTTCTCGACAACGATGTCGGCGCGCCGGCCCTTCTCCTCCGCTGGCATCTGAGCGGCATCCAGCGCCACGAACTCCTCTTGCGACATGCGCCTTGCGCTGCCGATCCGACGCTTGCGCTCCTCGAGCGGCGCATCCACGGTCACCACGACATCGCACAGCTCATCGAGATCCGTCTCGAAGAGGAGGGGCACCTCGATCACCGTGATCGCCGTGCCGGCCGCCCGCGCCTCCTCCAGCCGCCCCTCAAGCAGCTTGAGCACGGCGGGGTGCACGATGTGCTCCAGCTCCCGGCGCGCCCCGGGATCACCGGCGACGATCCGCCTCAGGGCGGCTCGGTCCAGGGACCCATCCGGCGCCAGCACTCCCTCGCCCCACGTCGCACGAATCCTCTCGAACGCCTGGCGGCCCGGACGGACGACCTCCCGCGCCATCTCGTCCGCATCGATGCGGCGCGCGCCCCAACCCTCGAAAAGGCGCCCGACCGCGCTCTTGCCAGCACCGATCGTGCCGGTCAGTCCGACCAGGGTCACGTTTCGATCAGCGAAGCCGGCCGCTCCTCCGACACGGAGAGCGCCTCCAGAAAGTCCGACAGAATCGACTCGGTAAGTGCGGCGGCTTCGTCATCCGTGAGGCCGTGGAGGCGAACCTGCCCGCCGGCCATCATGCCGTGGCCCCCGGCAGAGCCGCGATCACCGATCACTCCCCGCACGAGCTCGCCGGCGTGCGCCGTTGGTTGCGCGGTCCGTACCGAGATGAGAAGGCTCTCGTCGTAGCGCCCCAACGCCAGCGCCCAGTCGATCCCCTTGGCCCGTATCAACAGATCGGCCAGCTCCGCCACCATGTCCGGGTAGGCCAGACGACCCACCGGCGCGACGATCACAGGCCCGTAGCGGCGAGCCTCTTCCAGCGCCTTGTGAACGGAGCGGAAGTACCCCGCCGGAAGGCGTGGATGCCGGATGCGGCCGTACGCCTCCGGGTCCGTTCGCGGGTACAGGTAGAGGCTGGCGGTGATGTCCGCGGCGGAGACCTCCCGGCCGAGATCCGCCGTCTCCGATTGGACGCCGTAGAAGAGACCGGTGGCGAGCATCCGGTCGGGCTCTAGGCCGGCCGCCCGCAGATACTCGACAAGGATGGACGAGTTCGCTCCGTACTCGGGCCGTACGTCGGCGAAAGGCGAAGCGGCCGTCTCGGGCCGGAGCGGGTGGTGGTCGATCACGATGTTCGCGATGCGACCGGCCGGCAGCGCCAGGTTACCTGCCCGCGGCTGCGTGTCGACGAGCGCCACCACCGTCGGCGGGGCGATCTCTGTGCTCTCCCCCAGGCGGAGGAATTCGACGCCGAGCTCTTCGATGAGCGCCCGATTCTCGGCTCGCCCGACGATGCCGCCGAAGGCCAAGGTGGGCTCGAGGCCGCCGCAGCTCTTCAACAGAAAGCCGAGGGCCGCGGCAGAAGCGAGCGCATCGGGATCCGGATTGTCGTGCGTGACCACCAGGAGGTGCTCGGCCTCTTCCACGGCATGGAGGAGCGCCGCCAGCTGTGTGGCTTCCTTACGGGTCACAGCCTCCGGTTCTCGAGGCCCGGGGCGTTCAGACATCGGCCGCCTAGCCTGCCAAGTCGATGGCACCCGTCAGGAACGGGTTGGTCAGCGCCTCGCGCTCGACGTTCGTGTCCGGCCCGTGTCCGGTGTGCAGGATGGTCGAACCGGGCAGCTGGAGGATCTGCTCGCGGATGGAGCGAAGGAGAGTGGCGGTGTCACCGCCGGGCAGATCCGTGCGCCCGATCGATCCGGCGAAAACGCAGTCGCCCACGAACGCCCGTCCGTCCGTGCACAGTACAACCCCGCCCGGCGAGTGGCCGGGAGCGTGCCGAACCTCGAGCTCGATCCCCGCCAGACTCAGCCTCTGGCCGTGCGAGAGGTCATGATCCGGCGGGGGCGGAGGCTCGATTTCCAGACCGAACGCGGCCGCCTGCTGGGAGGCCGCCTCGTACAGGGCGAGGTCATCCCGGTGCAGGTAGATGGGGACGGAATGGACGCGGACAAGAGGACCGACGGCCGCCACGTGGTCGATGTGCGCGTGGGTGAGCAAGATCGCCACCGGCTCCGCCCCCCACTCCGTGAGCGCCTCCTCGATCCGGTTCCCATCGAAGCCCGGATCGATGACGAGCGTGTGCTCCTCGCCCTCTCTGCGGAGGAGAAAACAGTTGGCGAGAAACGGCCCGAGCTCGAGCCTCAGGACCTCCAGCGGAAGCGACACGCGACCCACTGGAGTTATGCAGCGACCTGCTAGGCGGAGAAGGAGCTTCCGCAGCCGCAGCCGCCGGTGGCGTTCGGATTCTCGAAGGAGAAGCCGGAGCCCTGGAAGCTGCTGTGATAGCCGATGACGATGCCGCTCAGGTACTGGGCGCTGAACGGATCGACGAACAGCCGGATCCCGTGCGAAGTGAGGACAAAATCGTCCTCACGAGGATCCTCCTCTACGTCGAGCCCGTACTCGAAGCCCGAGCAACCGCCCGGCCGCACGCTCACGCGGAGTCCGGCGGACTCCAGGCTGAGGTTCTCTCGCTCGAGGAACTTCCGAACCTCCGTGGCCGCCAGCTCCGACAGCTCCACGGTCACAGCGCCGCTCTCGGTTGTCGTCGTCCCGCTCATATCGCTCGTTTCCTGTCTCGCTTTTACGTTGCGGTCGGCCATCCGACACGACATCGTAGGCCACTCTTTCCGCGGCTGTCAACGGTGGCAGGCCCGGACCTCGGGTGCCACGCAGGGAACCGATCGTTGTTATATAGAGGGCTGGGGGGCGAGAAGTTCCGGGAGACATCGTCAAGGTCAAGGGGCCGTAACGAGGAATGATGAAGATGGACGAGGTGCGCCGCACGGGCGACTCCGGGCTCATGTCGATCGAAGACGCAGACTTCACGGACGCGGAGCATCGGCAGCTTATCATCGTGGGCACTGGGGCGGCTGGTCTCACGGCGGCCCTGTACGCGGCCCGGGCCAACCTCACCCCGGTCGTCTTCAAGGGGCCCGAACCCGGGGGTCAGCTGGTCACGACTACGGACGTCGAGAACTACCCGGGCTTTCCGGAGGGCATCCTCGGACCGGAGATGATGATGAAGTTCGAGGAGCAGGCGGCGCGCTTCGGCGCGGACATGCGGTTCGGCACGGTCACGGCGGTGGATCTCTCGCGCAGGCCCTTCCGCCTCCTCGTGGATGAGCGTGTCCCCGTGCTCGCCGACGCGCTCATCATCTCGACGGGTGCTTCCGCCAGGTATCTGGGTCTCCCGAACGAGGAGCGGCTGCTGGGGCACGGCGTGTCGTCGTGCGCGACGTGCGACGGGGCCTTCTTCCCGGACGTCGAGGTGGCGGTGGTCGGCGGAGGTGACACGGCGGTGGAGGAGGCGATGTTCCTCACGCGCTTCGCCTCACGGGTCCACCTGATCCATCGGCGAGACGAGCTGCGGGCCTCCAAGATTCTCCAGGATCGTGCCTTCGCCAACGACAAGATCGGGTACGTTTGGGACACCGTCGTGGTCGACGTGCTCGGTGAGAACGAGGTGGATGGCGTGCGGGTTCGGAACGTGAAGACGGAAGAAACATCGGAGCTCGCGGTGAAGGCCCTCTTCGTGGCGATCGGGCACACGCCCAACACGGAGATCTTCAAGGCGTCGCTCGACATGAACGAGGTCGGCTACATCGACACGCATCCGAAGTCGACGCATACGAGCATACCGGGCGTGTTCGCGTGCGGCGACGCGCAGGACCACGTATACCGCCAGGCCGTGACGGCCGCCGGGACCGGGTGCATGGCCGCGATCGACGCCGAGCGCTGGCTGGCCGAGCAGGCGCAGCCCACCGAGGCAAGCTAGACGGCGGCGGCCCGCTGTTCGATCTCCTCCATCCACTCCAGCGGCACCTTCTGGGACCCGATCTCAGACCGGTCGGAGAAAGGCCCGTGCCAATCCGATCCCCCGCTCCGCAGGAGGCCGAGCCTGCGTGACATTGACGCCAGGAGGCGGCGCACGTCCTCCGGGTTCGCAGGGTGGAGCACCTCGACACCGTCCAGGCCATCGGCCCGCCAGCGGGTGATCTCCGGCTCGCCGTACGTCCTCCCGGGGTGCGCCAGCAGAGCTACTCCTCCGGCTCGGTGCACCTGGTCGATCACGAGAGAGGGTGGCGTGGGCAGCTTCTCGACGAAGGCCGGCCGGCCACGCTGCAGGTACAGCCGAAAGACGGCGTGGATGTCCGGCACGAGTCGCTCGGCAACCAGCGCCCGAGCCACATGGGCACGGGTCGGCGCCGCCCGCTTGCACTGCTCCTCGACCGCATCGTAGGTGAGGGCCACTCCCAGCGCCCGCAGCTTCTCCACCATCTGCCGTGCCCGCCGACGCCGGTCTTCCTGCAAGGTGCGAAGGAACTCCAGGAGCCCCGAGTCTCGCCGGTCGATCCCAAAGGCGAGGATGTGCACCGAGCGGTTGGGCTCGTTCGCGGAGAGCTCGGCTCCCGGCAAGAAGCGCAGGTCGTGCAGCCGCGCCTCCTCGGCGGCCTCGTCCAACCCTTCTACCGTATCGTGGTCCGTGAGAGAGAGTCCTGAAAGCCCGAGCGAAGCGGCCCTCCGAACCACGTCCGTCGGAGACACGATGCCGTCGGACGCATCGGAGTGAAGATGCAGATCCACGTGGGCCACGACGGTTGCGCCCCCTCAGTCGTACGTCTGCGGGTACCCCATGGAGCAGGAGGCGCGGAAGAGATCCTGGAGCGCCGTCTCGTCCAGCTTCTCCAGGTCGTCGAGATCACCCACGCGCTCCTGCGGCACCTCCACCACGCGATACGGCCGTTGACTGGTCGTCGTACAGAAGAAGAGGAGGGTGCGCGTACCCGGTCGCGAGCGCTCGCCCAACCGTACGCTCCAGGTATCGCCCTCGGCCTTCACTCTCGGGCTCATGGAGCTACGCTTCCTCCCGTTCGACGGAGACCATCCCGATTAGATCCGGCTCCACCAGCACGGGCTCGCCCTCGACGTCGAGAGCCAGAGGCTTGTCAGGACTCTGCTCCATCCGCACGATGACGCGGACCCCCGGCCGCAATCCGAGATCCGCCAGACGCTTGAGGCGGCCGGAATCGCTGTCCGCCACCTGGCGAACGACCCCCGACTCGCCTGGCCCCAGATTGAACAGGCTATCCAGAATGAGCTCCGAGATCCGGCCATCCGGCGTGGGGATCGGCGCTCCATGCGGATCGAACTCCGGATCTCCGAGCGCCACCGCCATCCGGTCGACCAGGTCGTCTGAAGCCGCATGCTCCATCCGCTCCGCTTCGGTGTGCACGGTGTCCCAGGTGTATCCGAGCTTCTCGATCAGGTAGAGCTCGATCACACGGTGCCGGCGGATGATCCCGAGTGCCGAGCGCTCTCCGGTCTCGGTGAGACGCACGCCGTGATACGGAACGTGCTCGAGAAGCCCTTGATCGGCCAGGCTCTTGACCATGTTGGTGACCGACGCGGCGGAACGCTCCAGCTCATCAGCCAGCGCTGTGGTCGAGACCGGGGCAGCGCTCCGCTGCAGCTTGTACACCGCTTTCAGGTAATCCTCGGCGGCCCGGCTGGGCATTTTGGGGACGGCTGGCATCGGCGGTCGGGACTCCTCGGGCAGCTCTGCGTCAGGCCGGCACGAAGCTCGTGTCCTCGTCCAGCCCGCTGATGAAGCCGGCGATCAGTGCGGCGGTGTGCTCCACATCGGACATCGCGATGATCTGGTTCGGCGAATGCATGTACCGGTTCGGAAGCGAGACGATCCCGGTCGCCACGCCGGATCTCGACGTGAAGATGGCGTCCGC
>JAPULH010000094.1 GCA_027295155.1 Gemmatimonadota bacterium
CGCGATCAGCTGGATCCCGTCCTTCGCCACCGCGGACACCCTCGGCGTCTGGATCACCTTGGGGTTGACCGACATCTGCACGGCGTCGAGCACGTCCCGGCCCGCCAGATCGATCGCCGCCGCCTGCTGGAACGGGAGATCGATGTTCGCCTTGTCCGCGGAGATGAGGGAGAGGACCACCTTTTGGACATCGCCGCCGGCCAGGTAGTGGGCTTCCAGCTCGTCGGTGTCCAGCTTGATACCCGCCTTGGTGGCGCTGATGAGCGGCAGGATGATGCCTCGCGGATCCACCTTCCTGAACCGCATGCCGATCAAGCTGGGGAGCTTCACTCGCACCCCTGAGGCGAAAGCGGTGATCCAGAGCCCGACCGGCACGGCCCACAGCAGGAAAAGGACGAAAAACGCACCGATCGCGACGAGCAGAACCGTACCTAACGCTATGCCTTCCATGTCACCCTCGCTCCAGGTTCTATGTGTCTTCCGCTTCGCCGTTCGCGGCAGGCGTCGCTGCTGCCTTCTCGCCACTGGCCGGGAGCTCTTCAGCCTCCTCCGGTGGCGCCTCCCGCACCACGTGACGGTAGCTCTCCGCGTGGATCACCTCGATCCTCGTGCCCTCCTCGATCCAGGGACCCTCGGTGACCACGTCGAGGCGCTCATCGTCCACGATCGCCATCCCCGACGGACGGAGGTCCGTCGCCGCCACCCCGATCCGGCCCACCAGCTCCTCCCGCTCGGGAGCGGAGAGGTATCCGGTCTCGCGACTCGTCTCGCTTCGAAGGAAGATACCGGCCAGGCCTCGGCTGTGCGGCAGGTGCCGGAACAGCGCGTAGGCAAGCACGGCAACCAGAAGGATCGAAAGCGAGATCAGGCCGGCCGTGCCGACGAGATCCGCGGTGGTCGGAAAACGGCCCAGCATGCTCATGTAGGCAGCGCCCAGGACTGCGAGGGTACCCAGCACGCCCGCGACCCCGAAGCCCGGAATCACGAACACCTCCGCCAGAATCAGTACGACGCCGGCGCCCAGGAGGAGCAGCTCCTCGATGCCGGCCAGATTGACGATCAGTCGCGGCCCGAAGAACGCGCCCAGGCTAACCAGGCCGACCGTTCCCGCCAGGCCGAAGGTGGGAGTTCGGATCTCGATCAGGAGTCCGAGGAAGCCGAGGCTGAGGAGAAGCGGGGCCACCATCGGATTGGTGAGGAACCGAACGATCTGCTCCGCCCAGTTCGGCCGCGGATCGATCGTGTCGGCCCCGCTGAGCCCGACCGCGGCGAGCAGAGCCGCATAGTCCTCCACCTCAGCGGTCGCCACGCCGAGCTCGAGCGCCTCGTCCGTGGTGAGCGTGAGCAGCTTGCCGGCCGGCACGACCCCTTCGACCTCGATCTCCTCGTCGACCATCGCCTCGGCGATCCGGGGATCGAACCCGCGCTCCTCGGCCAGAGCGCGGAACTCCGACCGCATGGCGCTCACCATCTTTTCGGAGGCCTTGTGGCCTTCGCCGGTGATCGGCGTCGCCGCGCCGATCGTCGAGCCGGGTCGCATATAGAGCGCCTCGGCGGACAGCGCGATCATCGCCCCCGCCGAGAGCGCCCGGCGGTTCACATACGCGTAGACGGGAAGCCCTGCATCACGGACCGCGTCGATGATCTCCCAGGCAGCGTCCACGCGCCCGCCGGGCGTGTCCAGATCGAGCACGACGGCGGCCGCACCGGCTTCCAGGGCCTCGCGCAACGCACGCCCCACGTAGGGCGCCAGACCCATCTCGATGGTTCCGGTCACCTGAACGCGGTAGACCGGAGGCCCGTCCTCGGATTGACCGGAGAGCGAGCCGACACCGATGAGCGGCGCCAGCGAGCCGACGCCGATGAACAGCGCCAGCAAGGCGACGTGCGCTCTGCCGAGAGAAAGACCGTTGCGGCTCATGCCTTAATCTAGCGCCGCGCGGAGAGGGCTCCAAACCGACGTGCCGTGTGCGTGGAGGGCGAGCGACTATCGGCCCGTGAACTTCGGCGACCTCCCCTCGAAGAAGGATCGCAGCCCCTCCGAAAAGTCTTCCGTGTCGAGACAGGCGAGCGTGTGCTCTACCTCCTGGCGGAGCCCCGTCTCCAGCTCCGAATCGAACGACCCGCGCAGGAGCCGCTTGACCCGGCCGACGGGGAGCGGGGCGTTTGCCGCGATCCGTCGGGCTTCCTCCAGCGTGACCTCCAGCAGCTCCTCCCTCGGCACGAGGCGCGTGACCAGGCCGGCGGCCAGCGCCTCTTCCGCCAAGACCGTCCGGCCCGACACGAGCCAATCCAGCGCCCGCCCCAGACCGACCAGCCGTGGAAGAAGGTGGGTGGAGCCGCCCGTCGCGAAGAGCGCCCGCTGTACCTCCGGGAAGGCGAACGTGGCCTCCTCGGCCGCGATTCGGATGTCGGCCGCGACCGCGAGCTCGGCCCCGAATCCGACCGCGGGGCCGTTGACCGCCGCCACGACGATCTTCTCGCCGAGCACGATCGTTCGCGTGATCTGCTGGATCGCCTCGAGGGTCGACCGCTCGACCGCGGCTCCTCGCTCGGCCCGGGCGGCCAGCTCCTTGAGGTCGATGCCCGCGCAGAAAGCCCGGCCCGAGCCCGTCAGCACGATGGCCCGGAGCGACGGGTCGGCCGTGGCGGCCTCGAGCGTTTCGAGCAGGCTGGCGAACATCGAACGGCGAAACGCGTTGAGGACCCGCGGGCGGTCGAACGTGACGACCCCGACGGGACCTTCTTTCCGGTAGAGGATCTCGGCGGCGGACATCGCCCTCAGCCCCGGTCGCCCCGCGATGTGTCCGACATCAACCTCAGACCCAGGCGCCGAGGGCCGTGTCGTACGCGCCGGCCGTGGCGTTCTCCTGATTCTCCAGCAGGCGCCCCTTCGCGATTCGCTCGGACGGGGTCATCGGGAAGCTCTCCACGAACTGGATGTAGCGGGGAACCTTGAAGGCAGCCAGTCTGGCCCGGGCGAACTCGGCCAGCTCGTCCGGCGACACGTCGCGGGACGACGGATCGGACCGGAGCTGCACGTAGGCCTTCACCTCCTCGCCACGGTCCTCGTCCGGCACTGAGACGCAGGCGGCCGCGCGGACCGCCGGGTGGTCGCACAGGACCGCCTCCACCTCGGCGGCGGCGATGTTCTCCCCCGCACGCCGGATCATGTCCTTGAGCCGGCCCACGATGCGGTAGTATCCGTTCTCATCCTCGACCACGAGATCGCCCGTCCGCGCCCACCCGTCCTGCCTCCACCTCGCGCTCTCCTCCGGCAGGCCATGGTAGCCGAGCATGCTCGCCCCTCCTCTGACCAGCATCTCGCCCGGGACTCCGCATGGCACCCGTTCGCCCCGCTCGTCGACGACCTTCACCTCGCGGCCTGTAACGGGCGCCCCCATCGCTCCCGACCCCACGCAGTCGGCATCCGAGAACGGCGCGAGGAGAACGCAGCCGAGCTCCGTGGAGCCGTACGTCTCCCGCCAGGGGCAGCCGTACCGCTCCTCCAGCCGGCGGTGCTGCCGGGGTGGAATGCCCGAGCACAGAACGCGACGAACCCGGTGGCCACGCTCGTTGGCCGGATCCTCCGGCTGCTTGAGGAGATACGTCGGCATCGCGCCGATGCAGTAGAAGAACGTGGCGCCGCTCCGGCGGACCGAACCCCAGAACGTAGAGGCCGAGAAGCTCGGGAGGATGACGAGCGGAATCCCCACAAGCAGCGCGACCACCATGTTCCAGGCCGGATCCATGTAGTGGAACGGCTGGGCCGTGAGGCACACGTCACCAGGCTCCACGGAGCAGGAATCCCGCACCTGCTCCGCCAGCTCGATCCAGTACTCATGGGTGAGAAGGCACCCTTTCGGAAAGCCCGTCGTGCCGGACGTGTACTGGATCGTGACCACGTCACCGGGCCGACCGGCGTCCTCCCTGCAACCGGTCCGCGCGGCCTCCTGCGCGGCTGACTGCGCTGCCTCCGGCGCGGACCCCGAGAGCTCGGACGCCTGGCGGAGGGTCCGGAGCTCCAGGCAGCGATCGGCGACGGCAGCGAGCTTCGGCATCTGCTCCGGCCCGCCGATCGCCAGGCGGGCGCCCGAGTCGCGCAGCACGTGCTTCAGATCGGACTCCCCGTAGCCCGGGTTGACCGGCACGATCACGCCGCCCACCCTGGCCACCGCCAGCCAGAGGAGCGGGAACTCCAGCCCGTTCGGCAGCATGATCGCCACCCGGTCGGACGGCCCGACTCCGACGCCGCGGAGAGCGCCGGCGAGCCGGGCAGTGCGCTCCTCCACCTCGCCGAAGGTGAGGCTCGAGCCCTCGAAGCGAAGGAACTCCCGCCCGGCCATGGACCGGGCCCGCTGGGCGAGAAGCGCTGGTATCGTTGGACGTTCGATCCTCATGCTCCGATAGCGCGTGCTCAGGCGCGCTCGGGTTTCGCCAGGTGAGCGGCGACTCCATGTTCACGCCCCTCTCCATAGCGTGTCAACGATCGGGTGAGCCATGCGCAGCCGCTTCTTCCGCACATACCTGCTTCCGGGGTTCCTCTTTC
>JAPULH010000095.1 GCA_027295155.1 Gemmatimonadota bacterium
TCCCGGTAGTTCCAAGCCGTGATGCAGACGTTCAGGCTGACGTCGTCCTTCTCCGTGGTCCGCGCCAGCAGGGGCAGCACATCGGCCATCCGATCGAACAGGCCCGGGATGCGACGGAACTCCGAGTGGCGGTCATCGGGAAAGTCGAGGGAGACGGAGAGCTGATGCATGCCCGCCTCCTTGAGCCTAAAGAAGCGCTCTGGCGTGAGCTGGGAAGCGTTGGTGACCACGACGATCCACGGGGGCCGGCCGGGCTTCGCAATCGCCTCCACGATCTCGTACACGTCGCTTCGTGCCAGCGGCTCGCCGCCCGAGATGTTGGCCACGACCGGATCCAGCTTGCGGCAGATCTTCGCGTATCCGGCGGCATCGAGGCGCTTCTCCTTGATCGGCCCGCCCCAGTTGCAATGCCAGCAGTTGGCCGTGCAGGCGTGGGTGATCTCGAAGGAGATGGTGTAGGGCTTGTTCTTGGCCGCGTTGACCAAGCCCAGCCATGCCATGTGCATCGCCATCCGGCCCGTGATGTTCACTGGCTCGCCTCCGCCTGCCCAACCTCCTGCCAAGCCGTCTTGAGCGCGTCGGCCGCTCGCCTTGCCTTCCTCCCGCGGATGCGCCCGAGCACGGCGGGGACCGCCTTGACAAGGTACAGGTTGATAACGACGAGGAACACGGCGAAGAGAATCCAATTCGGAATCTGAACAAGCTTGCCGAGCCATGCCAGCAGGAAGTACCGCGGATACCTCGCGATCACGAGGGCGGCCAGGTACTTCCGCAACGGGTAGTGGATCGAGAAGCTCAGGAACTTGAAGGGAAAGAAGGGGATGGGCGTGAAGCCCGCGACGATCAGCGTGGCGAACGGGTACCTCAAGAAGTAATCGATCGCCCTCCGATAGAGCACTCTGTCCTTGTAGGCTACAAGCGTCTTGTGGTTCAGGACCGGCACGAACACGGCATGGTCTAGGTAGCCGGCGGCTATCGTCCCGACCGTAGCGGCCAGCGCGGTCAGCCAGAGGTTGGCGAACTGGCCGAAGTAGATGAGCACGGGCTCGTGCGGAAAAACGGAGATCGCCGCGTTCGCCGGGATCGCATAGAAGGCCAGGTAGATGTAGCTCTCCGAGCTGAAGTCCTGGAGGATCAGATAGGTCGTCACGAGACCTACCAGGAGCATGATCGCGCCGGCGATCCATACCCGGGCCCCCAACCGATCGTAGATGCGACCTTCCCGCGCCGCCGTGAGCGCCTCCGCCGGAACCTGCACGCTATCTACCATCAACTCCCCATATCACGTGCCACCGGACGGGCGCAACCAACCCTACGGGGCGCGGAGGATCGAACACGTTGAAAGATCACGCTTTGTGGCAATCGATCCTATCCGCCCGATCAAGACGCGGCAAGCGAAACGAGCCTCGGCACTTGCACGGGCGAACCGGAGTCCGCAGCTCGTCTTTTCCCACGCCGGACTTGTCGCAATGTTCCCTCATGGCCAGCCGGCCAAGCCGGCATCGGAAACCGTCCCCAATCTACGTGGGCCCTTGCGAGGCGACTACGAGTGAACCGACTCACCTGTCCGAGCTGCGGCGCCGAGGCCAGCTCCACGGATCAGACCTGCCAGAAGTGCGGCACCGCCCTCTCCTATGAACCCGCGGAGGCAAACGTCGGTTGCGCCGTGTGCGGCGCGTCGATCGACGCGTACACCGAGACGTGCCCGGAGTGCGGCGAAACGGGCTATCCGGCGCTCCGGCCGCGCAGGGGAAAGGGCTGGAAGGGAGCGTCGGACCCTGGCTGACTTCGGAGTGGAGCACGAGCGGACCGCGCGGTTCCTGTTGGCCGGCGTCGAGAGCCGGATCCTGCCACGCATGGCCGCCGCGCTCCCCACGTGGGTGGTTCCCGACCACCTCACCGGGCTCGGGCTCGCCGCCTCCACCGGGATCGCCGCCGCGTACATGCTCTCGAACCGCAATCCGGCGTGGCTCTGGGCTGCCAGTCTGGGGCTCGTCGTGCAGTGGTTCGGCGACAGCCTGGACGGAACGCTCGCGCGCGTCCGCCGGATCGAGCGCCCCCGCTACGGCTACTACCTGGATCACATCACGGACGCGTACTCCACGTTCGCGATCGGGCTGGGGCTCGGCCTTTCGCCCTTCATGCTCCTGTCGATTGCGCTCGCCAACGTGATTCTCTACCTGATCATGTCGATCAACGTCTACCTCGAAACGTACATCTTCGGCGAGTTCAAGCTGGCGTACGGCATTCTCGGCCCGACCGAGGCGCGCGTTGTCCTCATCGGCATGAACACTCTCGCGCTGCTCTGGGGATCCTTCCGTTTCGATGTCGCCGGCGTGTCCGTCACCATGTTCGACGTGGGCGCGGGGACGACCGCGCTCGGCATGCTCCTCCTTCTTCTCGCGCGTGTATGGCAGAACCTTCGCTCCATGGCGCGCCTCGAGCCTCCTCGCCGGCCGGAATGAGCGGGGCCGATCCCGGCGAAAGCCCGCTTGACCGTTTCCGCGTCGTCCTCCACGAGCCTCGAGATCTCGTCAACGTCGCCCTGGTGATCCGGGCGATGAAGAACATGGAGCTGGGGCAGCTCCGTGTCGTGAGCCCGGCGGCGTTCGACGCTTACAGGATCGAGGGGATCGCCCACGACACGAAGGACGTCGTCGAGGGAGCCGAGCTTCACGACGACCTGCGGGAGGCGGTCGCGGATGCGGAGTTCGTCGTGGGCACATCCGCCCGCCGCCGCTCGAGCAAGCAGCAGTGGTACACGGCCGCGGAGGCCGGGCCGGCTCTGGTGCGGCGGGCACTAGACGGGCAGACGATCGCCCTGGTCTTCGGCCCCGAACACCGCGGGCTCTCGAACACGGAGATCGACCTTTGCCAGGCGGTCATCAGCATTCCCACGAACCCGCGGCACAGCTCTCTGAACCTGGCGCACGCTGCTCTGATCGTCTTCTACGAGCTCCGAAAGTCGGCCGCCCGGCTCGCGGGTCTCTCCGCGCGCGATCTCGGCCAGAAGGAGCGAGCCCGAGCCCCGGCGGCGTCGAGCGAGGAGCTCGAGCGCTTCTTCGAGCTCTGGCAGCGGGCGATGGAGACGATCGGCCTGTTCGCCGGCGCCGATGCCGTCCCCAAGATGCGGAGCTTTCGGGCGATATTTCAGCGGACGGGGCTCGACCGCAGGGAGGTTGGGCTTCTGGAGGCCGTCGCGTTCGAGGTCATCCACTGGGAACGACGCACCCGCGAGCGGCTCGTCGAGGAGACTACTGACAGACCTTAGAAGGCTATCGACGAAGTGCGCAGCCTTCTAGAGCTTCGACGCGGCTCGCTGAATCAGGCCCGCGTTCGTGTCATGACGCCCCATCAGCGCGAGCAACTGAGACATCGCATCGGCGGGCGCCATGCCGTGAAGCTCGCGCCGCATGGCACGAGAGACCGCGAGCGCTTCGGGGGAAAGAAGAAGCTCCTCCCGGCGCGTGGCGCTCGCCGTGATATCGATGGCCGGATAGATCCGTCGGTCGGCGACCTCCCGGCTCAGGACGAGCTCGGCGTTGCCGGTGCCCTTGAACTCCTCGAAGATGACCTGATCCATCCGCGAACCCGTGTCGATCAACGCCGTAGCTATGATCGTCAGGGTGCCACCTCCCTGAGCGGGATCGATCTTTCGAGCGCTGCCGAAGAAACGCTTCGGCTTCTCCAGGGATCCGGCGTCCAGGCCGCCTGACAGCGTGCGCCCGGTCCCCTCTTCCACCGTGTTGTAGCCCCTTGCCAGCCGGGTGATCGAGTCGAGCACGAGCACGACGTCCTCGCCCATCTCGGCGCGGCGGCGGGCGCGCGACAGGGTGGTCTCGGCAACCGACACGTGCCTCTGGGCCGGGTGATCGAAGCTGGATGAGATCACCTCTCCGTAGCCGCACGCCTCCATCTCCGTCACCTCTTCGGGGCGCTCATCCACAAGAAGGATGAGCAACTTGGCGTCCGGGTAGTTGCGAACGATCCCCTCCGCGATCGCCTGCAGCACCATCGTCTTGCCGGCCTTGGAGGGCGATACGATGAGGGCCCGTTGTCCTTTGCCCAGCGGGCAGAAGAGATCGATGACGCGGTTGGTGTAGTCGCGCTGGCCGCGTCGCGTGAGGCCGCACTCGAGGAACAGCTGTTCATTCGGGTGCTGCGCTGCCAGCCGCTGGAACCGCCGGCGGTCACCGAGCTGCTCGGGAGGGAGACCGTTGACGGCGAAAACCTCTCGAAGCGGTGGGCTCTTGCCGTTCCCGGGCGGTTTCCCGGCGAGGCCGGCGATCTCGTCGCCGGAGCGAAGGTCCCACCGCTTGACGATCTTCTGACTGACATAGATGTCGCTGTCGCTCGGCATGTAGCCGGCTCTGGCACTTCGGAGGAATCCGGCACCGTTCCCAAGTACCTGCAGGACACCGAGGTACGAGTTCGTCTGCGGATCCGCTGTTTCGTTGGCTTCGCTCACCACTTCTTCCCTGTGGAATCAGGACAGAAAACGGGTCCCTGCCGCTCGCCCCCTGCTCGCCCGCTCCTCCTGAAGCGCGAGGTTCGCGGACGTGCCCAGCTTCTTTCTGAGGAGCTCTCCGCCTGTGCGAACCAACATCGGTCGGTAAGCGGGATGCGAACGGAACACCAGATCTGCGGCGTTACCGGGGGTGCAGCGGGAGAACCGCCGCGGTCAAACATGAAACTCCACACCCCCATCGAAGGTTCCGCCCGCTTCTGAGCAAGGATCGTACTCGTGCGCCGGCGCCGCGCAGGGGCAACGGCCGTCGCGGTGAAACCCGGGGGGCTTCATCGGTGTAACTGGCTCGACGTGCCGGGCTGATCTGGGCCCAAAGGGCCCGAGGAGAGGTGCGCAGAGTTTACCCTCATGGCCGGGACGAGTTATATTGCATCGCTGTGGACTGCCGCAGCATTCGCTTTTTCTTGGATTCCAAACGGTAGGGATACGAATGAACATGAATCGATTCTTTGCAGCCGGCCTGGTCGCCCTGTTCGGGCTTTCCGCCGCCTGCGGTGGAGGCGGTGATGGCGGTGACGGCGGCGCGACCGAAGAGGTCGCCACCGAGGAGGCCGTCGTCGAGGGTGAGGAGACAGCCAGCCTGACCACTCCCGACTGGATGACCATCGACGAAGCAAGCCAGACGGTTACGCTCGACATCGTCGCTGGCAAGGACGACTCGAACAACCGCTGGAACTTCAACGGCTACTCGCGCGGCAACGGGGCGATCGTCGTCCCGCTAGGGTACACCGTGACGATCAACTTCCGGAACGACGACCCCAACATCGCACACAGCATCGGCGTGGATACCAGAACCGGGGACTTCCCGGCGACGTTCCAGGACCCGGAGCCGGTCTTCGCGGGTGCGATCAGCGCTGCCGCCACCTCCATGCAGGAGGGGACGCAGCCCGGAGAGTCCGAGTCGTTCAGCTTCACGGCGGACGCGGCGGGCAAGTACTCCCTGATCTGCTACATCCCGGCTCACGCCGCGACGGGCATGTGGATTCGCTTCACCGTTTCTTCAGACGGTGAGGTCGGTTTCTTCAGCTATTGAGCGGCTTCCCTGCGATGTGCGGGGCCAATCTCGAGCGGGGGCATCTCGGTGCCCCCGTTTTTTGCCCGACGGAAGTGCTCAGGTGAGGCGATCTCGGCATGACGACAGCTGATCGAGTCTTCGCTCCGGACCTGTTGAACGGCCGCGTGGCTCTCGTTACGGGGGGCGGGACAGGCATCGGGTTCGGGATCGCCACGTGTCTGGGACGGTCCGGGGCCAAGGTGGCCATCGCAAGCCGAAACCAGGACCGGCTGGAAGCGGCCGTCGAGAGGCTCCGGGCCGCCGACATCGAGGCCATCGCCATCGAAGCGAACGTCCGGGAGCCGGACTCGATCCGTGCGGCCGCCGAACGAGCCGCCGATCACTTGGGATCGCTGGACATCCTCATCAACAACGCGGCCGGCAACTTCTACGCTCCATCGGCGGATCTCTCTCCGAACGGGTGGCGAGCCGTAGTCGAGACCGACCTCTACGGGACGTTCTTCGCTTGCCAGGCGGCGTTCCCGCTCATGCGTGACGCCGGCTACGGTCGGATCGTCTCGATATCCATGACGTTGCACTACCGGGGCTGGCCGCAAATGGCCCACGCATGCGCGGCGAAGGCGGGGATCGATGCGCTCACCCGCACGCTGGCGCTCGAATGGGCCGAGCACGGTATCACCGTGAACGTCGTCGCGCCGGGCACGATCCCGACCGAGGGCGTGAAGAGAGCGTTCGTTCCCCCGAACGACGAAGCTGCGGATCTCTTCTCGGTCGAGCGGGCGACCGAAGAGTACGCGCGAAGAGCCATCCCGCTGGGCCGCATGGGCGATCCGGAGGACATCGGAAACATGGTAGCTTATCTTGTCTCACCGGCCGCGGACTGGATCACCGGCGCGATCTTCGTCGTCGACGGCGGCGGCTCGCTGAAGAGCCTGTAACAGGAACCAGGAGGAGTGCAGAAGATGAGAGCAGCGCGTATCGGACTCGCTTGGCTCGCCGTCGCGGCCTCCCTGGCGGTGGCTTCGCCCTGCGGAGCTCAGCAGCAGCGCCTCAGCCCGCCCGACTCGACGAAGCTGAATCTCGCCGGGCGCCAGCTCACAATCGTGTACAGCAGTCCCTCCGCGCGGGGCCGTGTGATCTATGGTGGCCTGGTGCCGTGGGGTCGCGTGTGGCGAACGGGAGCGAACGAGGCGACGAGCTTCCGGACGGAGGCGAACCTCCGGATCGGTGACGCGGAGGTGCCTGCCGGGGATTACACGCTGTACTCGATTCCCAACCCGGACGATTGGACCCTGATCGTCAACCGGCAGACCGGGCAGTGGGGAACCGAGTACCACGAAGACATGGATTTGGACCGTGTGGAGATGAAGATCGAGGAGCTCGACGAACCGAGCGAGCGTTTCAGGATCACGCTGGAGGCGACCGGACCGGACGAGGGCAGGCTCGTCATGGAGTGGGAGAAGACGCGCGTATCGGTGCCGATCAAAACGCTGCAGTAAACCTCAAGATGCTGCGGTAAGCCTCAAGCGGTCGGCGTCCCCTCCCAGCGTCCCCCGAAGCACGGCTCCGCGCTGGAGCCCTCCCGGGCCTCCAAAGTCGTCGAGGGCCACCTCTACACGCAGGTAGTCCTCGGTCAGCCCCGTCGCCCCTTCCTGTCCTTCGGGCAGGGATCCTTCGGGAAAGGTCTCGACCACCATCTCTGCCCTGCCGCCGACTCGCGAGGCCCGGTAGGCCCGTCCCCCGGCGAGGCCCAGCTCTCTCAGCTCGCGTGACCGCGCCGCCTTGATAGTGCCGGGAACCGTGTTGGGAAGCGAGGCAGCGGCCGTGCCGGAGCGCGCGGAATACGGGAAGACGTGCAGGTATGTGTAGGGCAGCTCCTCGACGAGGGCGCGCGTCTCGGCGTGATCCGCCTCGGACTCGCCGGGGAACCCGACGATGATGTCCGCCCCCAGACCGAGGTACGGAAGCCTCGAGGCGATCTCGAGAACCCGCGCGCGGTAGCCCTCCCTCGTGTGCCACCGCCGCATTCGTCTGAGCACGTCGTCGCTCCCGCTCTGTAGCGGAACGTGCAGGTGCGGCACGAGCCGACCGCCCGAGCCGGCGAGGAGGTCGATCAGAAGGTCGTCGATCTCCGTGGCCTCGATGGAGCTGAGACGAACCCGCACCCCGGGAACCTCCTCCAGCAGGCGTGCGCAGAGGCGGGACAGGCTCCACCGGCCGGGCAGGTCCTGTCCGTAATGGCCGATGTGGATGCCCGTGATCACAAGCTCGGGGTGCTCTCGTGCCAGGAGGCGAGCCTCCGCCACCACCTCCTCCGGCGCCCGGGAGCGGCTCCCTCCGCGCGCGATCCTGGTGGCGCAAAACGAGCACCGGCGGTCGCACCCGTCCTGCACCTTGAGCCACGCCCGGGTTCCGCGCCGAAAGCGCGCGAGCAGGCTGGAGCCCGCGCCGCGCAGCCGCACAAGCCCCTGATCCCGTCCGCTTATCGCGGCCCGGACCACATCCCCGGGCTCTTGACCCGGCACGACACGCCACACCTCCGGCATCGACGCGTACTCGGCCTCGCGCAGCGCCGCCGAGCAACCCGCCACGACGATCCGCAGCCCCAGGTGCTCCCGTGCCAGCCTCCGGATCAGCCGGCAAGCATCGCGATCGGCCTCACTCGTCACCGTGCACGTGTTGAGAACGGCCAGGTCGGCCGCATCCGGCGAGGCGGCAGGGATGACGCCGGAGCTCTCGAGCGACTGGCGCATGCGCTCCGTATCGTACTGGTTCGCCTTGCAGCCGAAGGTATGAAACCAGGCGCGATTCATCGTCATGAGAGTTGGAATGCCAGCATCCGTGCTTTTCCGCCCCGGCCGGGAAGCCTATTCTGATCGCGATGCCGAAGAAAGCCTCCCTCCCGTGCGTTGGCGACCTCAGGACGCACCGCAGCGTCAGGGCCACGGCGCTGGCGACGGCCTGCGTCGCGGCGCTGGCCACCGCTTGCGTAACCAACCCGGCCACCGGTGGGTCCATGCTCTCGCTGGTGAGCGAGAGTCAGGAGATTCAGATGGGCCGGGAGGCCGCGACGCAGATCGACGCCACGATCGGCCTCTATGACGATCCTGCCCTCCAGGCGTATGTCTTCGGAGTCGGCGGCAGGCTCGCCGCCTCTTCGGAGCGCCCCCATCTGCCGTGGACGTTCAAGATCGTCGACGATCCGCAGGTGAACGCCTTCGCGCTGCCTGGCGGGTTCCTTTACGTGACGCGCGCCATTCTCGCCTACTTCAACTCGGAGGCGGAGCTGGCGTCCGTTCTGGGGCACGAGATCGGCCACGTAACCGCACGTCACACCGTGCAGCAGATCAGCCGACAGCAGCTGTTCGGCCTCGGCCTGGGTGTGGGCTCCATATTCGTGGACGAGATCCGACAGTTCGGGGACGTCATCGGAAGCGGCCTGGGCCTGCTCTTCCTCAAGTACAGCCGGGACGACGAGCGTCAGGCCGACGACCTGGGGCTCCGCTACATGCGCCGGGAGAGCTACGCCGTCGAGGCGATGGTGGACATGTTCACGCTGCTCGAGCAGAAGGCCGAGGTCGAAGGCGCCAGCGCTCTGCCCACCTGGGCGTCCACGCACCCCTCTCCAGCCGACCGACGCGAGCGAACGCTGGCTGCAATCGCCGAGTCCCCCTCCGCGCCGGATGCCGTCTTCGGCCGAGACCGCTACCTGGAGAGGATCGACGGCATGATCTTCTCGAACCCCAGGGAGGGGTACTTCGAGGGCAGCCTTTTCCTCCACCCGGAGCTGGAGTTCCAGATCGAGTTTCCGGTGGGCTGGCGAACGCAGAACACGCGAAGCTCCGTCTTCGGGGCGAGCCCGAACCAGGAAGCGGTGATCCAGCTCAGCCTCGCGGAGGGCCGCTCACCCGAGCGGGCGCTGCGCGATTTCTTGGCCGGGGAAGGAATCCGCGGGGGCGACGTGTCGCGCACCACGATCAACGGCCTGGCGGCCGTGGCGGCCGAGTTTGGGGCCAGCACCCAGCAGGGTGCGCTGCGCGGCCTCGCCGTCTTCCTCTCGCACGGCGGCCGGCTCTACCGCCTGCTCGGCTACGCTTCGGCCGGCCAGTTCCGGTCCTTCGAGTCCACAATCGAGCGCTCCTTCAGCACGTTCGACGGGCTGACGGACCCACGCGTTCTCGCGGTGCAGCCCGCCCGAGTGAAGCTCGTCACCGTGGACCGGGCCATGCCGATCGGGGAGGTGGGTCGCCAGCACACGGCATCGGTGGACGCGGCGACGCTGGCTCTGCTGAACGGCCTCGCGCCGGGCCAGAGGATCCCGGCCGGCACTTCAGTGAAGGTGGTGATCGGGGGAGAGCTCCCTCGCCGATGACCCCTACCTCATGACCCCGCCCCCATGACCCGTGGTGTCGTGCTGGCCATCGATCAGGGCAAGACGTCCTCCCGGGCGATCCTGTTCGACAGCCTCGGGCAACCGCTCGCGAGCGCCCAGCGTGAGCTTCCCCAGATCTTCCCTCGCCCCGGCTGGGTAGAGCACGACGCCTCGCGGATCTGGCGGGACACCCTGGCTGTCTGCCGCGCCGCGATCGAGCAGGCGGGCGTGGACGGCGCCCGGATCGCGGCCATAGGCATCACAAACCAACGGGAGACGTCGGTGGTCTGGGAGCGAGCCACCGGCCGGCCGATCCACCACGCCGTGGTGTGGCAGGACCGGCGAACGGCGAGCGCTTGCCGACGCCTGAAGGAGGACGGTCACGAGCCGCTCGTGCGCCAGAAGACGGGCCTGCTCCTCGATCCGTACTTCTCGGCGACTAAGATCGCCTGGATCCTCGACCATGTGGACGGAGCCAGGGCCGCCGCCGAGAGAGGCGAACTCGCGTTCGGCACGATCGACTCCTGGCTGCTCTGGAACCTCACCGGCGGCCGGGTTCATGCGACGGACGCCTCCAACGCATCGCGCACCCTTCTGTTCGACCTCTCCGAGGGCCGGTGGGACCCCGACCTTCTCGCGCTGTTCGGTGTCCCCGAGACGATGCTCCCGGAGGTCCGCGACAGCTCCGGCCCCTTCGGCGAGACGGCCGCCGGGCTCTTCGACCGGGCCATTCCGATCGCCGGGATCGCGGGCGACCAGCAGGCAGCGACGTTCGGTCAGGCCGCGTTCAGACCCGGTATGATCAAGAGCACCTACGGAACGGGCGCGTTCGCGCTCCTCAACACCGGCCCAGAGCCGGTCGCGTCGCCAAACGGCCTGCTGAGCACTATCGCGTGGAGGCTCGCCGGCGAGACCACGTACGCGCTGGAAGGGAGCATCTTCATCGCCGGAGCGACCGTGCAGTGGTTGCGGGACGGCCTTCACCTCATCGAGGATGCGGCCGAGACCGAGCCGCTCGCCGCGGGCATCCAGGACACGGGTGGCGTATACCTCGTCCCAGCGTTCGTGGGCCTCGGCGCCCCACACTGGGACCCGGACGCTCGGGGGGCGATCCTCGGCCTTACGCGCGACACTGGGATCGCCGAGATCGCGCGCGCCGCTCTCGAGGCGGTCGGTTACCAGACACGCGACCTCATGAGCACGATGGCCGCCGACAGCGGCACCGAGCCGGTGAGCCTGCGTGTGGACGGTGGATTGACGGCGAACGGGTGGGCGATGCAGTTCCTGAGCGACATGCTCGACCTGCCCGTGGAGCGGCCGGAGGTCACCGAGACGACGGCCCTCGGTGCCGCATACCTGGCGGGACTCTCGACCGGCGTGTACGCGGGCCTGGATGAGATCGAGCGAGGCTGGCGGTGCGGGAGGCGGTGGACGCCGTCCATGCCGGCTGAGCGGCGGAATGTCCTGTACGACGGTTGGCAGCGATCCGTCCAGCGAGTGCTGGGCTCCCAGAGCTGAGAGCCCCCAAGCGAGGCGCGACCAGGGAGCGCTGCCGAATGGAACCGATCAACCTCTTCGACTTCGAGGACGCCGCGCGCGAGCGGCTTTCCGCGATGGCGTACGACTACTATCGGAGCGGCTCGTTCGACGAGATCACGCTTCACGACAACCGCGCGGCCTACGACCGCATTCGCCTCCACCACCGCGTGCTCCGGGACATCAGCGAGCGTGACCTTTCCACCGAGCTCCTCGGCCAACGGATCTCCATGCCGATCCTCGTGGCCCCGACCGCGTTCCACCAGCTGGCGTGCCCGGAGGGCGAGGTGGCTACGACGCGGGCTGCGGGCGCGGCCGGAACGATCATGACGCTGAGCACGCTGTCGAACCGCCCGGTCGAAGAGGTGGCGGAGGCGGCGACGGGGCCCGTGTGGTTCCAGCTCTACGTCTACCGGGACCGGGAGGCAACACGCAGCCTGGTGGAGCGCGCGCAGGCGTGCGGCTGCTCGGCGATCGTCCTAACGGTGGACGCCCAGGTGTGGGGACGGCGCGAGCGGGATGTTCGTAACCGCTTCCGCCTGCCAGCGGGCCTGGGCGTGGCGAACCTGCTTCCGGCCGGCTTCGACGAGCTGCAAGCGACGGATTCCGACTCGGGGTTGGCCGAATACGTGATCTCCCTCTTCGACCCGACGCTCAGCTGGGCGGATCTGGAGTGGCTGGCCTCCATCACCGATCTGCCCGTTCTCATCAAGGGAATCGTCCATCCCGACGACGCGAGGCTGGCGGTCGAGCACGGCGCTCGCGGGATCGTGGTTTCGAACCATGGCGGCCGGCAGCTCGATACGTCGATCGCTACGATCGACGCTCTCCCGGCGGTCGTAGAAGCCGTGAACGGGCGTGTTCCCGTCCTCGTGGACGGGGGCATCCGTCGCGGCAGCGATGTGCTCAAGGCTCTAGCTCTGGGCGCGCGAGCGGTCATGCTCGGACGGCCGATTCTCTGGGGGCTCGCGGTGGACGGCGAGGCGGGAGTGAGGCAGGTGCTGGAGATCCTCGAGAGGGAGTTCGACATCGCCATGGCGCTGTGCGGCTGCGTGGCATGCGACCAGGTGGACCGCGATCTCGTGGTCGGCGCGTCGTGAGCCGTCCTGCCGGAGGCCGACGGGCTCTCGCAGTGGCGGCGCTCCTCATCGCCGTCGTGACGGCCGTGGTGTTCGTGTCGCTGGATCGCGGAGGCCTGGAGAGACTCGGGCTCAGCTCGCGCCGGGAGGGCGCCGATGTCCCGGCGGACTCCGCGAGCGAAGCGCGGGCGATGGTTGCCGATTGCGGCAACCTGGGAGTTCAGCAGAAGACCGATTGCTACCGGGCGGAGCTCTCCCGCAGCCTGGCGGAAGCTGGCGTCCGCCCCGCCATGAACACGCTCGACTATCTCGTGCTACTGGACACGGACGTCTCGCGCGACGCGCACACGTACGCTCATCACATCGGAGTCGAAGCCTACCGGTTGTGGCCTGACGTGTCCGGCACGTTCGTCATGTGCACGGAGAGCTTTTCCTCGGGCTGCTACCACGGCGTGATTCAGGCCTATTTCCAGGACCGTGGCACTCCCGATGAGGAGATCGTGGACGCGCTGTGTGAGCCATACAAGAGCGTCGAACAGAGCCGCTGGATCCTCTTCCAGTGCGTTCACGGCATGGGCCACGGCCTGACGATGTACTACGGCCACCATCTACCGATGGCGCTCGAGGCATGCGATCTCCTGCAGGACAACTGGGATCGTCAGTCTTGTTACGGCGGCGCGTTCATGGAGAACATCATGGCCGCCAGCTCACCGCACCACCCGGCCACGCTGCTTCACGACTCCGTGAGCTCACACGGCGCGGCCACGGCGTCACACGACGCGGCAGTCGCCTCCGAGTGGAAGGCGTTGGATCCCGCCGATCCGCTGTACCCCTGCTCGGTCATGGAGCAGCGCTACCTCGTGCAGTGCTACCTGATGCAGACGTCGGCGATGCTCTACCTGAACGGAGGCGACCTGGCCGACGCGTCCTATTGGTGCGACCGCGCTCCCGCAGCGTTCCGCCGCACCTGCCACCAGAGCCTCGGGAGGAGCGTCACCGCCCGAACGAAGGATCCGAAGCGGGCCGAACGCCTATGCCGATCCGGGAGCGAGCGCTACCGAGGCTGGTGCTACGTGGGGGTCGTGAAGGCGTTCGTGGACTGGACGTCGAGCGCGGAGAGCGGTCTCGAATTCTGCCGCGTTGTCGAGGATGTCGGCCACAAGAGCATGTGCTACAAGGCGCTCGGAGAGGAGATCGCTACGCTCCTGGCGGACGCGGAGACGCAGGCATCGCTGTGTGCGCGGGCGGAAGAGGAGCACGTCGGGGACTGCCGGCGGGGGGCACGGCTCCCCGGGTAGGCTTACTGGCGTCGGCCGCGGGCCAGAAACGCCCAGAGCACGATGAGTACCGCGAGCCCCCCGAACACCCCCACGGCGTGCTCGCCGACGAAATCCGCGGCCACACTCACCGTTCTGCCGAGCGCAGCGGGAATCCCTTTCAGAAGGACCCCCACGTACTCGGCCGCAGCCTGGTAGAGAAGAACCGCGATCATCCGCCTCGCTCGCTTGCTTTCTCATTATAGCACGTGACAGCACGCCAGGCTGGCCACTACACACTGCCGCGGCCGCGCCCGCTCGCCGGGCTTTCTTTCCTACTGGGCGTGGGCGCGTGCACGCCGGGATCTCTCCCTTACTGGGCGCCCGCTCACTGGCCCAGCCTCGCGTCGACCATGAGCAGCGCGCTACCGGCGGAACCTGCGATCTCCAGCTGGTCGATGATGTCGCCGGCGCTCTTTTCCTCCTCCACCTGCTCCGCGATGAACCACTGGAGCATGACCTGCGCCGGATAGTCACGCTCAGCCACCGCCAGCTCGTACAATTCGTTGATCCACGCCGTGACCTTCCGCTCGTGCTCGAGCGCCGCCTTCATCACGCCGAGCGGCGAGTCGAAGTCACGGGGTGGCTTGTCGATGGCCTGCAGCTCCACCCGACCGCCGCGATCGATGAGGAAGTCCACGAGCTTCATCGCGTGGCCGTTCTCCTCCTGCGCCTGCAGGCGCATCCAATGAGCGAAGCCTCCCAGGCTTTCGGCCTCGAAGTAGGCCATCATCGCGAGGTAGAGATAGGATGCGTAGAACTCCCTTCTGACCTGTTCGTTGATCGCGTTCTGCACGTTCTCATTCATGAGCTATCTCCCTAACGGTTAGCTGGGGGGGAACTGCAGGATCTGTCCTTATCAATAACGACTATTACTCTCATATACAAGCCCAGGGTAGTCTCGCCGGGCAGCTCAATTGCCTCCATCCGCAAGACGCAGACGATTGCCGCTCCGTGCGCTCAGCGGCGCCTCGAGCCGCGCCAGCTCTCGATCGATCAGCAGGTAAGCCACGATATCCCAATATTGTGCCGGGGCCAGCGAGCCCGGCTCATTGTACGGCATCGCGAGGTCAAGGTAGTCGTAGAGCGGCCCGGCGAAGTCGTACGAGGCGAAGAACTGTACACGGAGCACTGCTACGCTTGCCACGAGGTGGAGGGAGCGATCGGAGTCGAGCTGTCAGCCCGTGTCCTCGCCTCGTACGACTTCGCCGGGCCGCTCTACGACTACCTCGACCTCGCGATGCCGTACAATGAGCCGGGCTCGCTGGCCCCGGCACAATATTGGGATATCGTGGCT
>JAPULH010000096.1 GCA_027295155.1 Gemmatimonadota bacterium
GTGTGCGCCTCTCTCTAGCCTGGCGACCTGCTAGCGGGCGTCCGACGCGGAAGCGAGGTTCTGTTCCAGGAACCGGAGGGCGCGCGGCCAGGAGTCCCGCTCCGCGTCCGCGTACCCTTCGGGCGTGCCTCCGAGCGGGAAGCTAGGGGCGTACGGTAGGCCGGTCGTCGGCCGAAACGGCCGGCCGATAGCGTGACCGGCCCCTTCGTACGCGAGGTGCAGCACCGGGAACGGGTGGTCGCTGCGCCGCAGCCGAAGGACGATCTGTTCCCCCATGTGCGAGGAGGGCCAGAGCAGGTCGTCGCGGCCGGAGACCAGGAGCACCGCCCCGTTGATCCGCTCCACCGGTATCGCCCCTGCGGCGACCTTCGACGAGTCGTCCAGGCTCGCCCGGTAAAGGTGCGTCAGGGCCTGTGGCCCGCCTCCCGCGTACCCACGGATCAGTCCCTGATCCGAGCTGAACGGGACGTACGGCACGGACTTGCCATCCCGCGACCAGGACGACTCAGGACCGGAGCTGAAGTCGAGACCCTGCCATACGACATGGCTGGGCGCGTACGAGACCACGACCCGCAGCTCCGGGTGCGAGGCTGCCAGCAGGAGGGCCAACTCCGCCCCCTTGGAGCCGCCCCAGACTCCGAGGCGCGCCGAGTCCGCCACGGGCCACGAGCGCAGCCAGGCTACCGCCTTCTCCAGGTACTCCAGCGGCACGAGCGAGACGCCCTGAGCCAGCTCCTCCATCCCGGGCAGCGGCTTCCCCTCGGCGTCGGGCCAGCTGCAGTAGGCCGTAGCGAGGGCCGCGAATCCGTGGGATGCGAGCGCCGCCGCGGTCGCCTCAGCGCTCCGGATCCCGCACTCCGAGCCGCCCAGCACGAGCAGCGCCGGGAAGCCCTCCCGGGGCGCCTGGCCGGCCGGCTGAAAGAACGTGGCGACGAGGCCGTCCTCTCGCACCGGTCTCGCCCGGACACCGGGTCGCATCAGGTATCGCACGAGAGCGGCCTCCGCTACGAGCGCACCATCCACCTCGGCGGTCAGCCGAACCGTCTGGGCGTTCGCAAGACCCGGCGGAGCGATCACCGTGCCGACCGTGTCCCGTACCGCCGACCAGAAGAGTCCCATGCGATCGGGCGCGAAGTACGTGCCCGAGATCGGCTGGGACGTGGCCAGGTCGACTCTCCCCTCGCCATCGGCCACGAAACTGGCACTCGACACCCAGATACCCTCGGTGGATGAAGCGACCATCCGGAGCGTGACTGCCTGCATCGGCCGCAGCCCGGAGATAGAGATCTCCACGGCTTCATCGATCATCACCGTGTCGGCCCCGACCCTGAGGGTGACCTGAGCGAACGCCGGCGTGCCCGCAGCGGAGAGGATCGTGCCCGCAGCGAGGCGCACGGCGACCCTGAAGCCGAACAGGCTCCCAACAGGTCGCTGAAAGACCCTGCCAAGCGGCATCGAGACGGTCTTGAGACTCCGGATAGCCTGCTCTCCCCGCAATTGGACCGCGAGGCCTGAAGCTAAGAGAACCGGACCCGAGCATGCAAAAGCGGGCACGTCGGCCCGCGAGTCGAGGCTCGTTCGGCCGGCGCTTCCGGGCGCCACCCCTTTTTGTCGGGCGCCCGCGGCCACACTTTCCCCGCAACCTCCGTGCAGGTACGTGCAGCTTCCTCTACGCCGAGCCCGATGTCTGACACCGCCAAGTCGATGGCCGCCGCGACGAAAACGCAGATCGACCCGTGGGTCGAGGGCCTCACCATCGGCCAGGTGCTCTCTGCTGCCGCCTCTCACTACCCCGAGCGGGAGGCGCTCGTCTTCCCGGACACGGGCTTCCGGTGCACGTACGCCGAATACGATCGCCTCGTCGAGCAGGCATCGAGAGGACTTCTCTCGTTAGGCGTTCGGGCGGGCGATCATGTGGCAGTGTGGGCCACCAACTGGCCGCAGTGGCCGATCCTTCAGCTGGCGAGCGCCCGCATCGGCGCGGTTCTCGTGACGGTGAACCCGGCGTACCGCCCGCAGGAGCTGGCCTACGTGCTCCGGCAGGCCGACGTCCGCGCGCTGTTCCTCATCGACCGATTCAAGACGTCCGACTACTTTGACATGCTGCGGACGGCGTGCCCCGAGCTCGCGGAGAGCGAGCCGGGCCAGCTCGAGTCCGGCCGGTTCCCGGAGCTGCGCTGGGTGGTGTCCTTCACGGATCGCCCGGACGAGGGGATGATCACCTGGGAGGCCATGCTTCGGCGGGGAGAGGAGATAGAGGGGCGCCTCGTGCAGGAGTGCTCCGAGAGCCTCTCGCCGTCGGACCCAATCAACCTCCAGTACACCTCCGGCACGACCGGCTTTCCGAAGGGTGCGCTGCTCTCGCACCGCAATCTCTTGCTGAACGCCTATCACATCGGGCAGGGCCTCCGCCTCACCGGAGAGGACCGCGTGTGTGTGCCGGTGCCCTTCTATCACTGCTTCGGGTGTGTGCTCGGCACACTGGGCACGCTCGTCGCGCGCGCGACGATGCTGGTGCCGGGCGAGTACTTCGAGCCGGCGACGACGCTGGAGTGCATAGAACGGGAGCGGGCGACCGTGATCTACGGGGTGCCCACGATGTTCATCGCGCAGCTCGAGGACACGACGTTCCCGGAGCGCGACCTCTCGTCGCTCCGCACCGGGATCATGGCTGGAAGCACGTGTCCGGTGGAGGTGATGAACAGGGTGATCGACGACATGGGTGCTCGGGGAATCCTGGTCGCGTACGGGCTGACGGAGGCCTCCCCCGGCGTCACGATCTCGGGAGTCGACGACCCGGTCGAGGCGAGGGTCGAGACCATCGGAAGGCCGCTGCCCGGTGTCGAGGTGAAGGTCGTGGACGGCGAGGGCAACGCCCTTCCCAACGGCGACCAGGGCGAGCTCTGCACGCGCGGCCACAACGTCATGCTAGGCTACTACAAGATGCCGGAGGCGACCGCCGAGGCGATAGACGAGGAGGGCTGGCTGCACACGGGAGACCTCGCCATGCGGGACGAGAGCGGGTTCTACCGGATTACGGGCCGCATCAAGGACATGATCATCCGGGGCGGCGAGAACGTCTACCCGCGCGAGATCGAGGAGGTTCTGTACACGCATCCCAACATCGTGGAAGCTCAGGTCGTCGGGGTGCCTGACACGAGGCTCGGCGAGGAGATCTGCGCCTGGATCAAGCTGCAAGAGGGTCAGAGCGCCACGGAGGATGAGATCCGCGACTTCTGCCGGCAGCGCCTGGCCCACTTCAAAGTGCCGAGGCACGTGATGTTCGTCGAGGAGTTCCCTGAGACCGTGACGGGGAAGATCCAAAAGTTCAAGATGCGAGAGGAGGCCGTAGCCCGCCTCGGCTTGCAGCCAACGAGTGGAGCCTGATGACCATGCGCCTTCACTCCCTGGGACCCAACCCTGCCGGCTCGCCCATGACGCCGAGCCGGAGTGAAGGGAGGAAAGGAACGATGAGCATAGGATCGAGAAGCACGCTGAGCCTCCTGCTGCTTTGGACGCCGTTGGCGGTAGCGTGCGGCGAGCGAACGGACACACGTGCTTACGTGGAGATGCTCGGCGTCGATACGACCGCTGTCGAGGTCTTCACCCGCTCGGCCGACCGGATCGACGGCGCCTTCGTCATGCGCATTCCCGTGACGCGCTTGGCCCGCTACACAGCGCACCTGGCGCCGGACGGCTCCGTGAGGAGGCTCGAAGTCATATGGACCACTCCTGAGGAGAACCCGGAGGGCCCGCCCACCCAGCACTCGACGATCGAGATCGTGGGAGACAGCGCCACGTTCGAGGTGGAGGAAGATCTCGGCGTGGAGACGCGCCAGATGGAGGTGCCGACGAACACCCTCCCGTCGACCGGCAAGGTGCCGCTCTCGGTCGGCCTGTTCGAGCAGGCGGCGCGGCAGGCAGGGGCGGCAGGCGGCGAGCGCTGGGAGTTCGCCATTCTTCGGCCGAGCTCGCGGCGCGGCGCCGCGCCGAACGCGATCGAAGCCCGCGGCGCCGACTCCGTATCCATGGAGTTCTTCGGTAACCCGATGATCGCAGCGCTCGACACGGAGGGGCGGATCCTGGGGATCACCGGGCGGGAGACGACGATGAAGGTCGAGATCCAGCGTGTGGATCCGGCCGAGCTGGACCTGGAGGCCCTCGCCGCCGAGTTCGCGGCGCGAGACGCCCGCGGTGAGGGTTTCGGGCAGGCTTCACCCCAGGAGAGCGTGACGGCCTCGGTGGACAGCGCCACGCTCGAGGTCGAGTACAGCCGCCCGAGCAAACGCGGCCGCGAGATCTTCGGCGGATTGGTTCCGTGGAACGAGGTGTGGCGCACCGGGGCGAACGCGGCGACGCACTTCGCCACGGACCATGACCTGGTCATCGGCGGGGAGCTCGTGCCGGCGGGCACGTACACGCTGTGGACGACCTACACGCCCGAGAGCGCCGAGCTGATCATCTCCAGCCTCACCCAGATCTGGGGCACCGCGTACGACCCGGCCGGCGATTTCGTGCGGATCCCGATGGCCCGCGAGCAGCTGCTCGAGACGGTCGAGCGGTTCACGATCGAGGTCGAGCTGACCGACGGGGGAGGCGGTGTCCTGGCGCTCTCGTGGGACACGTCTCGCTTCACCGTTCCGATAGAGGTGAGCGGCCCTTGAGCTCCGTCCGTTTGGCCGCGGTGCTCGCCCTCTGCACGGCGTGCGGCGTCCAACGCACGTCACCCGCCGCCGACGTGCCCGCCAGCGCCACCCCGCTGCCCTTCGTGTCGGTTCTGAAGCTGCAGTACAGCGGCCTGGTGGAAGAAGTTCAGGAGGTGCTCAAGTCCCGCGCGGATTGGGCAAACCTCTGGTCTGCGGCTACCTCGGGATTCGATCCGTCACGGGATGTGCCGGCGGTCGATTTCGGACGGGACGTGGTGCTGGTTGCGGCGCTGGGGAGGCGGCCGACGGGCGGCTACGAGGTATTCTTCACGGCCGTATACGAGGACAAAGAGTACCTCTACGCCATCGTTACCGAGGTGTCACCGGGTATCGGGTGCCTGACGTCGCAGGCGTTCACCGCTCCTGTTGCGATCGTCACCGTTCCCCGTCGCGAGAAGCCGGTTCGGTTCGTGGAACGCGCCGACGTTCGAAACTGTCGCTGATCGTCGGGGGCGCCCGGCCCTTTCTCTCCTGAGCCGCTCGAATCAACAGGATGATATGGCGGAGGGGGAGGGATTCGAACCCTCAAGCCCGTGAGGGCGCCGGTTTTCGAGTCCCTCAACGCCTTCCGCGCCTGTCTGCGTCCGTCCGCATCCGCCCGCGAATACGCGGCTTATCCGCTGGCTCATCTGCGTCCGTCTGCGCTCGTCTGCGCCTGTTGTGCAGGGTATTGGTCCAAGGATTGGTCCAAGGGTTCGTCGTCCACGAGGGAGCGGAGGTGCTCCCTGGCGAGGTGCGTGTAGTCCATCGTGATGCGGAGGTCCGAGTGCCCGAGGGCTTCCTTCACATGCACCGGGTTTCGCTCGTCGGCTAGCCAGGTGGTGACCCGCCGGTGCCGGAGGTCGTGGCGTCTGAAATCGGTCGGCAGCTTCGCACGCTCGGCAGCGGCACGTACTGCCCGGTGCAGGGACCGGAGACGGTCGCCTGCCCTATTCCCTCGTGCGTCCGTCAAGTGATGAAACACCCACGGCGAGCGCCGGCCGTGGTAGGTCTGCAGCCGGTACCTAGCCGCCTGGTCTCGGAGAGCCGCGCGTAGCCTCGGGGTGAGCGGTACCCACCGACTCTTGCCGCTCTTGGTGCGGTG
>JAPULH010000097.1 GCA_027295155.1 Gemmatimonadota bacterium
GCGTTACCTGTACTGGCGTTACCTGGAGATGCTCGGTGAGGTCGCCGATGGCAGCAACAACCTGGTGATCGCGCCGACGGAAGGCGGCATCCCGCTCTTCTTCACTCCGGGCCAGTAGCCGCCGAGAGCAACCGAACGATCTCGGCTCGGGTGCGGGCGAGCAGCTCGTCGCGATCCGCTGCCGTCAGACCGGAGAGAGGGATCGGCTCGGCACAGCGTATCTCGATGGGCGGCGGCCGGGGCCTGAACTTCAGCCGGCCACCGCCGCCGTCCACGATGATCTGGCCCCCGCCATCCACGGCGACCGGAACGAGCGTTGTCTGAGTCTCGATGGCGAGGACGAAGGCCCCTTTCTTGAACGGCTTCAGCCTCCCGTCGCGCGCCCGTGTCCCCTCGGGGAAGAGTCCGAGCGAGAGACCCTCCCGGAGCATCCGCTTCCCGGCGCGCCGCATCACCTCGGCCGCCTGCACCCGGTCCTGGCGATCGATGAACACGTGACCCGCCGCCCGCATGGCGCGAGAGAGAAGCGGGATCCGGGACATCTCCTTCTTCGCGACGAATCGGAGCGAGACCGGTAGCGTCGCGAACAGCGCCCAGATGTCGAACATCGACTGATGGTTGCTGACGAAGATCTGCGCACCGTCCGGCACGACATGCTCGAGGCCGGTGACGCGAACCTCGACGCCGGCCGCGCGCAGGACGCTCCTCGACCAGTTGCGGTGCACCCAGTCGAACGTGCTCTTCGGCGCGCGCAGCAACCCGGCCACGATCGCCACCAGCGAGAAAAAGATCGTGGAGGGGACGGCCACCACGCCGAACACCAGCATGCGGATCACCGGGCACTCCCCGACGCGAAGTGGTCGTAGCCGTCCAGCTCCGGCGGCAGGATCGCTCCCTGAGCGGAAACCCACTCGACACCTGCGCCGTCCTCCACGCGCCCGATCCTGGTGAGGGCCAGCCCGAACCCCGTCTCGAACTCCGGGCGTACGGCTTCGATGCCTCCGGGCTCGCAGCAGAGAAGCAGCTCGTAGTCGTCGCCGCCCGCGAGAGCCAGGCGAAGGGCCGCGTCCCGGTCGGCGTACTCCGCCAGGGGCGGGGCGAGCGGAACCTGGTCCAGGTCGATGACGAGTCGCATCTCCGAGGCCGCCGCGATCTGGCGCGCGTCACCCGCCACGCCGTCGGAAAGGTCGATCAGGGCCGTGAGCCGCACCCGCTCGCTCAGCCACAGAGCTTCGGCCAGCCTGGCCGGCGGACGCTCGAACGCGGCGCGTGCCCGCGGATCCGGCTCCATGGAGCGCTCCCACGCCCGAACCGCCGACGCGGCTCCGCCCACGGCGCCGCTCAACCACACCTCGTCTCCCGCTCTCGCCCCGGCGCGCGTCACCGGGGAACGGCACGCGCCGACCGCCATCACGTCGATCGCCACTCCGGCAGGAGCGAGGGCCAGGTCACCGCCGAGCAGCCCCGCCTCGTGCCTCCTCAGGCAGATACCGAAGCCCTCGCCGATGGACGCGAGCGTACCCTGGTCCGTTTCCGGGGAGACCATCAGTGAGACGAGGACGCCGATCGGACGTGCGGCCATCGCCGCCAGGTCACTGAGCGCCGCTGCCGCCGCCCGGTAGCCGATCGCCTCCCAGCGCAGCCAGGCGCGGCGAAAGTGCACGCCCTCCACCGAGGAGTCGGAGCTCAGAACGATCCGCTCGCCATCCAACGGCCGAAGCACCGCCGCATCGTCTCCCGGGGGGAGATCGAGCTCCGGGGCCGGGGCCCCGACGGCCGTGACGAAGGCCCGGATCCGGTCGAACTCGGGACCCGGCTTCATCCCCCCCATCTGTGGCACCTCGTGGTCGATCACGGCCGGCAGGCGGGGAGCGGAAGGATCAGGGCTCCGCCGAGCCGCGCGCGGCGGGCAGAACGAACCGGTAGGGGTACGCGACCGGCGATGTCGCTTCGACTCTAGCCCGCGCGACGGGCAGGCGCTCGGCCAGGTCGCCCGCCGCGTGCCCTACGGGCTCCAGAGCCATCAGCGCTGCGTGGCCGGAGACGTGGAGGGCGGCAGCCGCCGCGTCGGAGGCCGGCATGCCCGCCGCGAGGTAGGCTCCGGCGAGTCCGGTCAGAACATCGCCCACCCCCCCGGTCGCGAGCGCCACGTCGCCCGTGGTGGCCACGCGAAGCGGCTCGTCCCCCTCGGCCACGACCGAGGGCGCCCCCTTCAGGAGCACGGTACATCCCAGGATCTCGGCCGCACCTCGCGCCGCGCCCATCGGATCTTCGAGCACGGTAGCCATCGGCTGGCCCAGCAGCCGGCTGAGCTCGCCCGGGTGCGGCGTGACGAGCGACCCGTTCGGCAGGCTGCCGGCGAGCTCAGCTGCCTCATCCGCCCAGGCGTTCAGGCCGTCAGCGTCCACGAGCGCCGGCTTCCCCGCCTCGCACGCCCGCCGCAGGATCGAGGCGACGAGCTCCCGCCTGCCCGCCTCCCCTCCGAGGCCGGGGCCGAGGGCGACGGCGTGGGCCCACGACACCGCGTCCGCCACGGCCGCCTGGTCCTCCCAGCTCACGAAGATCGCCTCCGGCACGCTCTTCTGGACGATCTCCCGGTTGGCCGGATCGCCGACCACCCGAACGATGCCGACGCCGCCCCGGATTGCGGCGCGCGCGGCCAGCACCGAGGCCCCGGCCATGCCCTTCTGCCCGGCGACGATCGCCAAGTAGCCGGCGCGGCCCTTGTGGGCGTCCGCCGGCCTCGGCACGAGCATCTTCGCCACCCACCCATCCGTGATCGCCCGCGCACCCATGGGCGACTCGGGAGGCGGAAAACCGATCTCGACCGCAACCAGCTCGCCGCAGTAAGAGCGGGCCGGGAAGCGGAGCAGGCCCAGCTTGGGCCACCCGAGGCTCACGGTGAGTTCCGCGCGAATGCACTCTCCCTCAACGGCGCCCGTCGTGAAGTCGGCCCCGCTCGGCCCGTCCACCGCCACGATGGGCCGGCCGGCGGCGTTGGCCGCACGGATGATCGAAGCGGCGGGCTCGCGGACCGCACCCCGGACACCCGTCCCCAGCACGCCGTCCAGCACTACGCCCGCCTCGGCCAGGCGCGTTTCCAGCAGATCGGCCTCCTGGAGCTGGAGGCCCCATCCACCCAGGACGTCGGGCTCGGGCAGGGAGGAACCGCAGCGCACAGCCCCCACGTCACGCCCCCAGGCGATCAGCGTGCGAGCTGCCACCAGAGCATCGGCGCCGTTGTGACCGCTTCCGGCCAGCACGAGGACGCGCCCGGTGGGAAACCCTCGTTGCACGGCGTGGGCAATCTCGCGGCCGGCCGATTCGATGAGGGCCCGTTCCGGAATCGCGCCGGACTCCGTGGCCCGACGATCCAGCTCCGCCATCTCCGCTGCCGTGGGGAGCCAGATGACATGCGCCCCCGCCGGTTGGGTGTCGCCGGTCAGGGGTCCGTCGTTCATGATGGCAAGCTCACTGGGGCCGGGGCGGCATGACGTCCCCGGCCGGGGACGGCGGGTCCCGCTACTTGAAGGATTGTGAGATGTTGCGCCCGAAGCTGATCTCGCCGTTGTCGATACGAATGTTCCACCCGCACTCGGGGTTCGAACACACCCAGGCCTTGTAGCGGATGGAGGAACCCTCTCGACCGTAGTCGGACAGCGGGATCAGAACGCCGTCGCTGCACTTGAGACACTGGGGAAACTGGGCCGAATTCTCCACTCGATCACCCCTCCCACTCGTTGACGAGTCGCCACGTTCCGCTCAGCGAGCGGCGGAAAGGCAACCTGGCGCCTCTCAGCCGCCCCACAGATAGCCCGTCTCGAAAGCCTCTTCGAAGCTGAACAGGTCCTCGAAATCCTCGGGCGTGTCCGTCGGCTGCTTGATGAGTATCCCCGACTCCACGAGCAAGAACACGACGTTGCCCATGTCGGACGTGGAGTGTACACCCCAATGCCGGAGCACGCTGCGTGCCATCGGTCCGAAGCGCGCGAGCGCGAGGTCTCGAACCGCCTCCGCCAGCTCCGCTCCCGTGAGGTGACGCGGCTGCCGCAGCTGCTGGATGCGATAGTGGAGCGCCTCGAGAACGAAGATGTACGCCGCCTCCGCGTAGCGGGGGTTTCGCCGGGCAAGACGACCCAGCACGTCGGTTCCGGGCGTCGGACTCATCTTCGCTCTTGTCTTCTCCGTACCTCTCAGTCGGCTCGGTGCCCGTGAACGGCCAAATCTGACGGGCTGCTACGAGAGCGTCAAGTATCGTCGGGTCGGCGCTCAGGCCGGTATGAGGACGGCTCCCTCCGCCTCGGAGATGTCGATGCGGCCGCGGGTGGACGTGGTGCGCTCCGCTGCGCCGGCCCCGAGCGGCAGCTCGACGATATCGGGTCGTCCCTCGGAGGAGTGAATCAGCCGATCGAACCGGCGTCGGCCGGCTCGTACAGGGGGAACGCCTCACACATGGCTCGGACCTCGGCCTGGACGGCCGCCACGTCCGGATCGCTTGCACCCGACCGAAGCACGCGGTCGATCAACCCGGCGATGGCCCGCATCTCCGTCCCGGTCATGCAGCGCGTGGTGACGGCCGACGTTCCAATGCGGATCCCCGACGTGACGAAGGGCGAGCGCGTCTCGAACGGAACCGTGTTCTTGTTCACGGTGATGCCCGCCCTCTCGAGCATCTCCTCGGCATCCTTGCCAGTCAGGTCGGTGTTTCGGAGATCCACCAGCAGTAGGTGGGTGTCGGTTCCGCCGGACACGAGCCGGTAGCCGCGGCGATCGAGTTCCTCGCCCAGCGCGCGGGCGTTCTCGACCACTTGGGCCGCGTAGGCGCGGAACTCGTCGCTCCCCGCCTCCTCGAGCGCCACCGCCTTGGCGGCGATGACGTGCATCAGGGGCCCACCCTGCATGCCCGGGAACACGGACTTGTCGATCGCCCGGGCGTGCTCCGCCCGACAGAGGATCAACCCGCCCCGGGGCCCTCGAAGCGTCTTGTGGGTTGTCGTCGTCACGACATCGGAGTGGGGCACGGGCGACGGGTGCACGCCCGTGGCGACCAGGCCGGCGATGTGCGCCATGTCCACAAGCAACACCGCGCCGACTTCGCGCGCCACGCTCGCGAACTCCTCGAACGGCAACACGCGGGGGTAGGCGCTCGCGCCCGCCACGATCATGGCGGGCCGCTCCCGAAGCGCGGTCTCGCGCACCGCATCCATGTCCACGCGGCCGTCGGCCTCCCGGACGCCGTACGCGACGACTCGGTAGAGCTGGCCGCTGAAGTTGACTCGCGATCCGTGGGTGAGGTGACCCCCGTGGGAAAGATCCATGCCGAGGATCGTGTCGCCGGGCTTCAGGAAGGCGAAGTACGCGGCCATGTTCGCCTGGGACCCGCTGTGCGGCTGTACATTAGCGTGTTCGGCGCCGAAGATCTCCATGGCTCGCCGGCGGGCCAGGCTCTCGACCTGATCCACGTACTCGCAGCCGCCGTAGTACCGCTTGTCGGGATAGCCCTCGGCGTACTTGTTGGTAAGCACCGAGCCCATCGCCTCGAGCACCGCCGGCGAAACGAAGTTCTCGCTGGCGATCAGCTCCAGGCCCCACCTTTGCCGCCCCAGCTCACCCTGGATCGCCGCGTACACCTCCGGATCCGTCTCCGCCAGCATTCCCTCCGGGGTGGGCCATGAGGGCGCCGTGGCCGCGACGCCGCATGGTACCGATGTGCCGTCAGACATGCGATCTGTGCAGCTTCGCGACCTGATCGACTCGCCGCATGGCGAGCCGGTCCGCCGCCTCGGCGCTCGTCAGCCCCTCCTCCTCGGCCAGCTCGAAGATGCGCAGGATCACGCCGTAGATCTCGCCGGCCTTTCGCTGCGAACGCTCGAGACTCCAGCCGACGAGCTCGGAGTACACGTTGATGAGTCCTCCGGCGTTAATGACGTAGTCCGGAGCGTACAGGATGCCGCTTTCGCGGAGCCGTTCGGCATCCTCCTCGGTTTCCAACTGGTTGTTCGCGGCGCCCGCCACGATGTTCGCCCGCAGGCTGGGGATCGTGCGGCTGTTCAGCACCGCGCCTAGCGCACAGGGCGCGAAGATGTCGGCCTCCACCTCGTAGATCTCGTCCGGACCGACGGCGACGGCCCCCAGCTCGTCCACCGCGCGGCCCACCTTCGTGTGATCGATATCGGTTACGAAGAGCTTCGCCCCCTCCTCCGCGAGGTAGCGGCAAAGGTGATATCCGACGTGTCCGACCCCCTGCACCGCCACCGTCTTCTTCTCGAGAACATCATCCCCGTAGCGCTTGAGCGCGCACGCCTTGATCCCCCGGTAAACCCCGAAGGCGGTGACGGGAGAGGGATCGCCCGAGCGGTCGAGGATGCCGACCACGTACTCCGTCTCCGTGTGAACGTAGTCCATGTCCTCGACGTTCGTTCCGACATCCTCTGCCGTGATATAGCGTCCGCCGAGGCTCTCCACGACGCGGCCGTGGGCCCGCATGATCATCTCACGGTACCGCGTCTCATTGTCGCCGATGATGACGGCCTTCCCGCCCCCGAGGTTTAATCCCGCGATGGCCGCCTTGTAGGTCATCCCACGAGAGAGCCGGAGCACGTCGACAAGCGCCTCGAGATCGGTCTCGTAGTTCCAGAACCGCGTACCGCCAAGCGCCGGACCGAGCGTCGTGTCATGGATCGCCACGATCCCTCTGTAGCCGCAGGAGGGCTCGGAGCTGAAAATGACCTGCTCGTGGCCATACTCAGCGAATAGATCGAAGAGCTGGGTCTTGCCCAGCCCCGTAAGCTCAACGGTTTCGTCGATCACGTCCGTGGGGTTCATTGGACTTCGTCCCTTTCCCTGTAGAGCTGTCCGGCGATGATCCAGCGGTGGATCTCGCTGGTACCTTCGTAAATCTCCGTGATCTTCGAGTCGCGGAACAGCCGCTCGACCGGGTACTCCCGGCTGTATCCGTACCCACCAAACACCTGCACGGCCTGCCGCGCGATCCAGACCGCAGACTCGCTCGCCGTCAGCTTGGCGGTGGAGGACAGGCGGCGGCTACGCGGATCGCCGGCCTCATGCGCCAGAGCGGCGCGCTCCAGAATGGCCAGAGCCGTCTCGTAGCGCCGGCCCATCTCCGCCAGCTTGAACTGGATCCCCTGGAAGTCCCGGATCCGTGCTCCGAACTGACTTCGCTCCTCCGCGTACCCCAGCGCATGGTCGAGAGCCGCCCGGGAGATTCCGACCGCCTGAGCGGCGATCCCGAGCCGTCCACCCTCCAGCGCCGCCAGCGCGTAATGGAAGCCGCGGCTCGGCTCGCCGATCAGGTACTCGGGGCCGAGGCGGAGATCGTTGAGGGACACCTCCACCGTCTCCGAACCGCGAATGCCCATCTTGCGCTCCTTCTTGCCCGGGCAGTACCCGGGGGCATCCGTCGGAACGAGGAAGGCACCGATCCCGTGCGACCCTCGCCGATCGTCCGGCGTATCGGTGCGGGCGAACAGGAGCACGAGATCCGCTGACGCCCCGTTCGTCACCCACGCCTTCGCCCCGTCCAGCACCCAGCCATCTCCATCGGGGCGAGCCTGTGCCGTCAGGCCGGCCGCGTCGCTGCCCGCCCCCGCCTCGGAGAGCGAGAAAGCACCCAGCAGCTCGCCCCGCGCCATCGGCCTGAGCCATCTCTGTTTCTGCGCCTCCGTGCCGTGCCGCAGGAGAATCTGCGTCGGAAGCGAGTTGTGCACGCTTATCGAAACGGAGACCGAGGGATCTCCCCAGGCGATCTCCACGAGCGAGTAAAGGTACGTGAGCATGTCGAGCCCGAGCCCGTCGTACTCCTCCGGGATGAGCATGCCGAGGAAGCCCAGCTCGCCGAGCTGGTCCACGACGGCTCGATCGAAGGTCGCCTCCTCCCGATCTCGCCGCGCCGCATGGGGCCGCAGCTCCGACTCCGCGAAGGAACGCGCGAGCTGGCAGATCTGTCGCTGCTCTTCCGTCGGCGTGATGCCGAGGTGCGCTCGCAGCATCTTCTAGCTGTCGTATCGGTAGAACCCGCGGCCGCTCTTCCGGCCGAGCCACCCGGCCGCCACGTACTTCCTGAGCAGCGGGCAAGGTCGGTACTTGTCATCGCCAAGGTCTCGATGAAGCACTTCGCAGATCAAGAGGCACGTGTCGAGCCCCACGAGATCGGCCAGCTGCAACGGACCCATCGGGTGGTTCATCCCGAGCCTCATCACCGTGTCGATCGCCTCGGCCTCGGCCACGCCCTCCATGAGGCAGTACACCGCCTCGTTGACCATCGGCATGAGGATCCGGTTGGAGACGAAACCAGGGTAATCACGGACCTCGACAGCCGTCTTCCCGACCCGCTCGCACAGCTCAGTCGTGAAGCGAGTCGTCTCGTCGCTCGTCTCCAGACCACGAATCACCTCGACGAGCCGCATGACCGGTACCGGGTTCATGAAGTGCATGCCGATCACCCGCTCCGGCCGTTTCGCATGAGAGGCGATCTCCGTGATCGAGATCGAGCTCGTGTTCGTCGCCAGGACGGTCCGCTGGCCACAGAGGTCGCCGAGCTGTTCGAAGATCGCGCGTTTGAGCTCGATCCGTTCCGGAACGGCCTCCACCACCAGCTCGGCACCGGCCAGATCGTCCAGCCGGGTCGCCGTCCGGATTCGCCGGAGCGTGGCCACGGCATCGGCCTCCGCGATCACCTCCTTCTTCACCTGCCGCTGAAGGTTTCGCTCGATCGTCTGCAGCGCGCGGGCCAGCACTTCCTCGTCGACGTCCACCAGCGTGACGTCGATGCCGGCCTGCGCGAACACGTGGGCGATCCCGTTCCCCATCGTGCCCCCACCCACGACGCCCGCGTGCTTGACGTTCTCCGCCTTCCAAAGGCTCTCCGCGTGCTCGAGGTTCTCCTGAGCCAAGCTTCTCTCCTCTACTCTCTAGGAGCCTGTCCGAGTAATGGGGCGAGCCGCGTTACGAGCGCCGAGGGTATCAGCTTCGAGGCGGCCCGACGAAGGCGATGCCAGAGCATCGGGGAGGAGCGCCAACGAAGAAGATGATCCATCGCCGCCGTAACCCAAAGGGCGCACCGCATTACTCAGACAGGCTCCTTGCTCTTTGCGCCGGGCCCCTGCGCCGGAGGGCCGGCGGCCGGAGCGCCAACACCCGAAGCGCCGGCTGCAGGCGCCGACTCCGGACCACCCATGCGATGCCGGCCAGTGTGGCCGCAGTCACCAGCAGGCTGCCCTCGGGCCCGAACGCACCACCCGTCAGAGGGCTGGCCCTGTCCACGACTGCGTCGAAACCGGGCGTGTCGAACGAGAACCCCGGCGTGGAGTCGTCCAGCCCGCTGACAGGCAGGTCCGCAAGCACGCCCATCGTCCAGTTCCAGCCGAAGTGGAGCCCGGTCGCGAACCACAGGCTCATCGTCCGCCAGAGAGCCGCACCAAGGAGAACTCCCGCCAGGGCGATGTTCGTCAGCGCCAGGAGCGAGATGTGCGGGTTCAGCCCGTGCAGGGCGGCGAACACGACCGCCGTCACCAGGATGGCAGCAGGACCGCCCAATGCCTCGGCCACCACCTGGAGCAGGTAGCCCCGCAGCAGCAGCTCCTCGGCAAACGCCGCGAGGACCATGAAGGCGCTGAGCTCCAGGAACACCATCACGCCCTGGCCCACCGGAGCGGGTGTCCGCACCCACACGAGGACACCGGCGGCGGCCATCGCCAGCACCACGGCACCCATCAGGATCGTGCCGAACGCGACCCCGCGGCCGAACGAGCCCGGGAGGAGTCGGTCGACCGGCAAGCCCAGCGCCGCTAGCGGCATCCGCTCCACCCGCTCCATCATGATCCAGCTCGCGAAGACGCCGGCCAGAAACGGCAAGACGAAGGCCCAGCGCTGCGGCCAGGCCCCGCTGACCCACGGGGCGTTCAGCCAGACCGCCAGCAGGCTCAAGCCGAGTAGCGCTGCCAAGAAAATGGCCACGAACAGCGCCAGCCGCCAACCGGCGCGCAGGCGGCCTTCCGACCCCCGCAGGATCACGACGAGTCGGCGCTCAGGACGGGCCCGGGCTATCCGAACGTCCGCCGAAAGCGACCGTGGAAGCGGCTGCCGATGAGGACCGCGAGAGCCACCTTCAGCAGGTCTCCTGGAAGGAAGGGGAGCACCCCCGCGCGAAGAGCGGCGTCGCCACCCACCACCAGCGCCAGCCAGGCCGCGCCTCCCAGGTGGATCATCGCCACCGCCAGCACCGCCCCGAACAGCATTGACCCGAGACGTGGCGACCTCCAGGCGAAGGCCCCGGCGATCGCCGCAGCGGCCGGGAACGCGAGAAGGTAACCGCCGGTCGGGCCGAGGAGGTACGCGAAGCCGCCTCCGGCGTAAAAAACCGGAACGCCCGCGAGCCCGGCGGCCAGGTAGACGATCTGACTCGCTGCGCCCACGAACGGGCCGAGGAGGAAGCCCGAGAGAAGCACCGCCAGCACCTGGAGCGTGAAGGGCACCGCCGTGCCCGGGAGCGGCACGGCGAGCCGCGCGCCGGCTGCCGTCAGGACCGCAAACAGAACCGCGCCGGCCGCCCACACCAGACCACGGCGCCGCACGACCGCCACTGGGTAAGCGCCATATCGTACTGTCTTGTCGAATGATAGCATAAGTTATCTTATACGAGTTCTATGCTCATCGCCACCGCGTTTCCTCCACCGAGACAGAGCGTCGCCAGCCCCTTCTCGACATCCCGATCGCGCATCGCATACACGAGCGTCGTCAGGATGCGGGCCCCGGATGCCCCGATCGGGTGGCCCAGCGCCACGGCCCCACCCCTCACGTTGACCCTGTCCCAGTCGACACCCAGCTGCTGCCCGTCGGCGAGGACCTGGACGGCGAACGCCTCGTTCATCTCGACGAGGCCGTAGTCGTCTATCGAGGTGCCTTCCGCCTCCATCAGCTTCTGCACGGCCACGACGGGGGCGAAGAACAGGTCGCGGGGGGGCGTCGCGCCGACCGAATATGCCAAGATCCTTGCAAGGCTGTCCAGGCCGTTCGCATCCGCGTACGCCTCGGACGCGATGACGGTGGCGGCCGCCCCGTCGTTCAGCCCCGGCGCGTTCCCAGCCGTCACGCTCAGCTCCTGCACCTCGGGCGGCGCGTCGGCGCCGAAGGCGGGCTTCAGTTTGGCCAGCGCCTCCAGCGACGTCCCGCGACGCGGGGGCTCGTCGGTCTCCACGACGAGCGTGCCCTTCCGGGTCGGTACCTCGACCGGAACGACCTCGGCCTCGAACTCACCCTCGTCGATCGCCCGAATCGCCTTCTGATGGCTGGCCAGCGCGAACTCATCCTGCTCCGCCCGGCCGATCTCGGCCCGCATCGCCGTGTACTCGGCATATCCCCCCATGTGGCATTCGCCGAACGAGCACCAGAGGCCATCGTTGATCAGCGAGTCGGTGATCTGCCGGTCCCCGAACTTGACCCCATCACGATAGCCGCGGAGCAGGTACGGCGCGTTCGACATCGACTCCATGCCGCCGGCCACGATCACCTGGTTGTCCCCGGCACGGATCGCCTGCGCCGCCAGCATCACGGCCTTCAGTCCGGAGCCGCACACCTTGTTGACGGTGAAGGCCGGTACCGTTTCCGGTATGCCGCCCAGGATCGCCGCCTGACGGGCGGGGGCCTGACCCACACCCGCCTGCACCACGTTTCCCATGATCACGTCCTGCACATCGGCGCTCGGGATGCCCGCCCGCTCCACCGCGGCCTCGATCGCCCTGGCCCCGAGCTGCGGCGCGGTGAGGGGCGACAGGCCGCCCAGGAAGCGTCCCGTCGGCAGGCGGGCCGCGCTCACGATCATCGCCGTGCGTTCTTTATCCCTCATCTTGTCCGTCCTTATCGTTCGCACCGACAGCGTCCGCGCCGTCGGACCGCGGCTCCACCAGCTCGCATCCGTCGCGGCCGTCCCGCGGCCGGGCCACGCCCGCCGCGACGACCGGATCATGACTGAACACCATGAGCCAGCCTTCGGATCCGGCGCGCGTCAGCCACTCTCGCTTGCTCTCCAGCGTGACCAGCGGCTCGACATCGTAGCCCATGATCCAGGGCAGGGGCAGGTGGGCGCTCGTCGGGGCCAGATCAACGGGAAAGAAGACCGTCTGATCCCCTGCCTCCACGAGCACCGACTGATGATACGGCGTGTGGCCCGCGGTGCGGACGACTCGGACTCCGGGCGCGACCTCGACATCCTCGTCCACCAGCTCGACCTGACCTGCCTCCGCGAGCGGATCGAAGTGCCTGCTCATGTAGCTGGCCCGCACCCGTTCGTTCATCTGATGAGCGAACTCCCACTCCCCGCGCCGGATCACATAGCGGGCGTTCGGAAACGAGGGCCGAATCAGCCCGTCCTCGCCCAACGTCGTGCTGCCGCCCGCGTGGTCGAAATGGAGGTGCGTGCAGACCACGACGTCGACCTCCCGCGGTTCCACGCCGGCCGCGCGCAGGGAGTCCTCGAGCCTGGTGGGCCGGCCGTCGTTCTCCACCCCGTAGATGTCCCGGAACTTCTCGTCTTCCTTGTTCCCGAGGCCGGTGTCGACGAGCACACGCAACCCCCCGGTCTCGACCAGCAGGCAACGCATGGAGAGCTGGATGCGGTTCCGCTCGTCGGCCGGGATGCGTCGGCTCCACAGCGGTTTCGGCACGACGCCGAACATGGCGCCGCCATCGAGCCACAGGCGACCGGCATCGAGCGTCCGCACGCGAACTCCGCTCGCCTCGCAGACGATCATGGCGCCCCCTTCCCGCCAAGCCCGCGACGCCGCTTCGGCCCGGGGCGACCCAGCCAGCTCTGCAGCTCCCCCCACCGCCCGACGCCCTGGCGGTCGGCCTCCTGCAAGAGACGCAGCAGGAGTAGCGCGGTGGCGCGGGCGTCGCCTTCCGCCCGGTGGCGCCCCTCGATCTCGATCCCGTAGAACGCCGCCAGAGAGTCGAGGCCCCGCCGCCGGACGCCAGGGAGGGCCTTGCGGGCCAGGCGGACGGTGCAGAGCCGTGGCCCGCTGGGAACGATCAGGCGCGCCCGTCGCATCTCGGCGCTCACGTACGCCCAGTCGTAGGCGGCGTTGTGGGCCACGAACACCCTGCCCTCCAGCCTCCCTCGCAGCTGGTCGCAGACCTCCTCGAAGCGGGGTGCCGTTGCGACCATGTCCTGGGAGATCCCCGTCAGGCCGGACACCCAGCGTGGGATCGGGCCGTCCGGGTTGATGAGCGTGGCGAACTCGTCCCGAATGGCTCCGTCCCTCACCTGGACGGCAGCGATCTCGATGATCCGGCCGCCCCGCGAGACGGGTATGCCCGTGGTCTCGACGTCGACCACGACATAGCTGAGCGAATCGAGAGGCCGGTCCTCCCGGCCCGCGTCGGCAGCCAAGCGCCATACGCCATCGGTGTCCACGCGGACCCGGTGGTCCTCCGCCAGGAGCTCGAAAACCATGCGGGCGGCCAGCCCCGGTGGGCCGCTTCGGACCCCGAACACGCGACCGGCGAGGCGGGACGTCGGCTGCGGCCCTTCCTCGATAAGGTCCATTGCGCGGGAAAGGAGCGATGAGCTCTCCGAGAACCGCACGCCCGCTCCGGTCATGCGCGCGCTAGCTGTCCCCGTTGCGAGCGGAGGTAAGGGCGAACGTGAGCCCCTCCAACTCGAGCGCGAGATCCATCGTCCGTACGACCATCGGGTCTCGGTTCCCAAGCTCGATCGGAGCGAAGCTGAGGACGGCCGAAACGCCGGCGTCCGCCAGGCGGCTCACGATCCCCTCCGCCTCCTCGGGCGGCGTGGCGATGATGCCGATCTCCACACCTCGTTCCCGGACGACGCGGGAGAGCGAGTCGATCGAGCAGATATCGATGCCGTTGAGCTCGGTACCCACCTTCTCTGTGTCCACGTCGAAGGCCACCACGACGTCGAAGCCTCTCTCGCTGAGCCCCCGGTAGCCGAGAAGCGCGGAGCCGAGCTTTCCGACGCCTACGACCGCCACCCGCCACCGCCGCTCGAGACCTAGGATGCGCTCGAGCGTATCGATCAGCTCGGGGACGCTGTACCCCTTGCCGCGTTGCCCGAACGAGCCGAAGAGACTCAGGTCCTTCCGGACCTGTGCGGACGTGGACCCACTTGGTTCGGCCAGCTCCTGACTAGAGATAAGCTCCTGGTCGCCCGCGATCCCTCTGAGCAGGCGCAGGTATAGCGAAAGGCGGCGAACGGCCGATTCCGAGATCTTCTTCACGCTCCCTGGCGGCTTGTGAAAACCTTCACAAGAAACCTAGCCGGGAGGACCGCTCTTCTCAACAACTCGGATCACCGCCCCGGTCCCGCCCCACCCGATCGAGGGCGCGAGAGAGACTCAGGAAGGTCGCGGGATCGAGCGTCTCGGGGCGGGCGCGCCCATCGAACCCCACGGCGACGGCCACTTCCGCCACTTCCTCCGGCGTCAGACGATACTCGGGCGCCGAGCGAAGGATCTTCTGCAGCTGCTTGCGGCGCCAGCCAAACGCCACCCGGGTGAGCTGCCGGAGCGCCGTCTCCTCCTTCGCCGGGAGCGCCTTGGGGGCCGGCTCGATGACGACGACGGCCGAATCCACGGCGGGCACCGGCCGAAACGCCATCCGGCCGATGCGGAACGCGACATGCGCCGTTCCGCGGACCTGGACGCCGACGCTCAGGGCTCCATACACCTTCGTTCCCGGGGCCGCGACGATCCGCTCGGCCACCTCGATCTGCACGGTGACGACGACCCGCGCGGGCGGCGGCTGGAGCTCGAGGATCCGGAAGAGCAGCGGCGTCGTGATGGCGTACGGCAGGTTGGAGAGCACCCGGTACGTCCGCCCTCTCGGCACAAGGGAGGTCAGATCCAGCTCGAGGGCGTCCCCGTGAACGACCCGCACGCCGCCATGGCCGGCGAAGCGCGACTCGAGGCCGGAGAGGAGAGCGTCGTCCTTCTCGACCATCACCAGTTCGGCCACCCGGTCCACCAGGAGCGACCCGAGCTCCCCGTGGCCCGCCCCGATCTCGAGCACGGCGTCCTCCGGGGAGGCCTCCAGCTCCTCCACGACCTTGCGCCGCAGATTGGGATCGGTCAGGAAGTTCTGGCTGAGGGATCGCTTGGCGCGCACGGCCGACCGTGGATCGCTCACCCCGCCATCAGGGCCGTGATGCAGGCGACATGAACGATGTCGTCGACGCTGGCCCCCCGCGACAGGTCGTTCAGCGGCCGGGCGAGGCCCTGGAGGATCGGTCCCAGTGCCTCCGCCCCGGCGAGCCGCTGGACGAGCTTGTACGCGATGTTCCCAGCATCGAGATCCGGGAAGATCAGCACGTTCGCCCTCCCGGAGAGCGGTGAATCCGCTGCCTTCATCGCTGCCACCGCCGGGACCAGAGCGGCGTCCGCCTGAAGCTCTCCATCCGCTGCGATCTCCGGGCAGCGCTCCCGGAAGAGCCGGAACCCTTCACGCACCCTCTCGACGGCCGGGCCCTCCGCCGATCCGTGAGTCGAGAAAGAGAGGAAGGCGACGCGGGGCTCGTCCCCGACGATCAACCGGCGCGCCCGGCCTGCCGCCTCGGCGATCTCGGCCAGCTGAGCGGGCGTGGGATCCGGCACGACCCCGGCGTCCGCGAACGTCAGCACCGCGCACCTGGACGGGGAGGGGTCCCGCAGCAGCATGTAGAACGCGCTGGACACCGTAGCGGTGCCGGGCGCCAAGCCGACGCAGCGGAGGCCCACCCGAATCACCTGCGCGGTCGGCGTGCCCGCGCCGGCCACGGCTCCGTCCAGCCATCCGGCTCGCAGGAGGCGCGCCGTCAGCTGCATGGGAGAGTCCGGATCGCATCCCTCCGACTCCTCGCCGACGTCCGACTCCTCTCCGACGTCCGACGCGACCACGGCGGGAGGACGCGACACGTCCACACACTCGACCCCGGGCAGACGCTCTCGCAGGAGCTGAAGCTCGGCCTCGTTTCCCACCGCCACCGGACGCACGAGGCCGCGCTCCGACAGCCGGGCGATCGCTTCGATCGTGCGCCCGTCGGCCACCTCCGGAAAGCCGATGCGACGAGGCGCGGCACGCGCCCGTTCCTCCAGGGAACGGAGAAAGCCGTCTCGGGCGGTCACTCTCCGGCGACGCTCGGTCCCACCCGCTCGATGAGGGCATCCAGCACGACCGGAGGGACGAAGTCCGCCACCCGGCCTCCGAGGCGCGCGACCTCCCGGACGAGCGACGAGCTGAGGAAGGTGTACTGGCTGGCCGGCGCCATAAAGATCACCTCGATCTCCGGCCACAGCGAACGGTTCATCAGCGCCATCTGGAACTCGTACTCGAAGTCGCTGACCGCCCGAAGGCCGCGGATGATGATCGGCGCGCTCATCGACCGAGCGAAGTCGACCAGGAGACCCTGGAAGGACGACACCTCCACCCGCGGCTCGTCCGCGTACACCCGCTCCAACAGCTCGACCCGCTCTCTTACCTCGAAGAGAGGCTGCTTCACCTGGGTTGCCGTGTAGGCCACCGTCACGATGAGCCGATCTACCAGCTTGAGGCTCCGGCGCACGATGTCATCGTGCCCCAGCGTGATGGGGTCGAACGAGCCCGGATACACCGCGGTCCTCTCCGATCTGGTCACCTGATCCGCCTCGCTTTCTGAGTCAATCGGCGCCGCTCCGCAGGAAGGTGAGCTCGGTGTCTCCATACCGTCGCACCCGCCACGGTTCCAGCTCTGAAGCCAGCGCCTCCGGCTCGTGCTCGATGCAGAGGATCCGAGCGAACGGTTCGTCCCGGAAGCGGAGCGCCAGCCGAGCCGCCGTCCCTTTACGATACGGGGGGTCGGCGAGCGCCACATCCCATCGGCGCGCCTGTCTGCGCTCGAGAAAGGCCATAGCTTCGGTCCGGAATACACCTCCTCGCTCGCCGAGCCCCAGCTTCTCGAGGTTGGAGCGGAGCACCGAGACGAGGCGAGTGTCGGCCTCCACGAAGTCCACACGCGCGGCGCCTCGCGACAGAGCCTCCATTCCCAGCGCGCCCGATCCCGCGTAGAGATCCACCACGGTGGCGCCCCGGATGCTCTCTCCGAGCGCGCTGAACCAGGCCTCGCGCACGCGCTCGCTCGTCACTCGCAGCCCCGGCCGGGCCGGCACCAAGATCCTTCGACCGCCAAGCTCGCCCGCGACGATCCGAAGCCTCAAGCCGGCCGCGCGTCCAGCAGCCGGGCCTGAATCCGATTACGGTTCCGCCACGTGTCCTCTACCAGCTCGAAGGCCACGTCCCATCTGCCCCTCCCCATGTCGTCCGCGCGCGCCCCCATACCGAAACCGATCGCATCCAGCCGGCCTCCCTCCTCTCCAACGACCACCGCTCGCAGGTGCCCTCCGTCGTCCCCCACGCGCGAGACGCCGGCGAGCTCGACGTTTCCGGCGCGGAAAATCGGCCTCGGGTTCGCATCGCCGAACGGTTCCAGGTATCGCATCCAGCGAGGCATCGCCTCGGCAGCCTCCCGGATCGTGAGAGACAGGTCGATCACGATGTCCCCTCCGTTGCCCGAGCCGCCGCCTTCGCTCTCCGCGTCGCCCGCGCTCCGCTCCTCTTTCATCCGTGCGACGGCCTGCTCGAATCTCGTGGAGAACTCGGCAAGGTTATCGCGACGGACGTCGAACCCCGCCGCCTCACGGTGGCCTCCGTAGCGCTCCAGCAGCGGGGCGCACTCGTCGAGAGCGCGGATCAGGTTCAGCCCGCCCGCCGAGCGGGCGGAGCCTCTTCCCCGATCGTCGTCGAACGCGATCAGCACGGCCGGCCGACCGAGCCGCTCGGCAAGCCTGGAAGCGACGATGCCTATCACCCCGGGATGCCAGGCATCGCTCGACAGGACGACGGCCGCGTGCCCCTCGGCGTGCATGCCCTCGTCCAGCTGAGCCTCCGCCTCGGCAAGCACCCGCCGATCCGTCAAGCGTCGCTGGCGGTTGAGCGAGTCCAGTCGCCGGGCAAGCGCGTCCGCTTCCGACGGATCCTCGGTGACCAGGAGCAGCAGCCCGTCTTTCGCGGCACCCATCCGTCCCGCCGCGTTCAGTCGGGGCGCGAGCTGAAACGCGGCGTCCTCCTCCGACACCCGGCCACCGAGCGGTTGGAGGCGCGCGATCGCCATCAGGGCGCGTAAGCCGGCGTTACGCGTATGGGCCAGAACCCGGAGCCCGGCCTTCACCAGGACGCGGTTCTCGCCGATGAGCGGCGCCCGATCCGCGATCGTCCCGAGGGCCACCAGATCGAGATGCGGATTCAGGTCGGTCGAAGGACGGCCGACGTGGGCGTAGAGCGCCGTCAGCAGCTTGAACGCCACGCC
>JAPULH010000098.1 GCA_027295155.1 Gemmatimonadota bacterium
GCGGAGTGGATCGCGCCGGCCCTTCTCGCCACGGGGGACACCGCGGCCGCTGTGCGGGCCCTGAAGGAGGCGCTCGAGCGCAGGGTGGGCCGCCGGGCCGGAGAGCTGCTGCTCGAGCTGGCTCCAGGTTGGGAGACCAAGCGCAAGGTCGCAGAGTCGGATCGGCGCGCCGGGCGAGCCGACAGGGCGGCCCGGCTTCTGGGCGCAGCCCTGGAGGAGGCTCCGCCGAAGGAACGGGCGGCGATCCGGATGGAGCTGGCCGAGGCCCAGCTCGCCGCCCGCGACAACCAGGGTGTCGTGTCGACGCTGGCGCCGTGGCTGGAAGGGATGCCGGCCGGCCCTGGCGCCGCTGCCATCGACGAGGCTTCGGTGTGGTTTCTGGCCGGACGGGCGTTCTCCCGCCTGGATGCCCGGGAGGCGGCGGAGGACGCGTTCCGGCGGTCCGCGGAGACCGGGTTCGGGACCCAGTCGGCGTTCGCCGCGTACCTGCTCGCCGACCATCTGCAGGACGACGGCAGGGTGGAGGCGTCGCGGGCCGCCTACCAGCGTGCCATCTCCCGCTTTCCCCGCTCCGGCTGGGCGGCCCGCTCGCTGATCCGCCTCGGCATGCTGTCCTTCCTGCTCGAGGAGTACGACGAGGCATACCGCCGCTTCACGGCCTACCGAAGGCGCTACCCGGGCGGCAACTGGTACCACGCGACGATCTACTGGACCGGACGCTCCCTGGAGGCGTCGGGCGACACTGCCTCCGCGCGGGCGCTGTACCGGGAGGCCGTCGGGTATGCGCCGCTGAGCTACTACGGCCACCTCGCCGCCCGTCGCCTCGGCGAGGACGCGTTCGACATGGCAACGAAACGGGGCGGGCCCCGGCTGCCGGAGCTCTCATCCGCAGCTGTGGATCTCCTCGGGCGCATGGAGACGCTGCGTGCTCTGGGGTGGGAGAAGCGGGCGGGGCGGGAGTACGACGTTGCCCTGGGTGCCGGGACCGTGCCGAGCGGTCAGCTGCTTCCGCTCGCCCGCGCGCTCAGCGAGCGTGGCTGGGCGCGCCGCGGAATCCGGCTGGGCCTGCGCGCACGGCGGCGCGAGGGAGGCCGCTGGAGCGAAGCGACGCTGCGGGCCGTGTACCCGCTCCCGTATCGGACCGCCATCGACGAGCTGGCGAGACTCCGCGGGCTGGACGTCGCGCTGGTCGCGGGGCTGATCCGCCGGGAGTCCCTCTTCGAGGCCGACGTTGTGTCGTCGGCCGGTGCGGTCGGCCTGATGCAGCTCCTCCCCCGGACGGCTCTCGAGATCTCCCGTGAGGCCGGAGTCGCTGGTTTCACGGGTCCGCAGCTGGAGGTTCCTGAGGTCAACCTCCGGCTCGGAACGCTCTACCTCGAGCGGATGTTGGACCGCTTCGACGGCTCGGTCATCGCCGCGCTCATCTCGTACAACGCGGGCCCGCACCGCTACCTCAGGTGGCGCGAGTTCCCCGAGCTGGACGCCGATCCCGAGCTGTTCGTCGAGCGGATTCCCTTCCGCGAGACGCGTGTCTATGCCAAGGAAGTGACCGCAAACGCACTCATCTACGCGCGCCTCTACGGGCTTGCGGATGTACATGTTGACGGAGTCGAACGCGGGCGGTAGCATAGGCGCGAGGGACAGCCCACCCCAGGTTTTCACGCCAGCAGGAGGACCCAATCCATGGCAACAGGGAAGGTGAAGTGGTTCAATGACGCCAAGGGTTACGGCTTCATTGAGCTGCCCGAGGGCGGCGAGGATGTCTTCGTCCATTACAGCGCGATCCAGATGGACGGATACAAGACGCTGGCCGAGGGGATGGACGTGGAGTTCGAGCTTGAGCAGGGAGATAAGGGCCTCCATGCCTTGAATGTCCAACGGGCATAGCAGCACCGGATGACGGGCGCACCCGTCATCCCCTTGAAGTGATGTAGGTGCACGCCCCGGCTCTTGGGCCAGGCCCAAGGTCGGGGCGCCGCCACTTCTGGAGCAGGTTCCGCATGTGAGCGATTCCCCCTCCTCCGGGGACGAGCGTCCCACCCTCTTCCTGATCGACGGCTACGCCCTCATCTACCGCGCTTTCTTCGCGATGATCAGCCGGCCGCTGACCACGTCGAGCGGAGAGAACACCTCCGCCCCGTACGGGCTCGCCCGCTTCCTGGTACGGTTGCTGGAGGAGCACGAGCCGGAGTACGTGGGCATGGTGTTTGACGCCGGCGACTCCTTCCGCACGGAGGTGCATCCGCAGTACAAGGCCACGCGGGAGAAGATGCCGGAGGAGCTCGAGGCTTCGATCCCGCGCTGCCGTGCGCTGGTCGAGGCGTTTCGCGTTCCCGTGCTGGAGGTGGCCGGATGGGAGGCGGACGACGTGATTGGCTCGCTGGCCGCTCAGGCGAGCGAGCGCGGAGTGCGTACGGTGATCGTCTCGGGGGACAAGGACTTCTACCAGCTGATCGACGAGAACACTTTCCTGCTCAACCCGGGTCGCGGCGGGCCCGCTGCCGTCGAGGAGGAGTGGGTGACGCCCGAAAACGCCTCGGACCGGCTGGGCGTCGCGCCGCATCAGGTGACGGACTACCTGGCCTTGCTGGGGGACAGCTCCGACAACGTGCCTGGCGTGCCGGGGATCGGGAAGAAGACGGCGAACGCCCTGCTCGCGGAGTTTGGGTCGCTGGACGAGCTCATCGCGCGCGTGGACGACGTGGGCATCACCCGAGCCCGCAAGGCGCTTCGAGAGAACGCCGAGCGGGCACGCCTGTCGCGTGACCTCGTGACGATCCGTCTGGATGTGCCGATCGAGCTCGACCTGGATCGTCTGGCGCGGCAGCCCCCTGACCGTGATCGCCTGCGGCAGCTTTTTCTGGCTCTCGAGTTCCGCTCGCTCGCCCGTGAGTTCGCGCCGGGCGGTGAGGCGATGACTCGCGAGTCCGAGTATCGCCTGGTCACGGAGGCGGATGAGCTGGAGAGCTTGGTTGAGGCGGCACGGAAGGCGAAGCGCGTGGCTCTGGCGGTGGTCGGGTCATCCGGCGATCCGATGCGTGCCGGGCTCGTGGGCCTCGGGCTGGCGATCGCGCCGGGGCGTGCGTGGTACCTGCCCTTCGGCCACGTGGCGCCGGCGGTCGCTAGGGACGAGGCGGGGGACCCCGTGCTCAGCTTCGAAGACCCCCGGATCGTGAGCCTGCCGGCGCTCGGGAGCTCGGACGCTGCCGCCGGTCTGAGGGAGCTGCTGGCGGATCCCGCCGTGGAGAAGATCGGCCACGACCTGAAGTTCTGCCTCCACGTGCTCGAGCGCGCCGGAGCTCCGGTGGCCTCGCTAGCCTTCGACGTTTCGCTCGCCTCCTACTGCCTGGATCCGGGGAAGCGGCAGCAGGATCTGGACCTGCTCGCGCTGGAGCGCTTTGGCCACACGCTCGCCGGGAGCAGCGCGGAGGTAAGCAGGTCCGATCTGGAGCCCGCGGAAAGGGAGGCGGAGGAGGTGGCTCCAGCCGTGGCCGAAGAGGCCGACTACTCGCTGCGCCTGGCCGGGGTGCTGGGGGAGGATCTCCGAGCCCACGAGATGCTCCATCTCTTCGAGAGCGTGGAGATGCCTCTGCTGCCCGTGCTCGTCGACATGGAGCGCGCCGGGATCCGGATCGACGTCGAGTTCTTCCACGACCTCTCCAGGAAGCTGAGGCGCGATATCGATCTCATCCGCGAGGAGATCTTCAAGATCGCCGGCGAGGAGGTAAACCTGCGCTCCGTGCAGCAGCTCCGCGAGCTCCTGTTCGACCGCCTCGGGCTGCCGGTCGTCAAGCGGACCAAGACGGGCCCCTCCACGGACGAGAGCGTGCTGATGACCCTCGCCGCCGAGGGGCACCAGATCCCCCGACTCATCGTAGAGTACCGGGAGCTGGACAAGCTGGATGGGACGTACGTCTCGAAGCTGCCCCGGCTCGTAAACCCGGAGACCGGGAGGATCCACACGAGCTTCAATCAGATGGCGACGACGACGGGCCGCCTCTCCTCCTCGGACCCCAACCTTCAGAACATCCCGATCCGTTCCGAGATCGGCCGCGGGATCCGGAAGGGCTTCGTGCCTGAGGAGGGCTGGCTCTTTGTGGGTGCCGACTACTCACAGATCGAGCTCCGGGTCCTGGCCCATCTCTCGGGCGATCCGGCGTTCGTCAAGGCGTTTCGGGAGGGTCGGGACATCCATCGCGAGACAGCGGCCCGCATCTTCGGGGTCGCCTCCGAGGCCGTGTCGCCGGCGATGCGCGATCAGGCGAAGACGATCAACTTCGCGACCATCTATGGCCAGGGGCCCGTCGCCCTCGCCGCGCAGCTCGGGATCAGTCGCACGGAGGCCCGCACCTTCATCGACCAGTACTTCGAGCGGTTCAGTGGGGTGCGCGATTTCCTCGAGGAGATGAAGGAGCGTGCGCGCGCCCAGGGATACGTGGAGACGCTCATTGGCCGCCGCCGCTACATCCCTGAGATTCGCTCGCGGAATCCGGGGATGCGGGGCTACGGGGAGCGGACCGCGACCAACTCGCCGATCCAGGGGACGGCGGCCGACCTCATCAAGGTCGCGATGATCCGGCTGCACGACCGACTGGCCGCGGAGTACGGGGGCCGCGTCCGTATGCTGCTCCAGGTGCACGACGAGCTTCTCTTCGAGGTGCGCGACGGGCTCACGGATGAGGTGGCGAAGGTCGTCAGGGGGGAGATGGAGGGGGCCGCCGACCTGGACGTCCCCCTCGAGGTGGACATCGGAGTCGGGGATAGCTGGTACGCCTGCAAGGCCGGCTGAGCCGACGTCGGCCGCTGCCGGTCTATCCGTCGCGCAGCCGGCGGAGGAAAGCGGCGGGGTCCTCGCCGCGGCGCAGGACTTCGATAAGCGCGCTTCCGACGATGATCCCGTCCGCGTGCCCCGCGATCTCTCTCACCTGGCCGGCGCTCCGAATGCCGAACCCGGCCAGCACGGGGACCGGCGAGAGCGCTCGGACCCGGTCGAGGTAGCCCCGCAGTGTCCCGCCAGAGTCCGTGTCGCCGCCGGTCGTCCCAGCGGTCGTGACGGCGTAGACGAATCCGTCGCTGGCGGCGCACAGCAGACGCAGGCGCTCGGGCGGCGTGATCGGCGTTACGAGCTGGACGAGGGCGACGCCCACCCCGGAGAGCGCCCTCCGGAGGGGTCCGCACTCCTCGTACGGCAGGTCCGGCACGATGACGCCCGCGACTCCCACCTCGGCCGCCTGCCGGGCGAAGTCGGCTAGCCCGCGCGCCAGGAGCGGGTTCAGGTAGCTCATCAGAACCACCGGAGTCGAGTTCCGCGCACGAGCGACGGTCTCGAGAATCCAACCGAGCGTGACGCCGCTCTCGAGCGCGAGGCGGCTCGATTCCTGAATCGTCACGCCGTCGGCCATGGGGTCGGAGAACGGCACACCGATCTCGACCACCTCGGCGGCGTCCGAGATCGTCCGGAGGAGATCGGCGAACCCCTTCCGTTCGGGAAAGCCGGCCGTAAGAAAGGCCGCCAGCGCCGGTCGCCCGGAGTCGGTCGCCCGTCGAATCGCCCGTTCGAGGCGATCGGCGCCCGCCAGGTGGGTCATGGTCGCTCCGGCTCCCTTGGCCCGGAGGGGAGGGCGAGATCCTTGTCTCCCCGACCCGACAAGCCGACCAGAATCCGGGCCCCCGGATTCGCGGCTGCCCAGCGCTTCGCGCCGGCGAGCGCATGAGCCGACTCGAGCGCCGGCACGACGCCTTCCAGCACGCAGCATTCGTCCCGTGCGGCCATCGCCTCCTCGTCCGACACGCTCGTGTACCGAGCCCGTCCGATCGAGTTCAAGAAGGCGTGCTCGGGCCCTACTCCCGGGTAGTCGAGTCCCGGGGCGGCGGAGTGCGTGTCCTGAATCTGGCCGTTCTCATCCTGCAGGAGGAGCGAGTACGCTCCGTGAAGGATTCCCGGTGTCCCACGCTCGATGGTTGCGGCGTGCGCCCCGAGCTGGTTGCCCGCGCCACCGGCCTCCACCCCCAGAAGAGCGACGTCCGCGTCGGCCAGGAACGGGTGGAAGAGACCGATGGCGTTGGAGCCGCCGCCCACGCACGCCACCGCCACGTCCGGCAGCGCCTCCTCGCTCTCGAGGAGTTGAGCCCGAGCCTCCGTTCCGATCACGGTCTGGAGCGAGCGAACGAGCAGGGGATAGGGATGGGGTCCGACGACCGAGCCCAGCAGGTAATAGGTCGACTCAGGGTGCGTCACCCAATCCCGCAACGCTTCGTTGATCGCCGCCCGCAGGGTTCGGTCTCCACCCTCGACCTCGATGAGGGTCGCACCCAGCATCCGGATGCGATCCGCGTTCGGAGCTTGGCGCTCAACATCGATCTCCCCCATGTAGATGGTGCACGGAAGGCCGAGGCGGGCGCACGCCGCAGCCGTCGCGACCCCGTGCTGGCCGGCCCCGGTCTCCGCCACGATACGCCGCGCGCCGACCCGGCACGCGAGCAGCGCCTGGCCGATGGCGTTGTTGATCTTGTGGGCGCCGGTGTGGGTCAGGTCCTCGCGCTTCAGGTACACGGTCGCACCCCAGGCCTCGCTCATCCGCCGGGCGTGAGTCAGGGGGGTGGGACGGCCCACCCACGTGCGCAGCTCCCGGCTGAGCTCCCGCTGAAAGCTCGAATCGCTCAGCGCTTCCTGGACGGCCAGCTCGAGTCGGTCCAGAGCCGGGACGAGGATCTCCGGCACGAAGCGGCCCCCGAACGGTCCGAACCGCCCCCGATCATCAGGCAGCCGACCGGCTATCAGGTCGTCGAGCGTGTGGGACGGCGCTCCGTCGAGCTCGACTCGGGCGCCGCTCATCTCGATGCTCCGCATGCAGGGTCCGCGGCTCTCGCGAGAGCTTCGTTCACGTCGGCCTCCGCTCGCCGTACCGCCGCCATGAAGGCTTCGATTCTCGCAGGGTCCTTGACCCCCGGTCTCCCCTCCACACCGGTGCTCACGTCCACCGCGTACGGCTGGACCGCGCGAATCGCATCGGCCACGTTCTCCGGCGTGAGGCCACCAGCCAGGACGAGCCGTACGTCGCGCGTCACGGCGGCGGCTCGATCCCAGCTAGGCCGGATGCCGCGCCCGCCGCGTCCCGGCGCCTCGAGCAGGATGGCCGGCCGACCCTTGCACCGCTCCAGATACTGATCCACGTACTCCCGGACCCGCGATCCGAGGGTCGGCGTGTCGTGGAACACGGCGAGGAGCTCGCTCGCGCCGAAGATCGTCTCGGCCACGTCGCCAGCCGGCTCCGACTGCACCATCTCGGGCCGAAGCGCCCGGACCACGGCTCCCACCTCGTCGGGTGCAGGGTACCGGAAGACCGCCACGCGCGTGACGAAGGCGCCGAGCCGGTCGGAAAGCGCGAGGGCCTGCTCGATCCGGACGCGGCGCGGCGAGTCGGCGAACACGTACCCGACCGCGTCCACGCCGGCCTCGGAGGCCGCGGCGGCCGCTTCAGTTGTCGTGATCCCGCAGACCTTCACGCGGACGCGCATGACCTCAGCGCTTCCTCGCGACCCGCGGCAACCAGCTCGGCCGTAAGCCCGGACGGGTCCGCCGACCGCATGAGCGCGCTTCCGACGAGCGCCAGCTGGTAGCCGCGGGAGGCCACGCCACGGATGTCGTCGGGCGTCGCGAGGCCGCTTTCCGCGACGCACGGCACGCCGGAGGGAAGGGAGGCGGCCAGCGCGGCCAGCCGAGTCGGGCTCACCTCCAGGCTCGTGAGGTCGCGCGCGTTGACCCCGACGAGCACATCGAGGCCGAGACGCCTCGCGCGGGGCAGGAGGGAGCCGATACGCTCGAGATCCGGCTTGGCGAACGACTCGAGAAGGACGAAGAGGCCGAGCCCGGCCGCCGCCTCCAGCATCTCGACCAGCACGGCGTCCTTGACCAGGCGGACGATCAACAACGCGCCCCCGGCGCCGGCAGCGCGGGCCTCCAGGAGCTGGTACGGGTCGACCAGGAAGTCCTTCCGCATGGCCGGCAGGCTCGTGCTGCGCGCCGCCCCCTCGAGGTCGGCAAGATCTCCCCCGAACCACCTCGGCTCGGTCAGGACAGAGATCGCCGCCGCTCCGCCACGGGCGTATGCGCGGGCCCGCCCAGCAGCGAGCCCGGCGCGAGGGCTCGGGCCGAGGGGTCCGGCCGAAGGGGCCCGCCGCTTGATCTCGGCGATCACGTCGAAGCCCGCATCCAGTCGGAGCCGGGGCGGCCGGGGCGTCTCCAGCGCCCGGGAGTGGAGAGCGCCTTCCGGCTCTCGGCTCCGGGCGTCCGAGACTCGCGACCGGCTCTCCCTGGCCATGTCGGCGAGGAAGTCAGACATGCACGGCCGCCTCGGTCGGCGAGAAGGTCCTCAGACGCTCGAGAAGCCGTGCGGCCGAGCCGTCGTCGATCGCCGCGGCCGCGATCTCCAGCCCGGTGCCCAGCGTCCCGGCAGCTCCGGTGACCTCCAGCGCCAGCGCCGCGCCCAGCTCGAGCGCATCGCGGTGCGGCCCCTGTTCGCCCTCGAGCGCCGCGCGCAGCCGACGCGCGTTCTCGAACGGATCCCCGCCGATCAGGTCGGAGGGCCGGCAGCGTGGGACTCCGTGCTCCGCCGGGTCGCGCTCGAACCGCCGAACGGATCCCGGCCGCACGTCGAAGAGCTGAAGCGGGCCGAAGGGTGTGGCCTCGTCCCAACCGCACGCTCCGTGCACGACGAACGCGCGCTCGATCTTCATGCCGGCCAGCGCCTCGGCCATGCGGGCGGCGACGTCCACGTCGTACGCTCCAATCAGGTAGTAGGGCGGTTCCGCCGGGTTGGTCAGAGGGCCCAGGATGTTGAAGACCGTGCGGATTCCGAGCGCTCGGCGGACCGGCACCATCGCCTTCATGGCCGGGTGAAAGTACGGTGCGAAAAGGAAGGTGAATCCCGTGCGCTCGAGACATTCGACCGCCGATCTCTCGTCGTGTGGCAGCGTCAGGCCCAGCGCCTCCAGAACGTCAGCGCTGCCGGAGCGACTCGAAACGGATCGATTGCCGTGCTTGACGACCGGTTGGCCGCACGACGCGGTAAGCAGTGCGGCGCCCGTGGAGAGGTTGAGGCTGTTGGACCCATCGCCTCCCGTGCCCACGATGTCGATCGCCGGCAACCCGTCCGCTACGTCGGCGCGCATGGCTCGATGCCGCACGGCCTCCGCGAATCCGCGGATCTCCTCTGCGGTCTCGCCTTTCGACACGAGAGCTGCCAGAACGGCTCCCGATAGCGCTTGCGAGCCCCCCGAGGCGGTAAGCGCCAGGAGCACGTCGGTGGCTTCCTGCTCTGTGAGATCATGGCCGTTCGTCAGGCGCTCAAGGGTGCGCGGCATGCCGTTCATGTTGGCTCCGATCGCGACCGCGGAGGAGCTGGCGGAGGGCACAAAAAAACCCACCTCCAGCCCCTCGGAGGTGGGTCGCAGGGTCGTGGGTCAGGCGTTCTACCCGGTAGCGTCCACCTCCGCGTGCGCGCAGTACCACCACCACCAGCTGCTGGTGTGCGCTTTCGAGGCGAGAAGTAGGACCAGGTTCTGCATGGTGATGACGCTAGGGTAGCGGCCGCCGCCCGTCAAGCCGACCTTACAGCATCGGCCAGAGGTCCGGATTCACCGAGACCATCCACTCCCACACGCCGTCGTCCAGGCCCCGGCCCACGTCCACCCGCAGCGCGTCGTTGATGAAGCCGATGCCGACGCCTAGCGAGGGTCGAAGCCCGTCGCTCCGCGTGGCGCCAAACCTCTCGGCGGCCTCGGCCGAGACCGAAGTGATGCCCACCCACCCCGCCGTGGCGAACGCCCGGACGTTCAGCCACCGGCCCAGCACCTGCCGCGAGCCGAGGAGCCTCAAGAGGAACGCCTGGTCGCCGCCCCAGGGACGAAACGGGTAGCCGGGGACGGTGTGACGACCCCCGAGGAGCACGAGCCGCTGCGCCGGAAGCGTGCCCGCGGCGAGCGCACCACCGAGCTCGGCCTTCCAGGTCCATGGAGATCCGGGCTTCCGGCCGTCCAGGACGACGCCGAGGATCCACCGGGCGTAGCCGTCATCGATCACGCCCACCTCCGCCTCGAAGCGCCCGCTCAGTCCGGCCCCGAGCAGCTCGCCGAGGTAGGGCCGGAGCAGCACGGTGACGCTCGCCAGGCTTCCGTCCTGGATCGGCCGGACCGGCCGTGCGTCCGACACGCCCGTCGCCAGCGTCGCTCTCTCCTGGCTCTCCCAGCCGGCCGAGACGGAGCTCGTGTTGCCGAGCAGGGGGAAGAACAGCGTGGCCCTCGCGCCGTCGCGGAAGTACGGGTCCGTGAAGTCCTCGCCGTTGATGGCGAGCGAGATGGAGGAGACGAGCCCAGCCGCGGCCTGAAACGGCCCCACGTCCGTGAGGCGCTCGTGGTATCCCTCGACGCGCAGCCGCGTCGAGCCGATGTCGCGATCGAAGGCGACCAGCAGCTCCGGCAGGTCGGTACCGAACGGGTAGCCCACCCAGGCCCGCACGGAGCCGCGCGGGAGCGCGTACTCGCCGCCCGCTCCCGCCAGGAACCCTTCGGCCCTCCGCCCCCGGGCCAGGCTCGAAACGCCGTCGATCCACACGCGGAGGCGACCGGTCGGGACGACCCGGCGTCCCACGATCTCTCTGGCCTTCGCGCGGATCTCTTCCATGTTGATGGCCGCGGGATCGGCCTCGCCCAGCGGGCCGTCGAGCAGGTCGCGCCTCCACTCGTCGTAGCTCGCCAACTCGGACTTGGTGACCGAGCTGATCTTCTCGCCCCTCGGCACGGGCTCGGTGAGATCGCCGTTGATCCGGTACGGTCCGATGTGGTGCTCGGTTCGGATCGTGGCGGAGATCGGGAAGCTGAGCCACCGTGACTCTCGTCGCACATCGACGATCTGCAGCACCGGGAGCCAGTAACGCCCTTCCCACAGCGCGTTGGATATGTCGACGTCCAGCCCGGTCAGACGCGGATCCACGTAGGATCTCGGTGTGAAGGTGAAGGCCATGCGGGCGACCGCCCATGTATCCCGGTCGATGTAGAGCGTCCCGATGATGCCGGAACGGTCGAAGCGGGTCGGCCTCACTTCGATCTCGTAGATTCGAGCGCGGCCTCCCTGGAAGCGGATCTCGGTCGAGTCCACCAAACGGTACTCGTAGAAGCGCGTACCGGCGCGAGCGACCGGGTGCACGACGCCCCTGACCTCGTCGCCCTCGCCGACCCGGATGACGTCGCCGAAGTTGTCGATGGTCACGGCGAGGTGATCGATATGGTAGCGGATCCTCGACGGGAGTCTTCGATCGGAGCGTCGTCCGAGGATCGTCTGGGTGAGATTCCCCGGTGCCTGCCATGCGATCCGCAGGGCCACCTGATCGGCCCGGATCAGGCGCTCCTGACCCTCGATGTCGGTGAGCAGATAGATGAAGCCCTCTGCGTCCGCCTCGAAGTTCCGCAGCGAGCTGTCAGAGAAGGCGTGGCGTCGCGCCCCGATAGCCGCCTGGATGATCAGGAGAACGCGCTCGTCGTTCCACTCGGACCGAGCGGTCCGTGGCTCGGGGGAGAACGCAGCTTCGGCCCCCCGGGGCACGGCGAGGGTGTCCTGGGGCAGAAGGGTCGAGGCGGGCGCGAGGGCGGCCGCGGTCAGATGGAGCAGCAGCGCTCCCGTCGTCACTGACATCGTGCTGGAGAATACCAGCCGCGTCACGCATGCGTTCCCGGGCGCCTGCGGAAGCCAGCTGGCCGCGGCCGGCGGTCCTTCAGCGACCTGCTAGAAGAGCTCCTCCTGATCCTCCTCGTTGGGCGACTCGGTGAGCGCGCCCAAGCGGCGGATCCAGTACTCGACATCGAAGCTCTCCTCGTTCTTCAGCATGCGGCGGAGCACGGGCGAGAGCTCCTGCAAGGCGTCGAGGAGGTCCTCGGCGGCCGAGAGGGCCTCGGTGGCTCTGGCGATCTCCTCGGGCAGGCTGGCCATGTCCTGAAGGATCGTACCCTCGGAGCGAGAGGCGACCACCGGCTCCTCGCGGGTCGCCATGTACACCTCCGTGCGGCGGCCCGGCCCCCTCCCGTCCTCGATCGGGAGCAGCCCGACGATCTCTTCCGATCGCCAGTACTTTCCGTAACCGAGGTGGATCATGTGACCCGGCTTGATCTCCAAGGCTCCTCCAGAGACGGCCAGAAATAAGCCGTGGTTAGGGGATCGGATTGGGTCAAAGTATCTTCCGGGCAGCATGGTGCAAGCATCGAACGACGGACCTGGCCGCACGGTCCGGGATCCGGTCTGGAACAACGTCCGGCTCGACGCTGTTGCCGCCGAGGTCATCGACAGCCCGGATTTCCAGCGGCTGAGGCGGGTCAAGCAGCTGGGCTTCGCGCATCTGGTGTATCCGGGTGCGGTCCACACGCGCTTCAACCACGCGATCGGCGTGTACGGGCTCACCGGCCGCGCCATCGCCAGCCTGCGCTGGAGCGGCGCGCTGGAGCGGATCAGCTCGGAGGAGCGCGGGCAGCTGCCGATCGTCCTGCTCGCGGCCCTTCTCCACGATGTGGGGCACTACGCCTTCTCGCACACGATGGAGGAGGTGGGCCCCGGCTCCATCCCGGGCCACCACGAGGAGATGGCGTCGAGGTTCCTGCACGCCGACTCGATCAGGAATGCGCTGCGGCGCGTCGACGAGGGAGCGCCCGAGATGATCGCCGAGCTCATCCAGGGGCGATCCCGCCACCCCCTGCAGGGGCTGATCGCCGGCCCTCTGGATCTCGACAAGGTCGACTATCTGAGGCGGGACAGCTTCTTCTGTGGCGTGCCGTACGGAGCCGTCGACGTGGACCGGCTGCTCGAGGCCCTCACTCTGGCCCGGCAGGAGAGCGGGAGCTCGCTGGAGATCGCGGTCTCGGAGAAGGGCCTCAGCGCCCTCGAGTCCCTCCTCTTCTCGAAGTACCAGATGTTCCGGAACGTCTACTGGCACCACGGCGTGCGTGCGGCCTCCTCCGTCTTTCGGGTTCTGGTCGAGCGGGCGAGCGACGCAGCTCTCGTGGAACCCCAGGAGCTCCCGGGTCGCACCGACGAGGAGCTGCTGGGGCTACTCGCGCGGCGGGCGGCCGACCGGAAGGGCGAGCCGGACGCCGACATCGTGGGCCGGCTGGTCGCCTCTCTCGAGAACCGGCGCCTGCCGAAGCGCTCCGTCGAGCTGTTTGGCGACGAGCTGCCGGCGGGGATCGGTGCGTGGCTCCAGCCCAGAACGGACCTGGTGCGGCGGCTCGAAGATCGGTTGGCCGACGAGTGGGGCCTGCCGGCCGGCAGCGTGTTCGTGGATTACCCCAGCTATCCGGGCATGCTGCAGCTGGACACCCTCCTGGTCCGGAGAAGTGGAGACGTTCAGCGCCTCACGTCGGAGGGCGAGGCGGGGTTGATCGATCTGCCGCGCCTGAGCCGGTCGCTGCACCACGCGGCACGCGTGTTCCGGGTGTTCGTGCTGGGAGAGCGCCGATCTCGCGATCCGGGACCACTGCTGGAGCTCCTCCGGGGCTCGGCGTCCGAGGTGGAGGCACGGCTCGGCGACAGCCGGTCCCTGTATGGGCGCCGCCCTACGAGGCAGCCTCGAGCAGATCGATGACGATCACCGTCGTGTTGTCGATCCCGCCGCTCGCGTTGGCCCGCTCGATCAGCCTCTCGGCGCTGGCCGCGGCATCCGCTGTCGAATCGAGAATGGCCGCGAGCTCCGAGTCGGGAAGCATCGTCGTGAGACCGTCCGTCGCCAGGAGGATCCGGTCGCCCGGCTCCAGGATGCCGTGGTGGACGTCGATCTCGAGTGCTCCAGCGATGCCTAGGGCGCGCGTGAGGATGTTGGATCTCGGGTGAGTGCGCGCCTGTTCATCGGTGAGAGTGCCTCGATCGACCTCCTGCTGGACCAGCGTATGATCGCGAGTGATCCGTTCCAGTCTTCCGTCGCGAAGCCGGTAGGCCCGGCTGTCTCCGACGTGGCCGACGACGTACGAGTCCGCCCGTGTGCAGAAGGCGGTGACGGTCGTGCCCATCCCGGAGCAAGCGGGATCGCTCCGAGCGCGGTCCAGGATGCGCTGATCGGCCTCGGCGATCGCGGCCTCGAGGATTGTGGCAAGCTCGGCCATCTCGCCCGTGTCGGCCGCCGCGTAGAGCCTCTTGCCGATGAGGGTCGAGGCGATCTCGGCCGCCACCTCGCCAGCCACGTGGCCGCCCATTCCATCGGCTACCAGGAAGATGCCGGCTCCCTCATCGGCGTAGAGCCTGTCTTCGTTGCTCTGGCGAACTCGGCCGACGTGGGTGGCGGCCGCGTGGCGCGGGGTTAGTGGCATTGTGTTCTCGCCGATGGTAGGCTTTCCGGGTCGCACTCGGCCCATTGTCCGGGTGGCACTCGGCCCAAGAAGAAGGAGAATAGAAGCCCTCCCATGCCTGGCGCCAGTTCACCCGTGACGGTCGTGTAGGGCGCTACTAGACCGGCGTGGCGGCCCACTTTACCTTGCACGCTCGCTGTAATGGCCGGCCCAGGCGGCAGTACCTTGTGAGCGGAGCCCGACGCCCGAAAGTGTGATCATGCGAAGCCGTCGACGGATGAACGGCCACCTGCCGGCCGACGACGTACCGAGTTCTCTCGACCTTTACCTCGACGATCTGAGCGGTCACCCCTTACTCGATCCGGAGGAGGAGGACCGCATTGCGCGTCTCGCCCGGGCCGGCGACGGCGCCGCTCTCGATGTGCTCGTAACGGCCAACCTCCGCTTCGTCGTTTCCGTGGCCAAGAAGTATCAGAATCGTGGCATGCCGTTCGCCGATCTGATCCAGGAGGGGAACGTCGGCCTCGTCACCGCCGCGCGGAAGTTCGATCCTGACCAGGGTGTGAAGTTCATCAGCTACGCTGTGTGGTGGATCCGGCAAGCGATCCTCGCCGCGCTCGCCAGGCACGGCCGTAGCGTGCGGCTGCCGCTGAACCGCGCCACCGAGCTTGCCCGGATGACCCGGGTGCGGGAGGAACTGAGGCAGAGCCTGCGTCGTGATCCGAGCGCGGACGAGATCGCCGAGATCGCCGAGCTGGACATGGCGACGGTGGAAATGCTCCAGATGCTCAACGTGGCCGAGGTCAGGCTTGACGCTCCCGTAGGCTCGAGCGACGATAACCAGCTCGTCGATCGCTTTCTCGTGGACGAGTCGAGCCTGGAAGAGGTTCTCGAGGCGAAGCTCCTGAAGGAGAAGGTCGCACAGGCGCTCCAGGGGCTGAAGCCGAGAGACGCTCGCGTCGTGCGACTCTACTACGGGCTCCAGGGGGAAGAGGAGCATACGCTAGAGGAGATCGGCAAACTGCTGGGAGTCACCCGCGAGCGCATCCGCCAGCTTCGCGATCGGGCACTACGGGAGCTCCGTGCCGGACCTTCAGGTCAGATGCTACGGAGCTTCGCCGCTTGAGAGAAGGCTGCGCGCGGCACAGTCGGCGTCCTCCGTCCACACCAACTCGCGTTCCGCCAGGGAGGTGCGCTCTCGCCAATCTGACGGCGCTCGACTGGCTGAGAGTCGCTCGCCTGCGCCTTCGATGAGCCGTACGAAGTCGAACCGGGCTCCCGCCAGCTCCAGCCAATCCACGTACGCGAAGGCCTGTTTCTCCTCCGCCGTCCGGTAAGTCCGCACCTCCCGCCAGACCGGTACGAAGCCACGGCCCACCTGATCTCGCGCGAGGAAGAAGAGCGAGGCGGCCTCGCCTCGGGGAGCGGCGGCCGCGAGGGTGTCGTTGATCAAGTACGTAGCGGCCATCGAGTGGAGAGAGTCGCCGGACGGAACCGCTTCGAGGGCCGCGCGCTGAGCCAAGAAAGGACGCGCCACGCCATCGGCCCTCAGGAGCTGCTCTGCCAGGATGGGTCCGTAGGTAGCCATGCGTCCGGCAGGCTCCCTGGGTGTCGCGCGCCCGAGCTCGATAGGCGCCATGTCGAGCGGCACCCCGAACCCCAGTGACGGCACGTACGTACCGGGCGGCAGCACCGCCTGTGCGGCGCCCACCGATGGGCAATCAGCGGGCGCGGCTGCGGGTCCGATTTCGATGATCAGACTCCCGATTCGGGCTCCTCCGGCCACGAGCGCCAGCTCGGCTCCGGGGCGCAGGAACGCGGCATCGAAACGGGCGCGGTACTCCTCGTCGATTGGGCTGGGGAGCTCGAGGGAGGTCAGGCTGTCTCCGGTGATGCGGGCGATCGGGGTGAGCGCGGCGCGTCCGTCCGTCCGCAGGCCGACCATGTACAGGAGAGGCCCATCCGGTAGGGGCGCAGGCGGCGCCTCACCCTCGGCAACGGTTTCCGGCGTGGGGGGAGAGGGGTCCTCCAGAGTGATCCAGCCCCCTCCCCACTCGACGTCGCACGCGGGGAGGCCGAGTGCGAGTGCGGTTAGCAAGGCCAGCGAGCGCCATCGGACCGCGGGCCGGTGAAGAGAGCGTGTCATCGAGGCTCGCATCTTCAGGTTGGGCCGGAAAAGCCACTTGGCGCCAAGGTAGGTGGAGCGTTGAGGGCGAGCAACAAAGCGTGTCGCGCGCTACGTTTCCATGTGGTCGTTTTGCCCTTTCGAGTGAGGCGCCTTGGACAGAACCGCGGTCTACCACCATTCCGACTGCGCGCGTCATGACACGGGCTGGCGCCACCCGGAGCACCAGGGCCGGCTGCGCGCCGTGACGAACGCGCTCTACGCGTCGCTGCCCGAGCTTTCTTCGGATGTGGAGATGGTCGGCGGCCAACCCATCGATCCCGCACGGCTGGAGCTCGTCCATACCGGGGACCACGTGGAGACGGTCCGGAAGGCGGCAAGCCGCGCCGGAGCCGAGGACGGCCTGGTGAGCTTGGGCGCGGACACCGTGCTGTCGGCTGCCTCCTGGGACGCGGCGCTCGCGGCGGCGGGGTGCGTGGTCGATGCGGTGGACGCGGTGGCTGCGGGTCGTTACGCGAACGCCTTCTGCGTGGTGCGTCCTCCGGGGCATCATGCGACGGCCGACCGCGCGATGGGATTCTGCCTCTTCAACTCGGTAGCCTTAGGAGCCCGCCACGCCATCGCCGGCGGTCTGGCCGCCCGGGTGCTGATCGTCGATTGGGACGTCCACCACGGAAACGGCACGCAGGAGATCTTCTACCGGGATCCGAATGTCTTCTACCTTTCGATGCACGAGAGCCCGTGCTATCCCGGAACGGGCTCGCGCGAGGAGCGCGGGGCCGGGCCCGGGGAGGGGACGACGCTGAACGTTCCGCTGCCGCCCGGCTTGCCGCCGGCGCGCTACGTTGATGAGCTCGTTGCCGCGATCGACGCGGCGGCCGACTTCGAGCCGGATCTCGTGCTGGTCTCCTGTGGCTTCGACGCGGCGGAGCGGGATCCGATCGGGGGCTTTACGCTGACGGAAAAGGAGTTCACGGAGATCACCGTGGAGCTGGCGAAGCGTACCAGGAGCAGCGCCGCCGGCCGGATCGTCTCGGTCCTCGAAGGGGGGTACAATCCTGAAGAGCTGGGCCGGAACGTGGTTGCGCACGTGAAGACGCTGGGAGATGTCCGTGTCCCGAGAGCGAGCGAGGAGGTTCATCGATGAGGGTTCGTCTGCCGGAGGGGTTCGTGGAGGCCACCACCGCCGAGCTCGAACGACGCTCCCTGGATGGCTGGCTCCTCTTCGATCTGGAGGGGCGAAACCGCGTGACGTGCGAGCTGCTTGGCTTGGGCGATGGGCCATCACGCCGGATCTTCCTGCTGCTTCGCCCCGGAGCAAAGCCGTCGGCGCTTGCGCACCGGATCGAACTGGATGCCTGGGACGGATGGGAAGGGGATCTCGAGGCGTACGTCGGCTGGAAGGAGATGGAGGAAGCGCTCGGCCGGATGCTGGGCGACTGCGAGGTCGTCGCCATGGAGGTGTCGAGGCGGGACGACGTGCCGTTCGTGGACCAGGTGCCGGCGGGCGTCGTCGAGCTGGTTGAGAGCCTCGATGTGCGGGTCGTCAGCTCCGCCTCGCTGATCACCGGTACGTACGCCCAGTGGGGAGATCGCGGCCACGAGGCGCACGTGCGGGCCGGGGCGTTGCTGGCCGACATCGCCGAGGCGGCGTTTGAGAGGGGGCTTGAGGCGGTGCGCGAGGGGGCTCGCCTCACCGAGCACGACCTCGCCGAGTGGATTCTCTCGCGGATCGCCGCTGGCGACCTGGCCGAGGGTGGAACGATCGTGGCCGTCGGTTCCAACAGTGCGAGCGCCCACTACGAGCCCGTGGCCGGCCGCTCGGCCGTGTTGGAGGCCGGCGAGGTCCTTCTCATCGACCTGTGGGGCAAGGTCGCAGGCGATCCGGACGCCGTGTTCGCGGATCAGACGTGGATGGGAGTGCTGGGGGGCGAAGGGCCGCCGGGGTTTGTGGAGGCCTGGAACGCCGTGCGCGCGGCTCGCGATGGTGCCGTGGAGCTCATCCGGTCCCGCGTCGCAGATGGAGCGCTGCTCGGGGGCACGGAAGTGCCGTTGCTCACGGGCGCGGAGGTGGACCGGGAGGCGCGCCGCATCCTTGAGGAGGCGGGCTTCGCAGAGCACATCCAGCACCGCTTGGGTCACGGCATGGACCGGGCGCTCCACGGATTCGGTCCGAACCTGGACTCCGTGGAAACACGGGACGAGCGTGAGCTCGTGCCGGGAATCGGCTTCTCGGTCGAGCCGGGAGTGTACCTACCCGGGCGGTTCGGGGTGCGTTCGGAGATCAACGTCCACATGCGCGCCGATGGGCCCGAGGTGACGACGCCGCGGCCCCAGATGGAGCCGTGGCCCCACCGTCGGGCTGGGTCGCGCTAGGCTAGAAGGCCTCTAGTGGAATCGGCGAGGGACGCGTGAAGCTGAGCTGGGAGACGTTCCGGGTCGAGCTGCGTTACCCGTTCACCATCAGCCGGGGCACACGGGATGCCGAGACGCTCGTCTGGGTGCGCGTCGAAGCGGGTGGCCTGGAGGGCTGGGGAGAGGCGGATCCCTCGGCGTACTACGGCGAGACCGCCGACACCGTCCAGGCGGCGCTGGCGGCATATGGTCCCATCGTCGAGGGCTCGGAGGAGCCGGAAGCTCCAGGATCGCTCGAGAGGATCGAGCACGCGCTGGAGGCTCGCCTCGCCCGCAACGGCGCCGCGCGAGCGGCGATCTCGGCGGCCTTGCACGACCTGCAGGGGAAGATCCTCGGCCGCCCACTGTGGCGGCTCTGGGGCTTGCAGCCGGCCGATGCGCCCCTCAGTTCGTTCACGATTGGGATCGACGAGCCGGAGGTCGTTGCCGAGAAGGTTCGCGAGGCGCATCGCTATCCGATCCTCAAGATCAAGGTCGGAACGGCCCGGGACCGGGAGCTCCTCGAAGTGGTTCGAAGCGAGGCGCCCGACGCCCGGCTGCGTGTGGACGCCAACGCGGCATGGACGGCGCGAGAGGCACTCGAGAGCATGCGTCTTCTCGCCGACCACGACGTCGAGTTCGTCGAGCAGCCGCTACCTCCGTGGGACCGGGAGGGGCTCCGCTACCTGTTCCAGCGCTCTTCTCTCCCGATCATCCTGGACGAGTCGTGTATCGTCGCAAGCGACATCCCGGCTCTGGTGGGGCTCTGCGACGGCATCAACATCAAGCTCGCCAAGTGCGGGGGACCGCGGGAGGCGATGCGCATGATCCACACGGCCCGGGCGTGCGGCCTCAAGATCATGCTGGGGTGCATGGTGGAGAGCACGCTGGGGATCGCCCCTGCCGCTCACCTCGCGCCGCTGGTCGACTATGCCGATCTCGATGGCGCTGCGCTCCTGAAGGACGATCCTTTCGACGGCCCCCATCTCGACGGGCCGACCGTCGTCTTGGACGACCGACCCGGGCTCGGCGTCGAGCGGCCCTAGTGTACCGTCTCAGACGTACGGTAGGCACCGAGGGGGCCCAGTCGTCTGCCTTCGGCAAGGCGCGACGACGAAGGCGTGGCAGCGCTACGTGGAGGAGGAGCAACGCCGCCGGGCGGAATGAATCGGCCCCCGAATGACAGCGTGACTTCTGAGACGGTACACTAGCTGCTAGAGGAGGGACTCCGGGTCGCGGTCGATCTCGATTCGCAGACCTCCCGACGGCTGCCGATGCCGGTTGGCCAGGAAGCGCAGCACGGAGCCGAGCGTTCTGGCGCTCTGCGCCTTCAGCAGGAAGTGCCACCGCCACCGGTCGCGAAGGCGGTCGATGGGGCACGGGGCCGGCCCCAGGACAACGAGCCCGGCCAGGGATCGGGCCTCGATCAGGCCGCGCGCCCACTCGGCGAGCTCGAGGGCCAAGTCCGTCACCCTCGTCTCGGACCTACCGGAGAGGACGACGTTCGCGAGCCGAGTGTGGGGGGGATACCCGGGCTCGAGGCGATCTGCCAGCTCCCTTTCCGCGAACGCTCTGAAGTCGTGTCGCACGGCCGCGAGCAGCGCGAAGTGGGAGGGCCGGGACGTCTGGATGATGACTTCGCCCGGTTCGGGCCCGCGGCCGGCCCTGCCGGCCACCTGCGAGAGGAGTTGGAAGGTACGTTCGCTGGCCCGGAAGTCGGGGAGGTTGAGACCGACATCGGCGTTGATGACACCCACGAGCGTGACGTGCGGGAAGTCCAGGCCTTTCGCGATCATCTGGGTGCCGAGCAGGATGTCCACCTCCCGCCGGAGCATGCGCTCAAAGATCCGGAAGTGCGACCACTTGGTCGAGGTTGTGTCCGTGTCCATTCGAACGATGCGGGCTGCGGGGAACGCATCGCCCAGGTGTCGCTCGACCTGCTCGGTCCCCAGCCCGGAGTAGGAGATCGGGGAGTCGCACTCATCGCAGAGCTCGGGCGCGGCATCCTGGAAGGCACAGTGGTGGCAGAGCAGAGCACGCTTCCGCCGGTGGAAGGTGAGAGAGACGTTGCAGTGGGGGCAACTCCACACCTTCCCGCAATGACCGCACTGGACGAAGGTGGCATAGCCTCGCCGGTTCAGCAGCAGGATGCACTGCTCTCCCCGCTGGAGCCGCAGATCGATCGCAGCACGGAGCGGTGCCGTGAGGGTGAGGCCTCCGGGGACGCGTCCGCCGCCGACACGGCGGCTGCTCTCGACACGGCAGTCGCCCTTGGCACGTAGGTCGATGACCCGGACCTCGGGGAGCGGCTGAACGGTGACGCGCTCCGGGAGCTCGAGCAGCGCGTAACGGCCGCACCGGGCGTTCTCCCAGCTCTCCAGAGCGGGTGTTGCGGAGCCGAGGAGGCACAGTGCGCCCTGGAGCTTCGCCCGCATCACGGCCACCGCCCTGGCGTGGTACCTCGGTGTGTCCGACTGCTTGTAGCTGCTCTCGTGCTCCTCGTCGAGCACGATCGCCCCGAGTTTCGACAGCGGGGCGAATACCGCGGAGCGGGCGCCGATCGCGATTCGCTTCTGTCCCTCCCTCAGCGCGAGCCAGGCGTCGCGGCGTTCGCCGGCCGAGAGGCCGGAGTGGAGAACGGCGACATCGTCCCCGAAGGCGGAGCGGAAGCGCTGGACCGTCTGAGGTGTGAGGGAGATCTCGGGCACCAGGAGGATCGCCTCCCGCCCGGCGGCGAGGACCTGCTCGATCAACCGCATGTAGACCAGGGTCTTCCCCGATCCGGTGACGCCTCGAAGGAGGACGATGCTGGGCTCTGGTCGTCCTCGCCGCTCGATGAGTGCCTCGATCACTTGTGCTTGCGCGGGCGAGGGCCGAAGCCGGGGATCGGCAGGCGCCTCCATGTGACCAAACGGATCGCGCTCCACGCGCTCGTCCGCTACGCTGGCGATGTCACGCTTCGCGAGGCCCATCAGCACGGTGCGGCTGAAGCCGAGCGCCTCCAGCTCCGAAACGGTCGCTGCGCCGCCGAGCTCCTCCAGCGCCTCGTACGCCTCGCGCTGGCGGTGGGCCCGCCCGAACGCCTCCTCCCTCGCCTCGAGCGTAGGAAGGTCCCTCTCCAGCCGGATGACCTTGCGGCGCACGCCGGCTACCGTGGCGCTCGGGCCCTCCTTCGCTTCGGCGAGCATGCCGGGAGGAAGGGCCGTGCGGTAGACGAGTCCGAGAGGGGCCACGTAGTACTCTGCCACCCAACGACAGAGCTTGAGCAGCGCCGGGAAGAAGATCGGCTCCGCGTCGAGCAGTTTGAGCACCGGCCGCACGCGGCCGGCCGGTCCATCCTTTTGCAGCGAATCGATGCACCCGAGCATCTGGCGGTTGCCGAACGGAACACACACGCGCATGCCGGGCCGAGCGCGCTCGCGGATCTCTTGGGGAAGTTGGTAGGTAAAAGTCTGGAGAACGGGCCGGGGAAGGGCGACCTGGCAGAATTCCAAGAGGTTTGGTATCCGCCCGCCGTTGCTTGACCTGGCCATCCGAGGACGCCTAAACTCCCCGGCCAGCTAGGAGGGCTGAGATTACATGGGTTGTCTCGCGCTGAACGCGTCTTATGAGCCGCTGACGATCATACCGGTCCGGCGCGCTGTTCGTCTGGTCATCGACCGGAAGGCCGAAGCGCTCGAGGTGGATGCCGCCCGTCCCTTCCGCTCCGAACGGGCCCGCCTCAATGCTCCCGTTGTCATCCGGCTCGTGCGCTACATCCACGTGCCACGGCGGTTTCGTCGGCAGGTCACCAACACGTTCCTGTTCGCTCGCGACGGCTATCGCTGTCAGTACTGTGGACGCCAAAGGCACGAGCTGGGGTACCGGGAATCCCTTACTCGCGATCACCTCGTTCCGCTCTCCCGAGGTGGGGGAAACGGCTGGGCGAACGTGGTGACCGCATGTAGCCGCTGCAACCTTCGCAAGGGGAACCGCCTTCCCGAGGAATGCGGGCTCAGGCCGCTGTGCGAGCCTCACGAGCCGAACCAGGTCGAGCTGATCTGGGCCGTGCGGAGGGTAACTCCGGTCCAGGCGAAGTACATCGGCATGTTCTACGGCGATGAGATCTTGAGCGCGCTCACGAGTCGGGCGTAGGACCTCCGCTGAAGGCGCCGGCATGAGTTTCGGTAGCATCGGCTTCTCCGAGATGCTAGTCATCGCCGTCCTGGTGCTCGTCTTCTTCGGGCCTCGCCGCATGCCCGAGATCGGTCGGGCCGTCGGGGGCGCGATGCGGGAGTTCCGTCGCGGCTTGAACGAGATCCAGCGAGAGTTGCAGGAGGCCGAGCGCTCGGCCTCGGTCGAGCCGGAGAAGCAGCGGGGCGCCTCCGCGCCGCCTCCTTCGTCATCCTTCCCGACGTCGCCCGCGCCGGCGGTGCCCCAGTCACCATCGGTGGTGCCGCAGCCGCCTGAGCCGGACAGCCCGGAGGCTTCTTCATCCGCGCCGTCCGGGTCGGACTCGGAAGCGAAGCCCAACGCGATGGGAGACTAAGCCAGGCAGCAGCTACGATCCCTGCGTCCCGCTCCCCGTGCTTGCGTACTCCGCGAGCAGCTTCCGGTAGTCGTCGCTTCCGCCCTTCTCGAGCGCACGGAGCCAGCGATCCGGTTGCGGAGCGCCCTCGGAGGCCGCGGCCTCCCTGTACGTCGGTCCCGTGATGCGGACGCGGGGCATCGAGGACCAGTCGTCGCTCGCCACGGCCTCGAGCCGGAGCCGCGTGCCCTTCTCGCACTCGCGGCACAGCACGACCATGTACCCGTCCACCGGTAGCGGCGCCCCGTCCAGCGAGTAGGCGCCGGCGGAACCCTCCAGCAGCAGCTCGAGCGTGAAGCCGGAGAGCCAACCGGGCACCTTCCACTCGCCCCTGACGGTCGCGCCTCTCCCGGGAAGGCGGCCCGCAGCGGTGGCGCCCTCCCAGCCAGCGAGCTCGATCGGTCTGTGGAGCGCGGCAAGGATGGCTTCGGCCCCAACGGAGCGCATCAGCTCCCGATCGACGTCGTCGAACTTGAGCTTTACCTGCACGCCTCTCCCGAAGGCGGCCTTTCTGAGCTCGTCCAGCGATACGGACTTGGAGAGCGACTCGCTCCGGCTCACCCCCTCCTCGGGAAACCGGTGCTCGATCTTCGCCTTCCCGATGACCAGAGTCGCCCTGGCGTCCTCGGGCGCGTAGTCGCCCCACAGGCGAAAACCGATCACGATGTGACCCGACAGATCGTCTCCGCGCCACACGAGGTTGGGGATCCCGATCTCCACGATGTCGATCCACGGCTGGGGGCTTATGGGACGGATTCCCGGCGGGCGGGAAGCCTGGATTCGAAGGTCGGCCACCGCCTCACCGTCCGGCCCGGGCGCAACGGAGACGGCGAACCCGTACGGCGCGTCGTTGCCCTCCGCCTTGACCTGGAGGGCGTTCCAACCGCCTGCCAGACGGACCCTCGTCGTGAGGACGGTTCTGTCCACACCGCACTCCTCAACGGGCGCCGCGCTCGTGGGGAGCGCCACAGGCCGCTCGTTCAGCTGGGCGGAGAGCACGGTGCACCCCAGGCCCGTGAAGACCAGCGTCACCGTGCGATCGGCCGGCGGCCTGATGTAGACGTGGGCGAACGTCGCTGTCGGGCCCGATCGGTCGACCAGCGTGTCGAGGTCGAAGATCGGGTTTCCGTCTTGCCTCACGAGCGTCCACACCGTCGCGCCGACCCGCGTGCCACGCTCGGGAAACAGGACCGAGTCCCTGCGAGCCATCCACGAGGGTCGGAGCGGCCCCTGCTGCGCCTGCTGGCGGGGAGGGCGTCCGCCGCGGCCTCTCCCGGAAGGCGGAGGGAAACCGGGGTCATCGCCGCGCTCGGCGCCGTCGCGCCCGTCGGGAAGCCGCGGCCGGCCCAGGATGGAGTCGGCTCTCGCGAGGTCCTCCTCCAGCTGGGAGGGGGATGGTGGGAGTGGGGCGCCCGGCGCGAACAGAGGGTTGAGCTCCGCGAGCGTCGGAAGCGGTCCCTGCTCGGACATGGAGGCCTCCGCGAACGGACGCGACAGCAGCCACCGGTCGATCGGCCTCGGCTCCTGCGGCTCCGCCGATCGCGGTAGAAGGAGGAACATCGCCACCAGGAGGACGGCTGCCCTTCCCATCGTAACCGGCTTGATCGTGATCATCCTCCGCGCCCCCCCCGTTCTCTCTCGGCCAAAGTCGCCTCTGTGCACCGTACCCATCGGCCCGCCGGGAAGTTCGCGTCGTTTGAACAGACGTCGCCGTGAGCGGTATTATGCTGGCACGCCGCTCGACGTTCGAGGCGGCGACGGCTACAGGCAGGGTTCCTCAGCGACCTGCTACAGGCACCGGATGAAGCGCGAATGAAGGACGTCCTGACGCTCCGTGTGAACGGCGACCAGGTGGAGGTGGGTGTTCCGACCCACTACACCCTGCTCGAGACGTTGCGCTACGTGCTGGGCCTCACCGGCTCCAAGCAGGGGTGCGACAAGGGGGACTGCGGCGCCTGCACCGTTCTCCTCGACGGCGAGGCCCACCTCTCGTGCATCATGCCGGTCTACGAGGCGCTCGGCCGCGAGATCACGACGGTGGAGGGCCTGGCCGATGGGCCGTATCCGCACCCGCTTCAGGATGCTTTCGATCTGACGGGCGCGGCGCAGTGCGGCTTCTGCACGCCCGGCATTCTCTGCAGCGCCCACGGCCTGCTCGCCGAGAACCGGAGCCCCTCGCGGCTGGAGATCCAGCAGGCGCTATCCGGCAACCTGTGCCGCTGCACTGGATACACCAAGATCTTCGAGGCGGTGGAGGTCGCGGCCGAGTCGCTCCGAAGCGGCAAGGACCCGCGGGACATCGTCGCCGAGCGCTACGAGGTTGCGCTTCCCGCCCGGTCGATGCAGCCCCTGGAGGAGTCGCATGCGTAGCGAAGACCTGCTGCCGCTTCAGGAGAGGACCGCGGATCGGCCGGAGACGCTCTCCAAGATCGCGGCCGGAGGATTCCGCATGATCGGCGGCCGGAACCGGGGGGTCGGCGGGTTTCAGAAGTCGACGGGGAAGGAGATCTACACGGACGACATCGTCCTTCCGGGAATGCTCCACGGGAAGATCCTGCGAAGCACCGAGCCGCACGCCAGGATCCAGTCGATCGACACCTCCGCGGCGCTGGCCCTCGAGGGCGTGCACGACGTCATCACCGGGAGAGACATGCCTACGGCGTACGGCATCATCCCGTGGACGCCGGACGAGCATGCCCTTGCGGTCGAGAAGGTGCGGTTCGTGGGAGACGCGGTGGCGTGCGTGGCCGCCGTGGACGAGGACACGGCGAACGCGGCGCTTGACCTGATCGATGTCGAGTACGAGACGCTTCCCTACTATCTGGATCCGGAGGAGGCCCTCACCCCCGAGGCTGCCGAGACCCCGATTCACGCCCCCCGAAAGCCCGGCGGGAACGGGAACATCCTCAAGCGCGTCCAGCTCGAGTTCGGCCCGGTGGACGAGAAGATGAGCGAGGCCGATGTCGTGGTGGAGGGCGAGTACTACTTCCACGGCACGACCCATGCGCCGATCGAGCCGCATTGCGCGATCGCGCGCCTGAACCAGGACGGCCTTCTGGAGTTGTGGTCGGCGACGCAGGTACCACACTACCTGCACCGTGAGATCGCGCGCGTGCTCGGCCTCGACGTGGCGAAGGTACGGGTGGTGCAGCCCGCCGTGGGAGGCGCGTTCGGCGGGAAGTCGGAGCCGTTCGACCTCGAGTTCTGCGTCGCGCTGCTCGCGCTCCGCACGGGCCGCCCGGTCAAGATCCTCTACACCCGGGAGGAGGTCTTCTACTCCCACCGTGGGCGCCACCCGATGAAGATGAAGTACCGGGTGGGAGCCTCGGAGGACGGCCGGATCCTCGCCGTGGATGCGGAGACGATCCTGGACGGGGGCGCCTACGCCTCCTTCGGGCTGGTCACCACCTACTACAGCGGTCAGCTCCTCACCGCGCCGTACGAGATGGAGTCGTACCGTTTCGACTCGACTCGGGTCTACACGAACAAGGCGCCCTGCGGCCCGAAACGTGGCCACGGCTCCGTCCAGCCCCGCTTCGCGTTCGAGATCTCGCTCGACAAGGTGGCTGAGAGGCTGCGGATGGATCCGATCGAGTTTCGTCGCGGCGTCTTTATGGGGACCGGGCGCACGGTGAACGAGTTCCGCGTCCAGTCGAACGGCTTCCTGGAATGTCTGGAAGCGGTCGAGAAGGCGAGCGGCTGGAAGGAGAAGTACGGGAAGATGCCATATGGCGGCGGGTTGGGCGTGGCCGGCTCCTGCTACATCTCCGGCACCAACTATCCGATCTACCCGAACCCGATGCCCCAGGCTGCAGTGCAGGTTCAGGTTGAGCGGTCAGGCCGGGTGACGGTGCTCCACGGCGCCTCGGAGATCGGCCAGGGCTCGGACTCCACGATGGCGTACATTGCGTGCGAGGAGCTCGGCGTGCCACTCGACTACGTGCGGGTGTTCTCGGCCGACACCGACCTCGTGCCGGTAGACCTCGGTGCGTACTCCTCCCGGGAGACGGTCATGGTCGGAAATGCCTGCCTCATGGCGTGCCGGCGGGTCGGTGATCTCGTGCGGGGAAGCGTTGCGGCGGAGTGGGAGGTGGAGCCCTCGCGGGTTCGCCTGGCCGGCGGCTGGGCGTTCGACGTGAAGGACACCGAGCGCCGCATGCTGATCGCAGCGGCGTTTCAGCTCGCCGAGGCGGAGCACGGGACGCTCGGTGCCGTGGGCCACTACAACACGCCGAAGGAAGGCGTGCACGGCGATTACCGGGGCGCGACGATCGGTGCCTCGCCCGCGTACAGTTTCACCGCGCACGTGGCCGAGGTGGAGGTGGATCCCGACACGGGCTTCGTCGACGTACGGACGATCTGGGTGGCGCACGACTGCGGACGGGCCCTCAACCCGGTGCTGGTCGAGGGCCAGATCGAGGGCTCCGCCTACATGGGGCATGCCGAGGCCGTGCTCGAAGCGCAGGAGTACATGGTCGGCGAGCATGAGGGCGGGCTCCACAACGCGCCCTCCCTGCTGGACTACCGGATTCCCACCTCGATGGACTGCCCCGAGTTTGTGCCGCTCATCGTGGAATCGAACGATCCGGAGGGCCCGTACGGCGCGAAGGAGGCCGGTGAGGGCCCGCTCCATCCATCCCTTCCCGCCATCGCCAACGCCATCTATGATGCCATCGGCATCCGCATCGACTCCCTCCCCTTCACGCCGCCTCGTGTCTGGCAGGCGATCCAGGATGCCGAAGCCGTGAAGCAGGCGGAAGAGGTGGCGTAGGTTGGCGCCCAGAGCGCGGTAGAGACCTGCTTGGCGGATGAGCGACCCCCGGCTCTCCGAGATCCTCCGAATGCTCGATCCCGAGCCCGGCTGCCGTCTGTGGTTCGGCGGAGCGACGCCGCTGGGCTGCCTGCGAGGCGTCTCGGCCGAACAGGCGGCCTGCAAGCCCGCAGCCGCGCGGCATAACATCTGGGAGCTTGCCCTCCATATCGCCTACTACAAGTACGCCGTGCGCCGGGTGCTGGAAGACGGAGCGAGGGGCGGATTCCCGCGGTCACCCGCCAGCTGGCCGGTGGTACCGGAACCGGCTGACGACTCGTCGTGGAAGGAAGACCGCTCGCTCCTGCGGTCCGAGCATGAACGGCTCGTGGAGACGGCTCGAGCTCTCGACGCAAGACGGCTGGACGACAAAGCGCCGGGAAGCGGCGCGTACAGGATCGCCGACCTTCTGCATGGCGTCGTCATGCACGACACCTATCATGTGGGCCAGATTCAGCTGCTCAAGCGTATGCACGGTGAGCTGCGGAGCTGAAGTCCGCCTCCGGAGCCGGCCGGACGGGAGACTCGGGTGCTAAGAGCCACACGTCTTGCCGTTTGCGTCCTGGGCGTGCACGCCTGTGCTGATGAGCCACGGCCCGGCGACCGAGGGTCCGGGGGCTACCTCGACTACTCCGCGCGCGACGACGTGCTCACCGGCGGCGTGAAGATGATTCCGATCAGCACTCCGAAGGGCACCTTTCGTGTTTGGACCAAGCGCATCGGCAATAACCCGACCACCAAGGTGCTCCTCCTGCACGGCGGGCCGGGCGCGACCCACGAGTACCTGGAGGCGTTCGGCAGCTACTTCCCGGCAGCCGGCATCGAGTACTACTATTACGACCAGCTTGGATCCCACTACAGCGACCAGCCGGACGAGCCGGAGCTATGGGAGCTGCCTCGGTTCGTGGAGGAGGTGG
>JAPULH010000099.1 GCA_027295155.1 Gemmatimonadota bacterium
GTGGCGGCGCCGATCGCGGCCGGTCGAGAGATGACGCTGAAGGCGATCGAGGCGGCCATCGCCGGAAACAAGCGCATCTTCGCGGTCGCCCAGAAGGATCCCGACGTCGAGATCCCGGACGCCGACACCCTGTATCGCGTCGGCACGATCGCGCGGATCGCTCAGATGCAGCGGGTGCCCGGCGGCATTCAGATGGTGATCCAGGGCGAGGTCAGAGGTGCGGCACTCGAGTACTCGGTCAAGGACGGGTACATGGAGGTCGTCAGCCGGCGCATGGACGACATGCCGCCGCTCGATCCCGATGAGGCGGCGTTTACCGCGCTCTACAAGGAGGTTCGCGAGCGAGCGGCCGAGCTGAGCCGTCTTCGAGGAGTCCCGAAGGAGATCGTGGATCACCTGCTCGGCGGGATCTCCGAGCCGGGCGAGCTGGCGGACCTCGTCACGTTCTACACCGAGCTCGAGGCCGAGGAGAAGCAGGAGCTTCTCGAGACTCTCTCGGTGGAGGATCGGCTTCGCAAGCTCCTCATGCACCTCCAGCGGCAGATCGGCGTCCTCGAGGCACAGGAGCAGATTCGCAGCAAGGTGCAGGAAGAGCTGGGCGAGCGGCAGCGGGAGATGTTCCTCCGCGAGCAGCTGAAGGCCATCCACAAGGAGCTCGGCGAGGATGTCGACTCGGAGGAAGTCGAGGAACTCCGCGAACGTCTGAAAGCACTCAGGCTCCCCGAGGAGGCACGTAAGGAGATCGACCGCGAGCTCCGGCGGCTGGAGAGAATCCCCCGCGAGACGGCCGAGGCGCAGGTCATTCGCACCTATCTGGAGACGATCGCGGACCTGCCGTGGTCCAAGCTCACCACGAGCAGTTTCGACCTCGAGACCGCGGCCGAGATCCTAGATCGCGACCACTACGGGCTGCAGGACGTGAAGGAGCGCGTGCTGGACTTCCTGGCGGTCCGAAAGCTCCACGAGCTGAAGAACGGCGGCAAGCCGGGGAAGGATGAGGCGGCCGTTGCGGAGCCCGGTCCGACGGACGGCGAGCCCGCCGACGTTGAGCCCGCCGACACCGAGAAACCGGCCCCCGAGCCTGAGGTGGCCCCCGACGCCGAGAAACCGGCCCCCAACACCAAGCCCCCCGGGCACATGGACGACCGGACCGGCTCCACGCTGCTCTTCGTGGGACCAGCCGGTGTCGGCAAGACGTCGATCGCCCAGTCGATCGCCGAAGCGATGGGCCGGAAGTACGTTCGCGTTTCCCTCGGAGGCGCTCGCGACGAAGCGGATATCCGCGGCCATCGACGCACGTACGTCGGCGCCCTGCCGGGTCGCATCATCGAGGGGCTCAAGCGCGCCGGCACGCGGAATCCGGTCTTCCTCCTAGACGAGGTCGACAAGCTGGGCATCTCCTTCCAGGGCGATCCGTCCGCCGCTCTCATGGAGGTGCTCGACCCGGCGCAGAACAACGCGTTTCAGGACCACTACCTGGGTGTGCCCTTCGACCTCTCGGATGTGTTCTTCATCGCGACAGCCAACGTGCTGGAGCAGATCCCGGGGCCACTGCGCGACCGCATGGAGGCGATCGAGTTCCGGGGCTACACGGAGGGCGAGAAGCTGGAGATCGCCAAGCGCTATCTGCTACCGCGGCAGATTGCGCTGAGCGGACTAGAGAAGGACCAGCTCGATGTCGCCGACGATGCGATCCGGGAAATCATCTCCAGCTACACACGCGAGGCCGGCGTGCGGAACCTGGAGCGTGAGCTGGGTGCCATCGCCAGGAAGTCCGCTCGTAAGATCGCCTCGGGGGATGCCGAGAAGGTGGAGGTAGGCGACGACAATCTGCGCGATCTGCTCGGCCAGCCCAAGGTGCACCCCGAGCGGATGTTGGAGAAGGACAAGGTCGGGGTCGCCACGGGCTTGTACTACACGCCCGTGGGCGGGGACATCATGCTTGTGGAGACCAACGTGAGGGACGGTCCGGACGAGTTGATTCTGACAGGCCACCTCGGCGACGTGATGAAGGAGAGCGCGCAGGCAGCCCTGACGTACGCGCTGAGCCACGCGGAAGAGCTCGGCATTCCGAAGAAGGAAAAGCGGTCGATTCACCTCCACGTCCCGGCCGGCGCGGTCCCCAAGGAGGGGCCGTCAGCGGGTGTCGCCATGGCCGTGGCGCTGGTCAGCGCGCTGAGCGGCCGGCCGGTTCGTCACGGCACGGCGATGACCGGCGAGACTACGCTCACCGGCCGCGTCCGGGCCATCGGCGGCTTGAAGGAGAAGGTGCTCGGTGCCTACCGTGCGGGCATCCGCGATATCATCCTTCCCCGCGACAACGAGGGGGACTTGGAAGAGCTTCCCGAGGGCGTTCGCGAGCAGACCCGTTTCCACCTGGTGGAGACGCTCGACGAGGCAATCGCCATCGTGATACGGGACGACGCCGCGCCGACCGGGTCGGAGGCGGAGGCCGGGAAAGAGGCGGAAGCCCGGGAAGACGCGGAAGCCGGCGCGCGCGAGGAGGCCGTCGCCGGCTAGCAGGTCGCTACAGGGGCCTCACGGCAGCAGCAGCTCCGCGACCTGTCCCGGCCGATCCAACCACACGTCCGGATCTCCCGGCGCGAGTTCTTCGCGCCCGAAGGGTCCCCACAGCGCCGCAGCGGTGCGGGTTCCCGCCGACCGCCCCGCCATCAGATCCCAGATGCTGTCGCCGACGAAGAGCGTCCGCCGGGGATCCTCCTCACGCACCCGACTGAGCGCGAGGTGTACGGGCCCCGGATCCGGCTTGTGAGGAACCGGGTCGTCGGACGTAATGAGGGCCTCAAACCAGCCGGGGCTCAGTCTGCACGCCTCCAGCCCTCGGATGGAGACGTCACGCGCCTTGCTCGTCACGATGCCCAGGCGGTATCCGCCGACCAGGAGCCGCCGCACGGTCTCTTCTATCCCCGGAAAGGGCCGCACGAGAAGGTCGTGAACATCTGCGTTGTGCCGGCGGTACGTCTTCATCATCGCACGAGTCTCATCCTCGCCGGACGCGAATCCTCGCAGCTGTGTCACGAGAGGCTTCCCCATGTTCACCAGCCACGCCTGGTCGGGCGGAATCCACCCCAGGTGGACCTCCATCGTATGGCGGTAGGAGCTGAGAATCAGCTCGTGCGAGTCGATCAGGGTGCCGTCGAGATCGAAGAGAACCGTGCGAATCGAGCACAGAGATCCGGCGCCCACGTCCACGGCGTTCACGCAGCCACTAGGTGCCCAAACTCGTGCCGGAACTCGCGGGGGGAGATGCCGCACGCGGTCGCCAGGGCCTCGAGTGCTTCCGGCTTCTCGAAATCCTCGCGGCGCAGCCGGATCATGTACTTGTGGGCTATGGTGTATCGTGTGGCCTCCGTATCGACCATCCGCACGCCCATGCGACCGGTTTCCGGATCCAGCAGCTCCCTCAACGGGAGGGGCACGAATCGGCCGCCCTGCATCGTGACCATGACCGAGTCACGGCCCTCCAGCAGGCTTCGGGAAGCGCAGAAACCCAGATCGCGAGTGTACTCCAGGTCGTAGGGGATCGGGTCTGCGCAGCGGAGCTCGTACCCGATATCCTTGTCCACGATGGTGGTCTCGATCCCGAACTCCGCCAGACGGGCCTTGACGCACTTCCGCAGGATGCCTCCCACGTCGACTTCCGCAAGCCGGATGTGTCCGTGCTCATCCCGTTCGACGTCGTCCAACTGGAACTGCTCGTTCGCGAGCCCCAACACGACGCCCTCGGCGATCACGGCGACTCCATCCGGCCGGCCGGCCGCCCGCCGTTTGACAATGGACCCGGCGAGCGTATCGACGATGTACTCCAGCCCGCGGCCGTCGGCGAACTCTTCCGGGATCAGAGTGATGGTCGCGCCCGCCGCCTTTCCGATGCCGAGCGCCAGGTGCCCGGCTTTACGGCCCATCGCGACCGCGAAGTACCAGCGAGACGTCGTTTGCGCATCAGCCATCAGGCTCTTGAGGACCCGCACCCCCACGTGACGGGCCGTCTGGTAGCCGAAGGTGTCGCAGTCGTGCGGAAGCCTGAGATCGTTGTCGATCGTCTTGGGCACGTGGGCGACTCGTATCGAGCCCTTCGCCGTCTCGGCCAGCCTGGTCGCGGAAAACGCGGTGTCGTCACCCCCGATGGTGATGAGCCCCGTCACGCCCAGTTTCTTGAGAGTCCGAACGGTCCGTTCCAAGAGCCGGGGGTCGGTGGTGGGATTGGCCCGCGACGTCCGCAGGCAGGAGCCGCCGCTGAAATGGATGCGGCTGACGCGCTCGATGGTCAGCGGCTCCACATGCCGGTCATCCTCCGTCATCAACCACTCGAAGCCGTCGTAAATGCCGAGAACCTCGGCGCCATCGAGGACGCTGCGGATCGTCGCCGCGCCGATCACGCTGTTGATCCCGGGCGCGGGCCCACCCCCGACCAGGATTCCGAAGCGCTCAGTCGAAGCCATCCCCTCCCTTCCGGTTTAGTATGGTGGTAACGCTGGATCGCGGGCGGACCGCCCGAAGGAGGCACGCACATGCGACGCATCGCCATCAACACCGGCGGAGGAGATGCACCCGGCCTGAACGCGGTAATCCGGGCCACGGTCCTGGCCGCGACCCACCGTGGCTGGGAGGTGGTCGGTATCGAGAACGGGTACGCCGGCCTTCTGCCTGACGCCGAGGGCGAGCTGGTCGCGCTCACGCCGGAGCGAGTGCGTGGCATCACGCACCTTGGCGGCACGATCCTGGGCTCGACGAACCGCGGCAACCCTCTCGAGTGGGAGTGCCGGCAGGCGGACGGAAGCATCGAGCGACGCGATCGCTCGGAGGAGGTTCTCGAGGCCTTCCATCGACACGGGCTCGACGTGCTGATCGCGATCGGCGGCGACGGAAGCCTCAACATCGCGGCGGACCTGGCAGAGAAAGGGCTGCCAGTCGTCGGCATCCCGAAGACGATCGACAACGACCTCGCCGCGACCACCCTCAGCTTCGGCTTTCTGACCGCCGTTGAGACCGCCACGCACGCGATCGACCGGCTGCACTCCACAGCGGAAAGCCATCAGAGAGTGTTCGTGGTGGAGGTGATGGGCGCGAGCACTGGATGGATCGCTCTGTTCAGCGGCCTGGCGGGAACGGCCGACGTGATACTCATTCCCGAGATCCCCTACGACATCGAGGTCGTGTGCGACAAGGTGGCGGAGCGTGAGCGCTCCGGCCGGCACTTCAGCATCATATGCGTCGCGGAGGGGTCGACGCCTGTCGGTGGCGAGGTGACGATGAAGACGGTGCCGGCGGGACGCGAGCGGCTTCCACGGATCGGCGGGATCGGATCGCTGGTCGCCGACGAGATCGCCGAGCGGACGGGCAAGGAGAGCCGCTCACTGGTGCTCGGGCACCTGCAGCGCGGCGGGCCTCCCAACGCGTACGACCGACTCATCGCTCTCCGCTTCGGGGCTGCAGCCGTCCGCTGCGCGGCCGAAGGCAACTTCGGCTGCATGGTCGGGCTAGACCCACCGCACGTCCGCGCCGTGCCGCTGGCAGACGCGCTCAGCGAGGTGAAGTCCGTCCCGCTGGACAGTGACGTCATCCTGACCGCCCGCGCCATCGGTACGAGCTTCGGGGACTGAGCCTTAGCGGGTGGCCTCCGCATACCGCCGCGCTACTTCCTCCCAGTTCACGACCGTCCACCAGGCGCTGACATAGTCGGGGCGCCGGTTCTGGTAGTTCAGGTAGTAGGCGTGCTCCCAGACGTCGAGGCCGAGGATCGGCGTGTCTCCCTGCATATAGGGGCTGTCCTGATTGGCCGTGGAGTAGATGTCCAGCCCGCCCGCGCGCGTCACGACGAGCCACGCCCACCCGCTGCCAAACCGCCCCATCGCCGCCTTCGTGAACACCTCCCGGAACCCGTCCACCGACCCGAACCGACCTTCGATCGCCGTCAGCAGCTCGCCAGCCGGCTCTCCCCCGCCCGGAGACATGACGGTCCAGAAAAGCGAGTGGTTGGCGTGACCGCCACCGTGGTTTCGGACCGCCGTTCGGATGTCATTCGGCACCTGATCGATGCCGCGGAGGAGCTCTTCCACGGACAGGCCCTGAAGATTCTCGTGACCCTCCGGGGCGGCGTTCAGGTTGTTCACGTACGCCGCGTGATGCTTTCCGTGGTGGATCTCCATCGTCCGTGCGTCGATGGTCGGCTCGAGCGCGTCAAACGCGTACGGCAGATCGGGGAGCGTGTGCTGGCTCATTTAGTAACCTCCTGCTTTTTTCGGGCATTCCCAGGATCCAAATCGCCCGACCGCTGCGGCCGATCAAGCTACCAGGCACTAGAGGGGTCGACGAACGGCGCGGGTGAAGCCAAGTGTAGCGGCCGGTCGGGCCCTTGCCCAGACCTGAGCGGGCCCTTGCCTAGACCTCAGCGGGCACCGGCCAGACCTCAGCGGGCGCCGGCCGAGACGTCAGCGACCTGTTAGGCTGCGATCTCCTTGAGGGCGCGCCGGACGAGAACCGGCACCATCGCCCTGCGCCACTCCGCATCGACCGTGATGTTCTTGAGCGGATGGCACTGGCGGAACGCCTGCTCCGCCACCGCGTCGATGACGGACGGCGTGAGGCGGTTACCCAGGGCAGCCTCCTCCACCTTTCCGAC